>CAZZVX010000516.1:0-1584 GCA_964657535.1 Armatimonadota bacterium | reverse complement strand
TCCGCCTCGGCAAACCCCGCTTCCATCAGCCACCCGATCAGTTTTTTTGCCGCCGGGCCTAAATACATCCGGTCGCCGCGCCAGTCGCTCAGTCCCGGCGCCTGCCCGACCAGCAGGAAAGGCGCGGGCGCTTCGCCCCACGCCAGCGGCGGCGGCGCGATCGGGAACCCGTCGGCCTCGCACCGGCGGCAGGCGCGTATCTCTTCGTGCAGCAGTTCCAGTTCTGTCATGGCCCTCATAATACCCCCGGCCCGTGCATGATACTTAGAAAACGCCGCCCAAAATCCGCCGCCCCGAACCGCCCGGCAGTGGGCTGTGACGCCCGGACTGGGTATAATCCAGCAAGCCGACGGATGCCGGTCGCGCATTGCGGCATGATGTCAAATCGGATCGCTCAATTACTGGCCGTCATGCTACGAAAAGAATTTGCAATTGGGACGCTTGTGCCATCTTGGGTCGGGAAGACGATTCAAGGAGAAGATTTTTTGGTCAAAATTCGGACTACGTATGGCAGTGTCGTAGACCGCGTGATGGTATCCAACCATAGCGGCGGGCTGTCGCGTGAGCTGGAGCTGCATCTCGGTGTGCAACTTGTTGTGAGTTCGATCAACCCGAAGAAACGCAACCAGGGAAGATTTTGCCGGTATAAGCGGGTGGACAATAACATGGCCTACGTACAGTTTCTTGATGACGATAGCCGGGGTTCGTTTCGTTGATTTAGACTATGCCGCGTCGAAGAAAAACGTCGGAGCAGAAATCGGTACAACTGCAAACCGTCAATCGGTATAACAAAGGCTACACTTAATGCCAAGTCGTGTTCGTAACTCACTCCATGAATTGCCAATGAGCCGAACCATAATGCCCCTAAAAGAGAGGCTGCTTTGATAACAATGGGAACCGTCGAGTCCGCGCCGAAGGACAAGCGAGGCTATACTTGCCCGTCGTGCGGGAGGCAGGGTTTGAATGCATCCGCAATGGCGGTGGCATGGTCGCCCGCCGCCTGGGACTATGTCCCCGTCCATTGCCAGGAGTGCCAGGAGTTCTGGCACAGGCGTTATCTAGAAGCCGTGACGGCGGAAGCGGAGGGGCCGGACGCTCTCCGCCGTTACCTGGAGGCCCTGCAGAACAGGGGCGAGAGAACTTTCCGTGACGGCGGACATACTTCGGGCCGATAAACGGCGGGCGCAAACAGAGAGCGACCCGCGACAGAAAGGACACCCTGATGACCGTTCCTCGATGCAAGCCAAGCGGGCTGGCGCGCGTGCTGCCGATGGCCCTTGTCCTGCTGGCGGCGCTCGCCTGCGGGGGGCGTGCCGCGCAGGCCGCGCCCGTGACGCGCGTCCCGGTCGTCTTCTCCGGCGGCCATGACACCGACCCCAGGGACCGAGGCCGACCGGTAACGCTCATCGCCGCCGCGCTCGGTGTGCCGCCGGAGGTGTTCCGCGAGGCCTTCACCCACGTCCACCCCGCGCCCGCCGGGACGCCGCCCGACCCCGAACAGGTGCGCGCGAACAAGGCCGCCCTGCTGGCGGCCCTCAGCCGGTACGGCGTCACCAACGCGCGCCTCGATGTGGTCTCGAACTA
>CAZZVX010000515.1:0-1763 GCA_964657535.1 Armatimonadota bacterium | reverse complement strand
GATCTCCGCCTTCCGCCCGAGGGATTTTTGCGGCCCGTATTCCAGCGTAAAGTCGGCGGGCCGGTCCTCCGTCTGCCAGGCAATGACGACCGACTCCTGCCCGTCCACCAGGCGGCTGGCGCTGCCGGGCTGGACATAGGGCAGCGCCGTGAAGCGCGGCAGCGTTGTGCCGGGCGCGGCGAACAGGCCGCGGCCGACGGGCGTCAGGGCGAGAAAGGTCACTCCCCCGGCGGACCGGAGGAACTGGCGTCGCGTGATCGGTGACATGAATACGTTCCTCGTGTCTACTTGGCGGGCGTCAATTTTTCCAGGTAGCTGTTCTTGCTGTCGGCGTAGGAGATCCAGACGGCGTGCGTCAGGGAGTCCACGGCCAGCGTGTGCGTCCCCTTCGGCGAGTCGAAACGGCCCAGCAGCGTGAGCGCGGCGCCGTCCGGCGTTTCCTGCAGGACGGAGATCTGGCCGGCGTCGGCCCCTTTAGGCGCCGTCGCGCAGTAGACGCGCCGCAGGGCAGAGTCGAAGGCGATCTGGTCCACGTAGCCCGGCGCGATGTCCACCGTCGCCAGGGTCTTGCCGGTCTTCAGGTCCATCATGTCCACCTTGCCCTGCCCCGCCGTGAACAGCCGCTGCGCGGCGGCGTCCAGCGCCAGGCCGTGCGGCGAGGTCATGGGCGCGGTCGGCCAGGTCGCCTCCACGGCGTTCTTGGACGGGTCAATGACCTGTACGGAGTTGGCGGTCTTGACGTTCTGGTACAGCCGGTCGGCGGCCGGGTCGTAGGCCATCGCTTCGGGCGCCCCGGCAATGGTCACCGCGCCGGTCACTTTCTCGGTCTTGCCGTCAATGGCCCAGACTTCGGTGCCGTCGTCGTGGTCGGCGTACAGCGTGTCGTTCTTGAGGTCAAACGCCACGGAGTCCGCCGGGCCGGTCAACGCGATTTCGCCGGTCTTCGCCAGGGTCGTCAGGTCGAAGACGACGACTTTCTGGTTGCCGCCTGCAACGAACAGTTTGCTGTCGGCCTCGTCCACCGCCTCGCCGTTGATCTCGCCGTCCGTGTCGAGCTGCTTCAGGTCGCCCGTCGCGAGGTCATAAACGACCAGCGTCCCTTTGTCGGGGTGGGACGCCAGCAGGCGGTGGCGCGGCGCGTCCACGGCCATCCAGTCGAAGTGTCCCGACCCGCCGGGGACGACGATGGGCGCGTCGGCGGTCAGCACGGGCGCGTCGGCGTGGACTGCCGGGCAGACCAGTCCGCCCAGCAGGGCGGCGCAGGTCGTCATTCGTCGTAAACTCATAAAAACTCCTTTGTCGGCCGACGCCCCGGATTGCGATCCGAGGCGCATATCTAATTACCCATTTTGGCGGCATACTTTTTCTGGATGGCCTGGGCCTGCGCCTGGGACAGCGGCGGGCCGACCTTCATACCCGCGGGGATCTGCGCGGCCTCGTGCGAGGCGCACCCGGCGAGAGCGCCGACGAGCAAGACTGACAGGAGGAAAACGCTGATACGGGAGGTCTGAAACATCTGTCTTTCCTTCCTCTGACTACGGCACGACCGTCGTCTGGGTGTACAGGTTACTCGCGACGGTTGAACAGGCCACGTTCGGCCCCGCGCCGACTTGCGTGTTCGGGGCGAGGGCGTCCGGCGTAGCATTCGCATTATAGCACCAATCGAGGGCGTCGCTCTTGTTGGCTGGGATAAAGTAGGGCTTGCTGCTGCCGTCAATCGCCATCAGCATCGCCATGGATTTCGCGTGGCCGTCCGCGAAGCA
>CAZZVX010000514.1:0-1782 GCA_964657535.1 Armatimonadota bacterium | reverse complement strand
GCCGACCTGCTGGACGTGCAGGCGGCGGCGCAGAAGGCGCAAGCCACCGCCGACAGTTCCTACGGCGTCGGCAGCAGCCGCAAGTTCCAGATTAGCGGCTACGTCCAGGCCCGCTATCAGGAAGCCGGCAAGTCCGAGAACAACTACCCGGCGGGCAAATCTTCCAAAGCCGGCTCCTACAACGGCAACTACGCGCAGGGCGGCAACAACGAGAGCTTCGAGGTGCGCCGCGCCCGTCTCAAGTTCACCGGCCACGTCACCCAGAACACGCAGTACGCCGTGCAGATTGACACCAGCGGCGCGGTCAACGCCGGCGCGACCCCCAACCAGCAGGTGACGGTGCGCGAGGGCTACGTCGCCTACACCTTCGGCGACGGCAATCCCGCCGACGCGCCGACCATCACGGCAGGACAGTTCGCCAATCCCTTCGGCTACGAACTTCCCGCCTCCACTGCGGTCATCCTCACGCCTGAGCGCCCGTTGGGTTTCAGCGAGGCCTCCTACGGCATCTGGGCCAACCAGGACTATGACAAGGGCGTTCAGCTCAGTTACAACACGCCCCAGCAGTTGATCGGCTTCCTGCCGGGCGGCCTGAAGCTCACGGCGGCCCTGGTGAACGGCGATGGCCGCGCGTCCGAAAACACCGACCGCCATCTCGACGGCATCTACCGCATCGGCTACCAGACCCCGGATAAGACGCTGGGCTTCGGCGTTTCCTACTACGACGGTCAGGTGCCGGAAGTCAATGTCGGCACGACCGGCCCCACTGGCGCGGCCTATCATAATGACAAAAAGCAGTTGTTCGGCGCGGACTTGCAGTACGCCGCCCCGTTCGGCCTGTTTGCCAACGCCGAATACGAGCAGGGCAAGTACGAGCAGTTGTTCCGGTTCACCAGCCAGACCGCGACCACGGCCACGGACGTGCCGGGCAACAAGATCGAGGGCTACTACGGCCAGATCGGGTACTCGTTCTTCAACACCACCGACAAGCCGCTGAGCCTATTCTTCTCGTATGACCGCCTGCGCCGCGCCAGCAGCGGCCCGCTCGCAAACAGTTCCTATGATGACGAAAATCTCGGCTACGGGGCCAGTTATAATCTGGACAAGGCGACTCGTCTGCGCGTCTACTATGTCCGCCCGGACAAAGTCGCCCACGATCCGGCCGTCGCCAGCCCAAGCAAGATCAGCGAAACCATCGGCGAGATCCAGGTCCGGTTCTAACGCCGTTTTGTCATCAGAGACGCTTCACGGAGATAAATTGACCATGTTTTCACAACTCATCAAGCGCGCCGTCGCCCTGGCCGTCGGCCTCACGGCCCTGGCCGGTGCGGGCGCGCAGGCGCAGTCCCTCACTGGCGCGGGCGCGACTTTCCCCGCCCCGCTGTACCAGCAGTGGTTCGCCGAATACGCGCGGGATAAAGGCGTCCAGATCAACTACCAGCCCATCGGGTCGGGCGGCGGCATCAAGAACATCACCGCCCATTCTGTGGATTTCGGCGCGTCCGACGCCCCCATGAATCCGACGGAACTGGCTGCCGCCCCCGGAATCCTGCACATCCCAACCGTCGCAGGCGCCGTCACCGTCGCTTATAATATCCCAGGCATCGGCCCCGGCATTCATCTGACGGGGGATGTCATTGCCGATATCTTCCTGGGTAAGATCACCAACTGGAGCGACCCGCGCATCAGCAAACTCAGCCCCGGCGTCAAGTTCCCGAACCTTGCCATCGCGCCTTTCCACCGCTCCGACAGTTCGGGGACGACCAACATCTTCACCACTTA
>CAZZVX010000513.1:0-1783 GCA_964657535.1 Armatimonadota bacterium | reverse complement strand
CCGCCAACAATCTTTTGGCGGCTCTCACGGATAATCATATTGCGCAGGGCAACGCGCTGGGGCTGGATGTTCGGGCCATCACCCACCGGCGCTGCCTGGACACCAATGACCGCGCCCTGCGCGATATTGTCCTGGGCCTGGGCGGACGGTCGGGCGGCTTCCCGCGCGAAACGGCCTTCCAGATTACGGTCGCCTCGGAAGTGATGGCGATCTTATGTCTGTCCGAGTCGCTGGCGGAACTCAAGGAAAGACTGGGCCGGATCATCGTCGGCCTGAATGGAGACGGTCAGCCCGTGACCGCCGCCGATTTAGGGGCGCAGGGCGCGATGGCGGCCCTGCTGCGCGACGCGATCAAGCCCAACCTGGTGCAGACGCTGGAAGGCACGCCCGCGTTCGTGCATGGCGGGCCGTTCGCCAACATCGCGCACGGCTGTTCCAGCGTCATCGGCACGAAAGTCGCCCTGCGCCTGGGCGACGTGGTCGTGACCGAGGCCGGTTTCGGTTCCGACTTGGGCTTTGAGAAGTTCTGCGACATCGTCGCCGCGTCCCGGCGGCCCGAACTCGATCCCGACTGCGTTGTGTTGATCGCCACCGTCCGCGCCCTGAAGATGCACGGCGGCGTCTCCAAAAAGCACCTGGATAAAGAGAACGTCGCCGCCGTGAAGTGCGGCCTGCCCAATCTGGACCGGCACGCGGCCAACGTCGGGCAGATCGGCGTGCCGTTCGTGGTCACGGTCAATCGTTTCGCGCAGGACACGGATGCCGAAGTGGAGGCCGTCACGGCGCACTGCCGGGAGCGCGGCTGGCGCGTCGCCGTCAACGACGTGTGGGGGCAGGGCGGCGCGGGGGGCGGGGCGCTGGCGGAAGCCGTCCTGGAGGCTTTCGGCACGCCTCCCCGGTTCCGGCCCATCTACGACGCCATCCTGCCCATTGATGAAAAAATCCGCGCCGTCGCCGCCAGAGTCTATGGCGCGGACGGCATCACGTTGGGCGGGGAAGCGCAGAATCAGCTCTCCTGGCTGGGAACTCATGGCTACGGACGGCTTCCGGTCTGCATCGCCAAGACTCAATACTCGTTCACGGACGACCCGGCGCGGCGCGGCGCTCCCACCGGCTTCACGCTCCCTGTCCGCGCGCTCACCCTGTCCGCCGGCGCGGGCTTCGTCGTCGCCCTGATCGGCGACATTTTGACTATGCCCGGCCTGCCCAAGCACCCCGCCGCCAACGACATAGATATTGACGCCGACGGGGTCATCACGGGTCTGTTCTAGGCCATCGCCATCAGCATTTTCCGGGCCTTCTTGTCCTGGTACATCTGGCGGTCCGCGATCTCGATCAACGACTGCACATCGGCGGCGTCGGTCGGGAACATGGCGACGCCGACGCTGATGCCCGCCGGGACCTGCGAAAAGACGGGATGAATCGCCAGGGCGTCCACGACGGCGTTTTGCAGCCGCACCCGCATCTTTTCGGCACCCGCGCGATCCACTTCGTCCAGCACCACCAGGAACTCGTCGCCGCCGCGCCGCCCGACCAGGTCGCGCTCGCGGGTGCAGAGTCGGCAGCACTCGCCGATCAGTTTGAGCAGTTCATCCCCGGCGGAATGGCCGAAGCGGTCGTTGACGCCTTTCAATCCGTCCGCGTCAATGAACAGCAGGCCCAGCGACGAGCGGCGTGCGCGGGCCAGGTCGAGGCGCTGCTGCAAATACCTGTCAATGCCGCGCCAGGAGGCCAGCCCGGTCAGGGGGTCGCATTCGGCGTCGCGCGTCGCGTTCAGCCGCTC
>CAZZVX010000512.1:0-1943 GCA_964657535.1 Armatimonadota bacterium | reverse complement strand
CTTCAAGAGGCCGTCGGCCAGCGAGTTCGGGTTGCCGGCGTAGGTCGTGATGCCGGTGACGTTGTTGTGGACGACTTCCGGCAGGCCGCCGGCGTCGGACACGACGACGGGGACATGGGCCGCCATGGCTTCCAGGGCGACGATGCCGAACGGCTCATACAGGCTGGGGAACGAGGCGATGTCAATGATCGCGTAAATCTTCATCAGGTCTTCGTCGGGGACAAACCCGGTGAAGTAGACATGCCGCTCCATACCCAGATACGCCGCCAGGTTGATGAGATGGTCTTTGTGACCGCCGCCGACGATCAGCAGTTTGGCGTCATGGTAGCCCCAGCGCACTTTCGGCAGCGACTCAATCAACACCTGGACGCCCTTTTCGCGGACCATGCGGCCCACAAAGAAGATGATCTTTTCTTCCGGCGCGGCGTACTGGGCGCGGAAGGCGGCCCGTTCTTCCGGCGTGAAATCGGGCAGGACGAATTTGTCCGCCTCCACGCCGTTGTAGATGACGTCCATCTTGTCCCAGGGCGTGTGCAGGGCGTGTTCGCACTCGCGGCGCATGAAGTCCGTGCAGACGATAACGCGCCAGGCTTCGTTCTGCAGCTGCCACTCGACGGAGTTGATATACTCCTGCACCGGCCCTTTGATGCCGCTGTTGCGCCCATACTCGGTCGCATGGATCGTTGCCACGAGGGGAATGTGGAACTGATGCTTGAGCGCCGCGCCGCTGAAATGGGCCAGCCAGTCGTGGGCGTGAATCAAAAGCGGTTCGTCGGGGTCTTGGGCGAGCAGTTCGGCGATCAGCGCCTCGGCGCGAGTCCGCATGGCCTCGTTGAGCAGATGCACCCAGTGGATGAAGTCGTTGCCCGGCCCCGACGGCGTCACGCGGTAAAGATGAATGCCGTCCTCGACTTCCTCAGCCGCCGCGCCGGGATGCTCGCACGTAATGACATGGACTTCCACATTCTGCTTTTGGAGCGCATGGGCCAGGTCATACAGGTGGCGGGAGATTCCGCCGACGATCTTGGGAGGGTACTCCCAGCTTAACATCAGGACGCGCATCATTGGCTCCTTGTCTGATTTTTGTTGCCGATGTCGGTTCGGTAGTGCATATGCTCAAAATGGATGTTTTTGACGGCGGCGTAGGCGCGGGCGCGGGCCTGCGCGAAATCGTTACCCAGCGCCGTCACGCCCAGCACGCGCCCGCCGTCGGTCAGCACGGCCCCGTCTTCGCCGGTCTTGGTTCCGGCGTGGAAGATCGCCACGTCCGACAGATGCCCGACCTGATCCAGTCCTTCAATGGGCAGCCCTTTGGCATACGCGCCTGGGTAGCCGCCCGACGCCAGCACGACGCAGACGGCGTCTTGACTGCGCCAGCGCACGTCCACCTCGTCTAGGTGCGCGTCGGTGACTCCTAAGAGAATATCTACCAAATCGGTTTCCAGCAGCGGCAGGACGACCTGCGTTTCCGGGTCGCCGAAGCGGCAGTTGAACTCCAGCGTCTTCAGTTGGCCGTCGGGGGTGATCATCAATCCGGCGTAGAGGACGCCTTTATAGGGGATGCCGGTGCTGCGGATCGCGTCCACCGCCGGCTGCAGGATCTGGGCGACGGCCCGCGCGTACAGTTCGGGCGTGACCAGGGGGACGGGGGCGTAGCAGCCCATGCCGCCGGTGTTCGGTCCCTGGTCGCCGTCGAGGGCGCGCTTGTGGTCCTGCACCGCGATCATCGGCACGACGGTGCTGCCGTCGGTGAAGGCCATCAGCGAGGCTTCCTCGCCCTGCAGAAACTCTTCAATGATAACGGCGTCGCCGGACGCACCGAAAACGCGCTCTTCCATGAGTTTGGAGAGCGCGCTGTCGGCGTCTTCATAGGTTGTGCAGATGAAGACGCCCTTGCCCGCCGCTTCGCCGTCGGCCTTGATGACAAGCGGCTTGGGCTGCTG
>CAZZVX010000511.1:0-2011 GCA_964657535.1 Armatimonadota bacterium | reverse complement strand
AGACCCGCCAGGCCGCCCAGGCGTGGACGGGCGGGTTGACGTCGCTGAACTCCCACTCGTAGGCGGGCAGTTGGCCGTTCGGGTGCATATACCACTCGCGCAGGATCAGCAGCAACTGCTCCTTGGCGAAGTCCGCGTCCACCAGCGACAGCGGGATGCAGTGAAATGCCAGGTCCCAGGCGGCGTACCACGGGTACTCCCACTTGTCCGGCATGGACAGCACATCGGCGTTGAACAGATGCCCCCACTCGCCGTTGCGCGGGTCCCGCCGGGCCGGCGGGGGCAGCGCGGGGTCGCCCGCCAGCCACTGCTCCTGGACATAGTGGTAGAACTGCTTGGACCACAGAAGACCGGCCAGCGCCTGACGCATCACGGCCTGGGCGTCCGGCGATAGGCGCGCGGGGATGACCCCGGCGTAGAACTCGTCCGCCTCACGTCGGCGCAGCGTCATGAGGGTGTCGAAATCGGCGAAGGCGGCTCCGTCCGGCGGCGCGTAGTCGGTCAGCCGCAGGCGCACCGTGGCCGTCTCGCCCGGCCCCAGCGTGAGCGCATAATGCGCGGCCGCTTTCGTGCCGTGCGGCTCCGCGCTGACGGCGTCCGGACGACCGGCGACCAGATAATCGTTGATGCCGTCCTTGACACACGGCGCACGGTTCTCGGCCCCGTACAGGCGCTGGGCGTTGGTCTCGTTCTCGGTGAACAGCAGCGGCGGCGCCCCTTCGCAGGTCAGCCAGCGCGGCCCGTAGTAGGAATGAACGGCCTCGATCACTCCGGGCTGACCGGCAACCTGCGAGAGCGTGGGACGGGCGTCGTGGTGGCCCCAGGCCCAGGTGTTGCGGAACCAGAGCGTGGGCAGGATGTGCAGCGGCGCGGCCTCCGGCCCCCGGTTCGTCGCCGTGATCTGGATGCAGATGTCGTCCGGCCCGGCCTTGCCGTACTCCATTAAAACGTCAAAATAGCGGCCCCCGTCGAAGACGCCCGTGTCCAGCAGTTCGTACTCAGGAAGTTTGCGTCCGCGCTTCCGATTCTCGGACACCAGAGCGACGTAGGGGAACGACGCCTGCGGGTACTTGTAGAGCGCCTTCATGTACGAGTGGGTCGGCGTGCTGTCCAGGTAGAAGTACTGCTCCTTGACGTCTTCGCCGTGGTTGCCCTCGGACCCGGACAGGCCGAACAGCCGCTCCTTCAGAATCGGGTCGCGCCCGTTCCACAGGGCGGGCGCAAAGCACAGGAGCTGGTGCCGGTCGGAGATGCCCATCAGCCCGTCCTCGTCCCAGCGATACGCCTTCGAGCGGGCCGCGTCGTGGGGCAGATAGTCCCAGGCGGCCCCGTCGGGCGAATAGTCTTCGCGGACGGTCCCCCAGGCCCGCTCGCTCAGGTAAGGCCCCCAGCGCTTCCAGTGGGCCGTGCGCCGGAGCGACTCCTGCAGCCGCTTTTCTTCTTCTGTCACCCGCTCCGCCGCCTTCCCGTGTCCCTCGCCTGTGGTCGTTCGCTTGACGCCGCAGACGCATTATACTCAGAAAAGGCGCTGGCCGCAAGACGACTCCCGAAACAGAGAGGCGGACGCGGATGCACAAAACGGCGCGTCTGTGTTATAATCCAACCAGCGAACTGATTTGGAGAGTGCGGATGCTCACGACCGAACAACAAGCCCAGTACGAGCGCGACGGCTACCTCGTCGTCCCCGGCGTCTTTGCGCCCGGCGAAGTGGAACGCCTCAAAGAACACTTTATGAGCCTGCGGGCGGCGGGGACGTACCCCGGCGACTTTGACGGCGTGGACCTGACCAGTCAGGACCCGCTCAAGCGGTTCCCGCGCATGATCCATATGCACCGGTGGGACGAGGACAGCCTTCAGTGGCTGCTCGACCAGCGATTGCGGGACGCGCTGACCGATCTGCTCGGCAGGGAGCCGCTCGCCGTGCAGACCATGCTGTATTTCAAGCCCGCCGGGGCGCGCGGCCAGGCCTTGCACCAGGACCAGTTCTATCTGCGCGTCCAGCCCGGCACCT
>CAZZVX010000510.1:0-2023 GCA_964657535.1 Armatimonadota bacterium | reverse complement strand
AGCCGCCGCCACTGCCGCCGCTGCGACCACCGCCGCCGTAACCGCCGCCACCGCCGCTGCGTCCACCACCGCCACCGCCTTCGCGGGGCTTGGACTCATTGACGACGAGGGCGCGGCCCGAAACGGTCCGGCCATTGATGGCCGCGATGGCCTGCTTGGCTTCGTCTTCGGTCGCCATCTCGACGAACCCGAAACCACGGGATTCGCCGGTGTAGCGGTCGGTCACGACCTGGGCGCTGGTGACGTTGCCGGCTTCGGCGAACATCTCAGCGAGGTCCTGGTCTTTGGTCTGGTAGCTTAAGTTACCGACGTACAATTTGGTTGCCATGTGATGGCTCCTTTCGGGTCGAACCGCTTTTTCGAGACGAGTTTCGGCTGCATCTGCGGAGCCTGGCGGTACGACGGAAAGACCGAAGGAACCTGGGGAGCACAGGAGAAGGCGCTGAGTCGAGGCGAAAAAGGAAGGTTACCGGGGTTTCTGGCCCCGGAGTCTCCGCATTATACCCGCAAATGTCATAAAATCACATCGTTTGTGAAAAAATATCAGACGCTCTGGATGTGCCAGATGTCGCGAGAGTACTCGCGGATGGTCCGGTCGCTGGAGAATTTGCCGACGCGGGCGACGTTCAGGACCGCCTTGCGCGCCCAAGAGTCCGTGTCGGCGTATTCACGGCCCGCGACCCGCTGCGCCTCGACGTAAGACGGCATATCGGCGAGGTGGAAGTATTCGTCGTGGTAGAGCAGCATATCGTGCAGCCAGCGGAACAGGCCCGGCTCCTGCGGGCAGAAACGTTCAGACGCCAGGGCGTCCAGCACCCGCCGCAGGGCCGGCTGGGCGGCGTACTCCCAGGGCCGATACGCGCCGCGCGCCCGCATCTCCTGAATCTCTTCGGCGCGCAGGCCGAAGATGAAGATGTTGTCGGCGCCGGCTTCCTCCCGCATCTCGACGTTGGCGCCGTCCAGCGTACCGATAGTCAGCGCGCCGTTGAGCATGAACTTCATGTTCCCTGTCCCGGACGCTTCCTTGCCCGCCGTGGAGATCTGCTCGCTCAGGTCGGCGGCGGGGATGATCTTCTCGGCGACGCTCACCCGGTAGTCGGGGACGAAGACCACTTGGAGCAGGCCGCGCGTCCGCTTGTCGTCGTTGACGACGCGGGCAACATTGTTGATGAGTTTAATCGTCTGCTTGGCCGCCCAGTAGCCCGGCGAGGCTTTGCCGGCGAAGATGTAGGTGCGGGGGACGCGCGGCTCGATGCCATCCTCGACGAACGCTAAATAAGCGTGAATGATCTGCAGGACGTTGAGGACCTGCCGCTTGTATTCGTGGATACGCTTGACCTGGACATCGAACAGCGAGTCCGGGTCCACAGTGAGATGCAGCGTGTCCGCGACGTATTCGGCGAGGCGCACTTTGTTGTCGCGTTTGACGGCCAGAAACTCCTGCCGGAAATTACCCTCTTCGGCGAACGGCTCCAAAGCGCGCAGTCTGTCCAGGTCGGTGATCCAGTCGTCCCCGATGGCCTTCGTGACCAGTGAGGCCAGTCCGGGATTGGATTTGAGCAGCCAGCGGCGCTGGGTGACGCCGTTGGTCTTGTTGTTGAACTTTTCGGGCCAGAGTTGGTAGAAATCCGGCACGAGGGAGCGCTTGATCAAGTCCGTGTGCAGGGCGGACACGCCGTTGACCGAGTGGCTGCCGACGATGGCGAGGTTCGCCATGCGCACCGTCTTCTGCGCCCCTTCTTCGATCAGGGACATCCGGGCGACGCGGCCCATGTCGCCCGGCCACTTCCGATCCACGACCTCCAGAAAACGCCGGTTGATCTCATAGATGATCTGCAGATGCCGTGGCAGGACGTACTCCAGGAGGCCGACGGACCAGCGCTCCAGCGCTTCCGGCAGCAGCGTGTGGTTGGTGTAGCCGAGCGTCGCCTGGGTGATCTCCCAGGCGGCGTCCCAGGCCAGATCGTTCTCGTCCAGCAGCACGCGCATCAGTTCGGCGACCGTGAGCGCCGGGTGTGTGTCG
>CAZZVX010000509.1:0-2059 GCA_964657535.1 Armatimonadota bacterium | reverse complement strand
GCAACTCTTGATCGCCGACGAGCCGACGACGGCGCTGGACGTGACGATGCAGGCGCGCATTTTGGACCTGCTGAAGAACCTGCGCGAAACGCGGCAAATGGCGATCATGCTGATCACGCACAACATGGGGCTGGTCGCCGAGATGTGCGACCGCGTGATCGTCATGTACAAGGGCCGCGTTCTGGAAAGCAAGCCGGTGGACGAACTGTTCCGCAACCCGGAACATCCCTACACGCGGAGCCTGCTGCAGAGCATCCCGCGACTAGACAGCCCGCCGAAACAGCCTCTCCCGACCCTGGACTGGGAGGAGGCCGTCACGGCCTGACTGTCGGCGGCGCTAAAGCGCGGGCGGCATCCGGGACGGAGACGGTTTCTGTTCGGGAACACGCTGAGGGCGGCGGCTTCGTACCGTCTGCCACCACGCCAGACACGCGGCCTGGCAGCGCTGCCACCGATTCGTCTTGCGCACCTGGCCGAAGTGGCCTAAAATCCGGGAGCGACGCGCCGAGACGTGTTCCATGCGGATCGCCTCAAACTCCGTCGTCAGTCGCAACCACGCGATCTCCAAAGGCGCGGCCTCCGCGCAGAAGTGTCCTCGCCATCCGCAGGTAAAACATTCGCCGTTCGTCTTGTGATTCAGCGTCCCGCAGAGTTCACAAAGTTTCACGTCGGCAGGCGAGATCGTGGCCTCGCCCGGATGGTTTTTTGTCAACCAGTCCATCTCTCGTATCCTCTCTCACAGTCAATGACCAGGCCTCGTCAGTGAGCGTCCTGTACTTCTTTCTATACCCGCTTTTTTCGCAATTCGTGCGATCCGGCGAGGGATTGTCACCAATTATTATTGCCAGGTCGTTCCCATTTCTTCAGGCCGTTGTTTGGGCGCTTCACGAGCGGTCACGTTGACAGTGGGGGGGCGTTTGTGCTATGCTGTTGCGTTGTTTCGTCAGTTGAGGAGTCTCCGAACGTGAGTGTTGTTCCGCCCGAATCTTCCCACAAGCCGCTGGTCGCCATTGTGGGCCGACCCAACGTTGGCAAATCCACCCTGTTTAACCGTTTGGCGGGCCGACGCATCGCGATTGTCGAGGACACGCCCGGCATCACGCGGGACCGACTCTACGCGGACGGCGACTGGCAGGGCCGCGCCTACACGCTGGTGGACACCGGCGGCATCCAGATGTTCGAGAGCGACCCGCTCAAAGCCCAAATCCGCGCACAGGCCGAGATCGCCATGGACGAGGCGGATGTCATCGTCTTTCTGGTGGACACGACGACGGGCCTGACCGCCGACGATTACGAGCTCGCCAATGCCCTGCGCCGGTCGCCGAAACCTTTGGTCGTACTCGCCAACAAAGTTGACAACGGCGACCAGGAGTATCGGAACGTTCCCGAAGTCTACGCGCTGGGCCTGCCGACCGTGTATGCTGTCTCGGCGCTGTCCGGGCGCGGCGTCGCGGACGCCCTGGATGCGATTGTCGAACTGTTCCCGCCGCTTCCCGAAGGCGCGACCGACGAGGAGGAGGACGACGACCGCATCAAGATCGCCATCGTCGGACGGCCCAACGTCGGCAAATCGTCCCTGCTGAACGCGATCCTGGGCGAAGAGCGGGCCATCGTCTCGCCCATCGCCGGGACGACGCGCGACGCCGTGGACACGCCGTTCGTCTTCGAGCACAACGGCCAGCAGCGCGAGATTCTGCTGATAGACACGGCGGGCATCCGGCGGGCGGGCAAGGTCCAGGGCAGCGTCGAGTATTATATGTCCCTGCGCGCCGTCCGCGCCATCGAGCGGAGCGACGTGGTCATGCTCGTCATTGATGCCCACGACGGCCTGGCCGACGGCGACAAGCGCGTCGGCGGCTACGCGCACGAGGCGGGCCGCGCCTGCGTCATCGTCGTCAACAAGTGGGACCTGGGCAAGAAAGATGTCTTGGAAGAAAAGCCGGGCGAAAACCCGATGAAGATATTCGACGAAGAGACGCGGGACGGCCTGCCGTTTCTCGCCTACGCGCCCGTCGCGTTCACCAGCGCCACAACGGGCAAAGGCGTCGCCGCCGCCGTG
>CAZZVX010000508.1:0-2106 GCA_964657535.1 Armatimonadota bacterium | reverse complement strand
TTTTGTCATGACTCGTCCGGCGAAAATAGTTATGCAAGCAGCCAGTCAAACATGGAATAATCCCCCGTCAAATTACGTGGATCGCTATGAACGGCGTGTCCGCGAGATGAGGACGGAACTTATCCATGAACAAACTACGGATCGCGAGACGCGCCCTCTGGTGCGCGGTTCTTCTGCTGGGACTGGCGCTGACGGCAAGCCCGTCACGCGCCAATGCGCACTGGGGCGGGCGCTCCCGGCCCAAACCGACCAAGAGCCGTGACACGGCCTGCCGCCTCCCGGCGCGTCCGGCGGCGCACGGGCGCGCGTCGGTCATCGTCCAGATGAGCGGCGAGTGGACGCCCGCGCGGCGCGCACGACTGGCCGCGCTCGGCGCCGACGTGTACCGCCGCCTGCCCCTGATCCATGCCGCCGCGCTCCGGCTTCCGGCCCGCAGCCTGGGCCGGCTGGCGGCGCTGCCGTTCGTGACCCACCTGTCGCCGGACGGGCCGGTCCAGAAGTGCGACGAGTTCACCGTCAGTTCCAGCGGCGCCGGCTACACCTGCACCTCGACCAGTCTGGACGGCAGCGGCGTCACCGTCGCCGTCGTGGACAGCGGCATGAAATCGGCCGCGCCGGACCTGTCGGCGCGCGGTCCTTCCACCGCGTCGCGCGTCCTGGCCGCCGTCAGTTTCTGCCCGACGGACGCCGCCACGGGCGACGCCTGCGGTCACGGGACGCACGTGGCGGGCATCGTCGCCGGCAACGGCGAGGCGTCCTCCGGCAGCCAGTATTACCGCACGTTCTACGGCATCGCGCGCAACGCCAATCTGGTCAGCGTCAAGGTCCTGAATTCCCAGGGCCAGGGCAGCGTCAGCACCGTTGTCGCCGGCATCCAGTGGGTCATCAGCAACAGGTCAGCGTACAAGATCAAGGTGCTGAATCTGTCGCTGGGCCATCCGGTCGGGGAGTCGTACAAGACCGACCCGCTGTGCCAGGCGGTGGAGGCGGCGTGGAAGGCGGGCATCGTCGTCGTCTGCGCGGCGGGCAATGGAGGGCGGCTCAGTGCGACGCCGACGGCGGGCGCTCCCAACGAGGGCTACGGCACGGCCTACGGCAGCATCCAGTCCCCGGCCAACGACCCGTATGTGATCACCGTCGGCGCGACCAAGCAGAGCATCCTGAGCGGCGGTGCCGTTGACCCCAGCCGGATTGACGACAAGATCGCCACCTACTCCAGCCGGGGGCCGTCCCGCCTGGACTTCGTCTGCAAGCCCGACCTGATCGCGCCGGGCAACCGCGTCATCTCGGTGGACGCCGCCGGCAGCACCCTGGACGACGCCAACGGCGGCGCGAACGACGTTCCCTATGCCGCTTATCAGACCGGCGGCAGCCCCCGCGCCTCGGAGACCTACTTCTGCCTGTCCGGCACCTCGATGGCGGCCCCGGTCGTCGCCGGCGCGGCGGCCCTGTTGCTGCAGAAGTACCCGACGCTCACGCCCGACACCATCAAAGCGCGCTTGATGATCAGCGCCGACAAATGGGCTTCCCCCGGCGGCGTCCCGGACATTTCCACCTACGGCGCGGGCTACGTTGACATTCCCGCCGCCTTGACCTGCACGGCGACGGCGACCGTCCCGGCGCTCAGTCCCCAAATGCAGTGCGACAGTTATGGCAACCTGTCCCTGAACACCGGCAATCTGCTGGGGGCGAACCAGCGGATATGGGGAACGATCCCGTCCCTGAACGTGATCTGGGGCGGCAACATCACGTGGGGCGTCAACATCAACGCGGGCAGCCAGAGCGCGGCACAGTCCAGCGTCTGGAACGACCACATCACCTGGGGCAGCAGCACCGACGCCGTGGACCTTTCGAGTACCGTCCTGAACGGCGAGTGACGGCTGTGACGGCTCACAAAAAAGTTTAGTTGCGAACATCGCAACAAGCAGGAGAAACGCCTCATTTTCGGGAACACTAGATCGCAGCCAGGCAGTCGGCCTGGCATTGACCGTAGAGAGGACACTTCCATGATCCGTCGTTTGCTCGTTATCCCAGTCGTCCTGGGCCTGCTCGCCGGCGCCTCCATCGGGGCAAGCGCCCAGAGCATGGTGCACCACACGATGATGC
>CAZZVX010000507.1:0-2167 GCA_964657535.1 Armatimonadota bacterium | reverse complement strand
CAAAAACCCTACGCGAACAGCATCCGAATCAGTCGCGTCCCGTCCTCGACCTGCGTGGTCGCCTCCCCCACCGCCCGCTCGTCAAACGGGAAGTGCGACGCCGTGTGCGGCTTGGCCGAGTCGTACAGCAGGAACGGCACCGGGCCTTCCTCGTGCGTCTTCAGCGCAATCGGCGTTTTGTGGTCCGGCACGATCAGCAGCCGGTAGTCGTCTTTCTTGACCATGCCCTCGCGCAACACGCCGACCACTTTCTTGTCTATGTCTTCAATGCTGCGGATCTTGTGTTCGAGGTTGCCTTCATGCCCCGATTCGTCGGGCGACTCGACGTGGACATAAACGAAATCGTGAGCATCCAAGGCGGCGACTGCGTAGCGGGCTTTGGCCGCGTAGTCCGTGTCAATATACCCCGTCGCGCCGGGGACGTTGATAATGGTCATGCCCGTCGCGCGGCCCAGGCCCCGCACCACGTCCACCGCCGTAATCACCGCGCCGCGCTTGCCGTAGGTCTGGAAAAAGCCGGGCAGGCTGGGCGCGTAGCCCTGGCCCCACAGCCAGATCATGTTCCCCGGCTGTTTGCCGTCCTCGCGCCGCGCGTGGTTGATCGGGTGATCGTCTAAGATCTCCAGCGAGTCGTACATCATCTGCTTGAGCCGCTCGGCCCCATCTCCTTCGGGCCAGTAATCGGCCAGCAGCTTGCCTTGAATGTCGTGTGGCGGCGTGGTCTTCACCTCCACCGGGCCGCCCTGCCAGGCCAGGATGTGCCGGTAGCCGACGCCGGGGTAAAAGTGCAGACTGCGCCCGCCGAGTTTCTTTTGCAGCAGCTCGACCAGCGGGCGCGACTCCTCGGTCGTGATGTGGCCCGACGAGTAATCGTTCATCGTCACGCCGTCGCTGGACACCAGCGAGCAGCGGTAGGCGGCGTCCCGCGCATCCAGGGGAACGCCCATCGCCACCGCTTCAATCGGGCCGCGCCCGGTGTAGTATTGGCGCGGGTCATAGCCGAGCAGGTCCATGTTGGCGACATCGCTGCCGGGATACATCCCCGGCGGCACGGTCAGCACGCTCCCGACCAGCGATTGCTCGGCGAGCGCGTCAGAGTGCGGCGTCCGCGCCGCCTGCATCGGCGTCTGCCCGCCGAGTTCGTCCAGCGGCAAGTCGGCCATGCCGTCGGGGACCAGCATAATATATTTCATAAAGTTCCTTTGTCATTTTTATCGGCCCCTCCTTGAAAGGCAGGTCTGGCGGGCGAAGCGCCAACCGTCCTGTGGACGGGCTGATATAACATCCGTCATCATTGAGGACGTTGCGGCGCGGGCGGCCAAACGCCTTCTTGCGAAGCTGAGACTGGGTCTTGGGGTTTTGTTCGGCGAGTTTGCCCGATCCGATACCAGCAATAATAGACATACAGCCAGAGCAAGCCGTTGATGAGAAGCGCAACCAACCAAAAGATTAACGGCAGATGGCTGGAAACCAGCACAGCAACGGTCGCAAATGACGCGAGTGAAACCAGAATAGTCAAAATGCCTGCGAATATGGGCGAGACAGGCGTAGGCAGTTGAGTTATTGGAGGCTGAACAACGTAGACTTCTCCACCATTTGTTACACAGTTGTACTGCTTCCAATTCGCAGGTATTTGGATTACCTGCACAAACATTCAAACCAAATACAGGATGCCTGGAAGTAGGCGGTGATGTGAGAAATCAGTGATTGCATAAACGCCACAACACAACATCCAGACAATGCCAAACACGAGGTTGAACAAGCAACGTCCAGGCGTAATTCTTTCGCTAATAGGTTGCTTTGGTACCTCCTCAAAGTCATTCGGCTTGTTCATAAATACTACCCACCCGACACTTTACAGTTTCCCGATTTTGCTTCGCTGGTACAATTCGGTCAATACCTGTTCGCCGGGGATGTTTTCACCGCGTCGCAATTCTTCCAAGCCGACAGCGATTTCGCGCTTGAGGTCGGCGAGGCGCTGCTGAATGGCGTCGCGGTCGTGCAGCAGGCGCAGGGCTTCGCGGACGACTTCGCTGGCGGAGGTGTAGAGGCCGCTTTGGACTTTTTCGTGGACCAGCGTTTCCAGTTCCGGGGTGAGCGAGACGTTTATGGGCGGGTTCTCCAGGGCGCAAAAGATGCCGGAAGTGTACCAGAGGCAGCAAAGATT
>CAZZVX010000506.1:0-2168 GCA_964657535.1 Armatimonadota bacterium | reverse complement strand
GCGCAGCGAGGCACGAACGGAGCAAGGTGGTGGGCTATCTGGTCACACCGTCTGAGTCACCTTGCTCAGGCCGCGCGGGGCGTCCGGGTCGTTGCCGCGCGCCACGGCCAGCCAGTAGACGAACAGTTGGGCGGCGACGGCGTAGACCAGCGGGCTGACCCACTCCGGGACGGCGTCGGGGATGCGTACCGCCGTCTCGCTGCACGCCAAAAACGCCGGATCATGCGCGAAGCAGATCAACGCCGGGTGCTGGGCGCGCAGTTTGTCGGCCAGTTTCGCCATCGGCGCGAACGCCTTGCCGTCGGGCGCGAACAGCAGGCAAGGGAAGCCGCTGGCGACCTGCGCGATGGGGCCGTGCAGGAAATCGGCTCCGGAAAACGACTGGGCGCTGATGTAGCACGTCTCGGTCAGCTTCAGCGCCGTTTCCTGCGCCGTCGCCTGGTTGTAGCCGCGCCCCAGGATGACGCAGTTCTGCATTTCTTTATATTTGGCGACCAGGTGATGGATGGCATCGTCGAAGCGCAGCGTCCGCTGCATCGTGTCCGCCGCCCGGCGCAGGTGTTCCAAACGCTCCGGGTGCGAATCGTCGAGCGCGCAGGACAGCAGCGCCAGCAGGGCGAGCGACCCCGTATACGTCTTGGTCGCCGCGATACCCAGTTCCTCGCCCGCCCCGATGTTCAGGGGGAACTCGGCGGCCTGGGCCAGCGCCGAGTCCGGCTCGTTCGTGATGCAGGCCGTCAGCGCGCCCGTCTCGCGCGCACGCTTCAGCACTTCCAGCACGTCCGGGGCCGCCCCCGACTGCGAGATGCCCAGGACGAGCGCGTGGTCGTCAAACTTCGGCACCGCGCCGTACAGCGTCACCACCGACGGCGCGGCCAGCGCCACCGGCAGGCCGTGCTGAATTTCCAGGACGTACTTGCCGTAAGTCGCCGCGTTGTCGGACGTGCCGCGCGCCGCGACATAGGCGTAGTCAATGTGCCGCCGCTTGATCTCCGCCGCCAGGGCTTCCACCGCCGGAAACTCCTGGTCCACGATGCGATGCACCACCGCCGGCTGCTGCCGGATCTCGTCAAGCATATGTGCCATCAGTGAAGTCCCTGTTCCAAATCGTGAACCACGTGCGACGCCGCCCGCGCCCGCAGCCGATCCAGCAGTTCGGCCGGGGCGGGGCGGCCCTCGAACACGACGCCCAGTGGGACGTGCGGCTTCGGCGTCCCATGAAAGTCCGAGCCGCCCGTCATCAGCAGCCCGGTCTCTTGCGCCAGAGCCAGAAACCGCGCCGTCTGCGCCGGCGAGTGCTGCGAGTAGTACGCCTCGATGCCGTCCAGCCCCGTGTCTTCCGCCAGTCCCCGGATGCGCTGCCCCAGCGCCGTCTCGTTCAAGGCGATCAGGCCAGGATGCGCCATGACCGCGACGCCCCCCGCGTCATGGATCAGCGCAATCGCGTCCGTCGGCGTCAGCACCTGCTTGGCCTGGTACAGAGGCCTCCCCGTCGCCAAAAACCGGTCAAAGGCCTCCTGCACGGAGTTGACCACGCCCGCCTTCATCAAGGCCTGCGCGAAATGGGGCCGCGCGATCACGTCGGCGTCTTCCCCGGCCTCGGCCCGCACGTCGTCCATCGTGACGGGCAGACCCAGTTCCGCCATCTTCCCGGCCATCTGTTCATTGCGCCGGGCGCGGCTTTCGCGCAAATCGGCCAGCGTCGCCGCCAGTGTTTTGTCTTCTGGATCAAACAGATACCCCAGCAGGTGGAACCGCCCGCCCGCGTCCTCCACCGACAGTTCCACGCCCGGCACCAGGTCAATCCCCGCCTCCGCCGCCGCACGTTTTGCTTCGGCCAGCCCGCCCAGCGTGTCGTGGTCCGTCACCGCCAGCGCCGCCAACTTCAGCCCCGCCGCCTTCTGCACCAGTTCCGTCGGCGTCAAACTCCCGTCCGAAGCCGTCGTGTGCGCGTGCAGATCAATCCCCCGCGTCTCATCGCTCATGCCGCCATTATAGCGACTCGGCAGGCCGGGAGTCAAGAAGCCAGAAAGAGCCTACGTCGCGCCGCCGTTGGCGCGGATGTTCTGGGCCGTCACCCAGCCGCCTTCGGGGCGGCACAGGAACGCGACCACGTCGGCGATGTCGTCGGGCATACCAAGACGGCGCAGGGGGACATCCTGCACCCG
>CAZZVX010000505.1:0-2252 GCA_964657535.1 Armatimonadota bacterium | reverse complement strand
AAGACGCTGCTTGCCAGAGCCACGCCGCTGCGTTCCGGCGATGTGCTGGCGGGCCTGGCGGCGGACAGCGCCCAGGAACGGGTTGCGGCGCAGAAAGCGCTCGCGGACCTGCCGCTGACCGATTTTCTGTCCACTGCCCTCGTGCCGTATGAGACGGATGAAGTCACGCGGCTCATTTTTGACACCCACGACAGGGAAGCGTTCGCGCCCGTCGCCTCGCTCACCGTCGGCGGCTTCCGGGACTGGCTGCTGTCCGATGAGGCCGACCCGGACGCGCTGGCGCGGCTCGCGCCGGGGCTGACGCCGGAAATGGCCGCCGCCGTTTCCAAGATCATGCGTCTGCAGGATTTGATCGTGGTCGGGGCCAAGTGCCGGGTCGTGACGCGCTTTCGCAATACCATCGGGCTGGAAGGAAGACTTTCGACGCGGATTCAGCCGAACCACCCGACCGACGGTCCGCGCGGGGTCGCGGCCAGCCTGCTCGACGGCCTGCTGATGGGCGGCGGCGACGCCGTGATCGGAATCAACCCGGCGACGGACAATGTGGACGCCTGCATCCGATTATTGACGATGCTGGACGATCTGCGCCTGCGCTTCGAGATGCCGACGCAGTCCTGTGTGCTGACTCACGTCACGAACTCGATGCAGGCGATGGAGCGGGGCGCCCCGATGGATTTGGTCTTCCAGTCCGTCGCCGGCACCGAGGCGGCCAATCGCGGCTTCGGCATCAACCTCGCCATGCTAAAGGAAGCCCGCGAGATGGCCCTGGCGCTGGGGCGCGGCACGGTCGGCGACAACGTGATGTACTTCGAGACCGGCCAGGGTAGCGCGCTCTCGGCGAACGCCCATCACGGGCTGGACCAGCAGACCGTTGAGGCCCGCGCCTACGCCGTCGCCCGCGCCTTCTCGCCGCTGTTGGTCAATACAGTCGTCGGCTTCATCGGGCCGGAATATCTTTTTGACGGCAAACAGATCACACGGGCCGGACTGGAAGACCACTTCTGCGGCAAACTGCTCGGCCTGCCGATGGGCTGCGACATCTGCTACACCAACCACGCCGAGGCGGATCAGGACGACATGGACGGCCTGCTGACCCTGTTGGTCACGGCAGGCTGCACGTTCATCATGGGCGTTCCCGGCGCGGACGATGTCATGCTCGGCTATCAGAGTACGTCTTTCCACGACGCCCTCTATGTCCGCCGCGCTTTGGGCAAGCGCCCCGCCCCGGAATTCGAGGCCTGGCTGCAGCAAATGGGCGTGCTGGACGCGCAGGGCCGTCATCAGCGCCTGCTGTCCGCGCCCTCTGCCTCCAGCCCGGTGCTGGAGGCGCTTCACGAGATCGCCCCGACACCGACGCAGATCGCCTTGTCATCCGTCTGGATCCGCCTGCGCGACTTTACCCCCGCGCGCATCGGCATTGAGCCGACCGGCGTCTCCCAGCCGACCGAAGCGAATCTCGACTTCCAATGGGACCACGCTCAGGCCCGCGATGCGGTCACGGCCACACTGGACATCCAAACACTGGTGCCGGAACTGCGCGCGCTCGGACTGGACGCAGTTTTGCTGCACGGCGAGCCGTCCGACCGGCGCGAATATCTTCAGCGGCCTGACCGGGGCCGCCGCCTGGACGCGGACTCGCGCGGAACGCTTGCCGCCCTGTCGAGGGGATGGGACGTGGTCTTCGTCGCTGCCGATGGCCTGTCCGCCACCGCCGTGAACCGGCACACTGTCTCGCTGATGGAGGCCGTTCTGCCGACGCTGCGACGCGAAGAGTGGCGCATCGGCCCTTGCGTCCTGGTCGAGCAGGGCCGCGTCGGCGTCGGGGATGACGTGGCCGCCTGCCTGTCCGCCGAGATGGTCGTCGTGTTGATCGGCGAACGCCCCGGACTCAGCGCGCCGGACTCGCTCGGCGTTTATCTGACCTGGCGGCCCCGCCCGGACACGATGGACTCGGAGCGCAACTGCCTGTCCAACGTGCGCCCGGAAGGCCTGCCCTACGCCGCCGCCGCCGCCCGCCTGCTCTATCTCCTCCACGAATCCCGCCGCCGCTGTCTCTCAGGCGTAGCCCTCAAAGAAAACGCCGATCTGAGCACCCTGGAAGCGACGGGATCGGCTTTAGGGAGCGCAGGAGGAGAAGGCAAAAAGAAGGCCCCCACCCTGTGATTTACAGAGCAGAGGCCGCGAATTAAACTTTTCATGCCCCCACA
Organism: Armatimonadota bacterium; assembly: GCA_964657535.1. Taxonomy (GTDB): domain Bacteria; phylum Armatimonadota; class Armatimonadia; order Armatimonadales; family Capsulimonadaceae; genus CAZZVX01. The sequence goes on along the minus strand of CAZZVX010000505.1, from coordinate 45 downwards.
GGGACTCGAACCCCGGACACCCTGATTAAGAGTCAGGTGCTCTAA
>CAZZVX010000504.1:0-2272 GCA_964657535.1 Armatimonadota bacterium | reverse complement strand
TGCCGTTCACCTGGTCCGGGCGGCGACGGCTCAGGTCGGCGAGGGCCGCGCCGAGCAGGCCGAACTGCAAAGCACCGCCGAGTACGACGGCGGCCTGCTGGGGGGCGGACAGATCGCGCCACTGTTTCTTTGCCATGATGCTTCCTCCCGCTGACGTCCCCAAAGGGCATCAGCCATAGTGTTCTATCGTCTGAGACACGGCGGGGGCGAGATAGTTGCAAAACGCGCCGGCAAGGAGAACGGTTTCAGGGACGTTTGGCCGGGTGTGGGCGCTTGGTCAGGCGGACGACCATGCCGGCGCCGCTGTATTCCAGCGCGACCTCGTCCATCAAGGCCCGCATCAGGCGGATGCCGCGCCCGCCGAGCATATCGGTGTCCACCTCCTCGCGGATGTGGCTTGGGTCGAAGCCGTGTCCCTGATCGCGCACCTCCACGTGGAACGCCAGGTCGTGCGGGGACAGCGCGGCCTGGATGACGATCCGGCTGGTGGCCGAAGGGGAGCCGTACAAGATGGCGTTGGTGACGGCCTCGCCGACGGCGATCTCGATGTCGCCGACGTCGCTGCCCGTGAGGCCAGCCCCCTGCGCGGCCTGCCGGACGCGGTCACGCGCCAGCCCGGCGTTGCGCGGATGGGCCGTGATTTCAAATTGGTCTAATATGGTCACGGAGACTTTCTCGTGCCGGGGCACGTCCCTCTCTGGCACAGTACCCACGCTCTCGGTCGGGTAAAACATTACGCCTTCCTGCTTGTCCTTGACACTTCCCCGTTGTCATGTTACAATTTTTACGGGACAGAGGGAAAGCCGCCGTCTGATTTGCTTTTCGGCAGTCTGCGCCGACCCATTTCACGTTCCTTTCACGGGAGCGTGTTATCATCCACAAAATCGGCAGGGCCTCTGCGGCTCGTTCGCGAAAAGGAAAGTCCATGAAACGCTCACTCATACTCCAGCTGTCGGCAGCGTTCGCTTTATTCTGCGCCCTCATCCCCGCCGCCCGCGCGCAGACCTACAGCCTCACAGACCTCCATACACCCATCGGTAATCCAGGTTTCGGAAGCAGCGCATTCGGCATCAATGACAGCGGAGTTGTCATCGGCTATGACGGCGAATCTAACGCATTCGGCAGCTTTTACACCGCGTTCTCCTGGAAGAACGGCGTGACGACAGCCATACCTGCTTCCGCTGGCTATACCACCGACATTGCCGCCGTCACGCCGCTCGGCATCAACAGCGCCGGGCAGGTCGTGGGATTTGAAAATCAAGAAGATTACGACAGCGGCAGTTTCCTGTATCAAAACGGGGTGTCCACGGCGCTGACCATCGTTGACGGCCTCGGTATCGTTCAAGCCCCAAGCGCCGCCGCGATCAACAACGCCGGTCTGATCGTCGGCGGGGCAGGCGTCAATGGGTTCGCCTTCCTGTACGACAACGGCGCCTTGACGAACCTGGGCAACCTGCCCGGCGGGACGACCAGCACCGCCAACTGCATCAATAACGCGGCTGCGACTGAAGTCGCCGGGTCCTCCAACGTGACGAGCGGGGCGACTCACGCCGTGCTGTGGAAAAATAATGTCGCCTACGACCTCGGCACGCTCGGCGGTCCCAACAGCGTCGCCTACGGCATCAACGACAAAGGGTATGTCGTCGGCCAGTCGGAAATCAACCAGAAGGACGCCAGCGGCAACTACGAATACCGCGCCTTCCTGTGGACGCCGACGACGCCCAACGCCACGACCGGCACCATGCAGAGCCTCGGCGTGCTCGTTGCCGGGGACAACAGCGCCGCGAGCGCGATCAACAGCAGCGGCACGGTGGTCGGCAGCGAGTCCGGCCCGTCGGTCGGCAGCGAGTCCGGCTCGGCATACACCTGCTTTATCTGGGACAGCGCGAACGGCCTCCGCGACCTGCGCCCCCTGATCACCTCCGGCAACGACGATCCTTCGCAGATCACCCTCTTGACCGCCGCGTCCATCAACACGCAGGGCCAGATCGTCGGCAATCTGAATCTGAACACGGTGCCGATTCAAGATGGCTACGTGCTGACGCCGACCACGACGGCCGCCGTCACCGTCGCCGCGCTGTCGTTCAGCCCCGCCAAAGTCGCCGCCGGCGGCATGACCACCGGGACCGTCACGCTCACCGGGGCGGCCCCGACGGGCGGCGCCGCCGTTGCTGTCACCGAAAATGGCAACGCGCTCGGCACCGTCCCGGTCGCCGCCGGGCAGACGAGCGCCGCGTTCACCCTCACGTACAGCAGCACGGCCCTGGGTACG
>CAZZVX010000503.1:0-2295 GCA_964657535.1 Armatimonadota bacterium | reverse complement strand
GAGATGCTGGACTTCTGCGCCGAGCGCGGCATCGCCTGCGACGTGGAGATGATCAACATGGCGGACATCAACGAAGCCTTCGAGCGCGTGCTGAAAAGCCAGGTGCGCTACCGATTCGTCATTGATATGGCGTCACTGAAGAAGGTGTAGGATGGGCCGCCGGAGACGCCTCTTCCGGCTCGGAGAGCCGGTTCTGTCTAGCCCCGCCCTGAAAGGGCGGGGCTAGACGGGTGGCCGCTACCCTTCTGCAAGGCCCTCATTACATCAGCGGCGGCACGTCGGACGAGATGACCACTTCCAGCACCGTCGGGCCGCCCGCCGCCAATGCTTTACGAATGGCCCCGGCCAGTTCCGTCGGCTGTTCGATGCGCCGGGCCGCGCAGCCGTAGCCCTGCGCGACGGCCACGCTGTCCAGACCCGGCAAATCCATCCCTGGCAGGCCCTTCACCTTCTCAAACTCACCGAACGCTTTCAGAATGGCGTACTCGGCGTTGCGCAAAATCAGAAACACGATGGGCAGTTTGTGCTGCGCCGCCGTCCAGAGCGCTTGAATGGAATAATGGGCCGAGCCGTCGCCGATGACGGCAACAACCGGGCGCGCGGGGTCGGCCAGTTTGATGCCGACGGCGGCGGGCAAGGACCAGCCCAGACCGCCGCTCGCTCCCGTGTAAAAGCCGCCGGGCCGCGTCACCTTCCAATGGGCATGGAACGCCTTGACGTTGGACGGCGACTCCTCGGCGATCACCGTCTCCGGCGGCAGCGTCTGCGCCAGCGTGTGCATCACGAACGCCGCCGTCATCGGCGTCTTGGCTTCAGGTTCTTCGGGCGGTGATTGGGGCTTGGGCAATTCACGCGCGGCGTCTGTCGGCAGCCGGTTCAAGAGCGCCGTCACCGCCAATCCCACATCGCCCACGACGCTGTCGCCGCCCGCCGCGCGGGCGGCTTCTTCGGGATCGTCCGTGATTTGGAACAACTGTGTCCCCTTCTCCACAACCGGGCCGGGGTCGAAAGGGTAATACACGAAGGCCGGCGCTCCCAGCACGACCACGACATCATACGGGGCCAGCATCTTGGCGACCATCTTCTGCGAGAACGGCAGAAAGCCCTGGAACTGCGCGTGATCCTCCGGGAAGCCCGCCCGGCCCGACCAGGGAGCGCCGAAAACCGCCGCCCGCGACTTCTCGGCCAGCGCGACCGTCGCCGCCCACGCGCCGGAACTGCGATCCACGCCCGACCCGGCCACCAGCGCCGGATGTTTCGCCCCCGCCAGCGCGTCCGCCAATCGGCCCAGCGCGTCCGGGTCCGGGGCCGTGCGCGCGCTGACCGTGCGCACCGGCGCGGATTCGGCCTCGGCGTCCCAGTCGTCCATCGGAACAGACACAAAGACCGGCCCTTGCGGCGCCTGCATCGCCAGATGGTACGCCTGCGCCAGAACGCGCGGCACGTCCTGCGCGCGGGCCACTTCCACGCTCCATTTGACGTGGGGCTTGGGGAACTCGGCGGCGTCCCGGTTGACCAGCAGGTAATCCATCGCCATCGCCGCGCGCACCTGCTGCCCGGCGGTGATCACCAGCGGCGTTTTGTTGTACTGCGCCGCCAGGATGTTGCCCATTGCGTTGCCCATGCCCGGCGACGTGTGCAGATTGACAAACGCCGCCCGGCCCGACGCCTGCGCGTAGCCGTCGGCCATCGCCACCGCCGACGCTTCCTGCAATCCCAGCACATACGTAAAATCGTCGGGGAAATCGGCCAAAAACGGCTCCTCGGTTGAGCCGGGGTTGCCGAACACCGTCGTCATGCCCAGCGTTCGCAGGAGTGTGTATGTTTCTTCGCGGACGGTTGCCATAAGAGTCTGCCTTTCACCGGAAGTACCCAGGGCTGAACCCCTGGGCCTGTCTCACACACTCGCGACGGAGCCGCCGTCCACGCGGAAATTGGACCCGGTGATGAACGACGCCTGATCCGACGCCAGGAACGCGACCAGCGCCGCCGTCTCCTCGGACGTTCCCGCCCGTTTCAGCACGATATTGGGCCGGTTTTCCTTCAGGAACTGCGCCTCGGCCTCGGCGCGCGAACCGCCCGCCTGCTGCGCCTGCGCGTCCAGCATCTGCTCCACCAGCGGCGTCATAATGAACGCGGGCGAGACCGTGTTGACCAGGATGCCGTCCCCGCCGTAGGCTTTCGACAGGCTCTTGGTCAGGTTGATCAAGGCCGCTTTGGACGCATTGTAGTGCGGCATGGCCGCGTCCGGCTGTATCCCCGACTCGGACGCGATGTTGATGATGCGCCCCCACT
>CAZZVX010000502.1:0-2297 GCA_964657535.1 Armatimonadota bacterium | reverse complement strand
CGACTTCCTCGGCCTGGGCGAAGAGGCGCATGGGCGGGACTTGGAGCGGGGACCGGTCGAGCAGATCCGAGAGTTCCTGTTGGAACTCGGCGTCGGCTTTGCATTCGTGGGCAGCCAGTACCACTTGGAGGTCGGCGGCAGGATTTCTATGTGGACTTGAAGGTCATGGAGTTTCAGCCGGAACACACGGGCAAGATGAATCTCTCCCTGTCCGCCGTGGACGACCGGCTGCGCCACCCCGACGACGGGCCGAGCATCGGCGTCATCCTGTGCAGGCCTGGGGATGACGTGATTGCGGAGTACGCCCTGCGCGACAGTTGCCGACCATTGAGGCACTGGAACAGCAACTGCGCGGACTTTCTCAGATAGGACTTTACTGGGGGCGGGGGACTGCGTTTATGTTAAGACTTCCAAGAGGAAACAGCAATGGCGCTGTCCTGTTGCCGGTTTATGCAGGAGTCATGGCGCAGCGGTATCCATCACCACTGGTACACCCATGTATACGTGCTGAAACGGGTGGGAAGCGGGTCGTGCAGCATCGCGCCGTTGAGTTCCTCGCCGCAGCGGCACGTCAGGCGCAGGCCGTCGCGGAAGAACAGCGGGTCGTCGTCGTGGAAACGGTACGCCGAGAAGGCGTTGCTCTCGGCGCTGAAGTACGTCAGGCCCGCCAGTCGGTTGGCGTACAGGCCCCGGTTGAAGTAGTAGGTGCCCAGGAAGTAGTCCTCAAGGCCCGACGACAGCAGCAGCGGCTCGGCGTGACCGTTCAGGCAGGCCCGCACAATGGCCTCCAAATAGGAGATGTCCTTCCAGTTGCCGACGTTGCGCAGGCTCTCCCCGGCCATCGTCACCTGGGCCAAGGTCCCCGCGCCCGCCACGTCGCAAAGCGAGAACTCCTCCAGGGGCTGGGCGACGAGGTCCTCGTGCGTGTACAGGCGCAGGCGGGCGGCGCCCGGCAGGCGCTGGCCCGCGAAGGTGACGGGCAGGTTGCGCGTGCCGCGGACGATCCACCAGAACGCGGCCTCGGCGGGGCCGGAGGGGTCGCGCTGGGCGGTGACGCGGATGCCGTCGCCGAACGGGATCTTGTAGGTGTTGTAGACGCCGCTGGGGTGGCCGGTGACGCCCATCTTGTCCGTGCCCCAGGGGCCGCGCCCCCGCCGAAGCCGTAGCCGTGTCCCAACCCATCGCCATGTCAATGGAGGGCGTCGTCTCGCCGTTGGGTCAGGCAGCCCGCGCCGGCCTCGCGCAGCAGCTCGGCCTCGCGGTAGTGGTCGAGGGCGGGGACCTCCTTGCCGATGCTGCTGAACGGCTCCAACGCGGCCAGGTCAAGCGCCGCCGGGTCGGGACTGAGCGTATGCATCTTCGTGCCGCTGGTCTGTGGCGTCACCATTTGTGTTAACGCTCCGATGTTTTCCCGTGCGCCGCCGTCACGGCTTCGCAGGTCAAGAGGAAAAACGCGCCACTTCTCTCAGCCATGTGCCTGCGATGGATACGCCATACTCAGCCGCGCCGTCACTCGCGTCAGCCCCCGACAATACCGGGTGGCGTTGTTCGCTGCTGCCCTGTGACTGAAAGTAATCCTCTGGAATGGCGTTTCGGTTGACGAAATGGTAGGCTGCCCCCGCCCTGTCCTTTTCCGTTCCGTTGCCGCCGGTGGCATGGGGCGTGCCGTAGGCGAAAAATACGGCGCCGCCTGCGGGCAGTTCCACCGGCACGGCCTTGGTTTCGTCCGGGTAGCAGCGAATGTGGTGATCGGACTGACCATCACGCGAATGCTCCAACTTCTCATATGTCGCGTCGGGAATGATGCGGATCGTGCCGTTTTCAATGGTCGCGTCCTGCACCGCGGTCCACAAAGCCGTTCCCGCGAACGGGTCTTCTACCTGGAAATAGGCATTGTCCTGATGCCAGTTCGTGCCTGCCCCATGCCGTGCGGGCTTGAAGAACACCTGGTCTAGTTGCAGCACTGCCGGCTCGCCAATCAATTGGCTGACGGCTTCAATGACTTTCGGGACGAACGGCAGGGCGCGGAACAGGATGGAGTGCGGCGACATGGGACACAATTGCAGATTGGCTTTGACCATTGACTGCGTTCTGCCATCCCCATCGGTGGCGACGTTGTGGAGCAGACCCTCTGCCTTCAGCCGTTCCACTTCGGCTTGCATCGCTGCCGTTTCTTCCGCCGTCCAGAAGTCCGGCACGGCCACCCACCCGTGCCTCTTGAACTGCGCGACCTGTTCGTCTGTCAATGTCATGGCGTGTTTCCTCCCAACCTGTGATATCCTGATTATGATGCGCGG
>CAZZVX010000501.1:0-2326 GCA_964657535.1 Armatimonadota bacterium | reverse complement strand
TGAGTGAAACTTCGGGGGTGGCGTGGCGCGAGTGGGGCGACGAGGCGTTTGCGGAGGCGCGGGCGCTGGATAAGTTGGTGCTGCTCGATATCGGGGCGGTGTGGTGCCACTGGTGTCACGTGATGGACGGGGGGATCGCGGGGGACGCGGACCATCCGGGGACGTACAATCAGCCGGAGGTGCAGCAGCGCATCGCCGAGGACTTTGTGGCGATCAAGGTGGACAACGACCGGCGTCCCGACATCAACGCTCGCTACAACATGGGCGGCTGGCCGACGACGGCGTTCCTGACGCCGGACGGGGACACGCTGTACGGCGAAACTTACGTGCCGCCGGGGCGCATGGTCGCGCTTTTGGATTACATGACGGACGTGTGGCGCAATCACCGGGGCGACGTGGCGGAGCAGACGGCGCAGATGCGGGCGCAGCGGGCCGCCGCCGAACAGACTTCGGCGGCGTCCGAACTCGCCCCGGAGACGGCGCAGACGGTCATCAGGGCCATCAAAGCCAACTTCGACCCGGAGTACGGCGGGTTCGGCAGGCAGCCCAAGTTCCCCCACCCCGACGCATTAACGCTGACACTGGAACAGTACGCCCTGACGGGCGACCCGGAACTGCGCGAGGTGGCCGTCAGGACACTCGGCGGCATGGCGGGCGGCGGGATGTACGACCGGTTCGCCGGGGGCTTCTTCCGGTACAGCACGACTCGCGATTGGGGCGTGCCGCACTACGAGAAGATGCTGGAAGACAACGCCAAACTCACGGCGGTCTATGCCCTCGCGTCGCAGACGTTGGGCGACCTGAAGTATCTGGAAACCGTCAAGTCCGCGCACAGTTGGCTGCTGACGGAAATGTACGACCCCGGAGCGGGAACTTTTGCGGGCAGTCAGGACGCTGATAAAGAAGAGGCGTATTACGGGGAGCCATTATCCGTCCGCGCGACCATGCCGACGCCGTATATAGACCGCACCGTCTACACCGGCTGGAACGCGCTGATGGTGTCGAGTCTGGTCGCGCGTTACAAGATCACCGGCGAGCCTGAATTGTTGGACACTGCCATCCAAACGTTTGACTTTCTAGAAAAGGAATTGTCGGAGTACGTCCCAACTTCAGTCGGCAAGGCAGAAGACGACAGCGTGCTTCAGTATATTATTCTGCGCCACTTCCATCACCACGAAGCACAGGGCAGCATAGGATTACTGAACGATCAGGCCAGTTTCATTGCAGCAGGAGTGGACCTTTACGAAGTCACAGGCAGAGACTACTTTCGCTTCTGCGCGACCGAAGCCGCCGATTATCTCGTTGAATTTTTAGAGGACAAGGAACGCGGCGGCTTTTTCGATATGCGGCCCGACCCGAATGCCATCGGCGAACTGGCGCGGCCCAAGAAAGACATGGCCGAGAACGCCGACGCCGCGCTGGCGCTACTCCGACTGTCGGCGCTGACGGACGACGCGCGTTACCGTGAAGCCGCCGAGCGGGCGCTGAAATGCTTCGCGGGGGAGTACGAGCAGCAATCCTACTTCGCGGCCTCCTACGCCCGCGCCGTGGAAGCCGCGACCCGCCCGGCGCTGCACCTCGTGATTGTCGGCGACACTGCCGATAATAGAACCTGGCAGTTACAACAGGCCGCCTGGAACATCATCGCGCCCGGAAAAGTCGTCGAACCGCTGGGCGTCGGCGAAGGAAGCGACCGGGGCTACCTGGCCGGCGACGACGGATCGCCGCGCGCCTACGTCTGCATCGGCACCGTCTGCCTGGCCCCAGCCGACACGCCGGAGACGCTGCGCGAGCGGGTCCGCGAAGCCCTCACGCACCCGCCGACTTGATGGCGGGCCGTTAAAACGCTCTTGTTAGGGTACAATTGTCTGTACCCATGAACTTTGCCAAACGATTCGGTGTTGAATCCAGAAGAACTGCGACCCTACCGATGACGCTCATCGCCGAAGAAAGACCCGTGGAATACGGTGGCATAGACGCGCTGATTGATCGGGCGAGGGCAAACCGCCCGAACCTGAACGTGGATATGCTGCGCCACGCCTACGCCTACGCCGAGGAGAAGCACGCCGGGCAGACGCGCCGCTCCGGCGAGCCGTACATCACCCACCCGCTCGCCGTCGCCGAGATTCTGACCGACCTTGAGATGGACGACGCGACACTGGCCGCCGGCCTGCTGCACGACGTGGTCGAGGACTGCGGCGTCACCCGCGACCAACTCGCCGCCGAGTTCGGGGACGAGATCGCCGACTTGGTAGACGGCGTGACCAAACTGAAACTCGCCGACTTCGAATCGCGCACCGAGGCCGAGCCGGGCGCGCGCATTGAC
>CAZZVX010000500.1:0-2339 GCA_964657535.1 Armatimonadota bacterium | reverse complement strand
TCTGGGGGACGCGCGGGCTGGCAAAACTCTGCCGGCCTCCGGGCGGCGCGGGAAAAGTGCGAGCGCAGAAGGGAGCAGGCACCTGTAGTATAACACAGTTTGAGAGCAATGTGACGGACGGGGAAAATTAATTGGGAGCAGTCGCATTGAGTTGGCAGCCCGTCTCCTGCGTTGACGCTGGCCCAGCATATGTGTTATGATTGCCCCAACATCTTGACGGGTTCGGCAGGCGGCGGGCAAGATATGGCATTCGGCAACGGGACAAACAACAATGGTACCGGAGGCAGCGGCAGGAACGGGCACATCGCCCCAGGCGCGCTGCACCTTGCCTCTGCGCCGCCCGCGCCGCGCGGGCACATTGCGATGAGAACCGTCGTGCGCGGCTCGCTTCAGACCGGCATCGAGTAGATCAGCACCAGTTCGCCCTGCCGCAGCGCCCGGCGCGGCCACCACCGCGCCACCAGCCCGTTGACCCCCGTCAGCGCCACCAGCTCAAAGATGCAGTTAAAGAACAGGGAGATCGTCGTCGGGTGGGCCGAGTAGCGGGCGCGTGCTGGCCCGGCGTCGCTTCGGACGGGGCTTCTGACGGGAGATCGCAATGGTAGAAATCCAGACCCATTATAGCGAAGCAGAGGCGCGTCGTCGAGAGAGGTCCTGCCCCTGCTGCTCCGCTCACTTGGCGATTGACAGAGACAGCACGGTGCAGGTAAAATAATGCCGTCGGCAACGGCAAATCCCTTCGGCCCGCGACAGCCTCGCTTTGTCGCAGAAAGCGGTGCGTGATGACCTCTCGGTGACGGCACGGCGGGCCGAACGCGGCTCCTTTCGCGCACGTCTCTTCGCCCCACAATCACGCTTCGCCCTTCTCCCGTTCGTCTCGGTGCAAACGCGCCGGGGCGTTTTTGTTTGCCTGCGCGTCTGCGCGGGCGAGTCCTCACCGGCGCGGCGTCCTCCCGGCGCTGCCGCCACGGGGCGCTGAGGCCGCCCCACAACTCCCATGTCCCGCATTCACCATCTCGACGACGGGCGCTTGCAGCCCGTCCGCACGCTCAACACACGAAAGGAACGCGACCGCACCGGTCTGTTCTTCGCCGAAGGACTGCGCTTTGTGGCCGAAGCGCTGGCGGCGCAGACGCCCATCAAGACCATCATCACCGCCCCCAAGCGCCTGAACCATCCGTTCGCGCAGAAACTGCTGCGCCGGGCGGCGCAGCGCGGCGTCCCCCTGCTGGAAGTCATGCCCGACGTTTTCCTCAGCCACTCGCGCGCCGAGGAGCCGCAGTGGATCGGCGCGGTTGCCGCCCAGCGCTGGGAGAAACTCGCCCAGGTCAGTCCCGCCGCCGGTCTGTGCTGGGTGGCGCTGGACACGATCCACTCGCCCGGCAACCTCGGCACGATCATCCGCACCAGCGACGCCGTCGGGGCGGCGGGATTGATCCTGATCGGCCCGGACGTGGACCCTTACGATCAGGCCTGCGTCCGCGCGACCATGGGGGCCGTCTTCTCCCAGCGGTTCGTGCGGGCGACGGAGCGCGAGTTTCGGGAGTGGAAGGCGCGGCACGGCTGCGTCCTGGTCGGCACGTCCCCGCACGCGCCGGACGATTATCGGGCAGTGGAGTACCCGGCCCCCCTCCTGCTCTGGATGGGCGGCGAGCGCCAGGGACTGTCCACGGCACAGCAGGCCGCGTGCGACCGGGTCGTCCGCATCCCCATCGTCGGGCGCAGCGACTCGCTGAACGTCGCCGTCGCCACGGGCATCATGCTGTATGAGGTGTTCCGGCGGCGCGGAGAAACGACCAGCGTCACGCCCCACTCCGAGTCCTCTCACTGTGGGAGGACCCTGTGAGGGAGGAACGAGCGAACAAGGTGGTGGGCAGCCCTGTTATGGAACCAGGCTGACTCGGACGACCCGCCAGCGCTGGGTCTCCGTCTCCTGCTCGACGCCGGTCGCACCCGCCGCCAGGGACAGGCCGCTGTTGCGGTTGAGGATCGTGAACTCTTTCCCGACGGGCGCGATCTTCCATTGCTGATTGGGGCCGCCGTTTTCGCCATACGCCAGCACATCCGCGCCGGAGGCCAGGGACGCCTGGCTGACGTCCAACACCTGCCCGCTCTTCCAGTTCCTGATCTCGTAGAAGCTGCTGTCGGTATTGACCAGACTCCATTGTTGCTCGGCGGCGGGAGTCGTGGGGCCGGCGAAGACAAGGTTCCCCGCGCTGACGGCGAGGCTGCGGCCTGTCCCCGCGTTGACCAGTTGATAGGTATCCTTCGCGTCGAATTGAGTCTGCAGCGCCGGGAGCGGGCCGCGTGCGCCCGTCAGGACGAACGTCGTCACGGAG
>CAZZVX010000499.1:0-2428 GCA_964657535.1 Armatimonadota bacterium | reverse complement strand
ATCCCACCCGGCGGCACGGTCACGCTCGGCTTCACCGCCGCCGGGACGTTGACCACGAGCAGCGCGGGCAGCGCCACGCTCAACGGCGCGACCTGCGCCGTCACCGTCGTTCCCGGCGTCGCGCCCACGCCCACCGACCCGCCCGGCACGAGCATCGTGATCGGGAACGGCGCAGATGCAAACGGCGAGGCGCTGCAGATCACCATCCCGCAGGGCGTCTCGTCCTTTCCCTTGAGCGTGAGCAAAGGCGGCAAGACAACTTTCACCGTCGCCGTCAACAATCCCCGTGTCGCCGGGGCGCAGATTGTGAATGGCGCGCTTCAACTGCGCGGATTGGACGCGGGCCGCGCCGGGCTGCGCCTGCAAGACTCCGTCAGCGGCGCGGTGCGTTATCTCGGCGTCCGCGTCCGCACGGCGGGCGGCGCGCTACCCGGCCTGCCGAATCATCTGGCCGTCGGCTCGGTCAGCGAGGACACCGACGACAATCTGGGCTTCTGGCACGGTTTCGGCAGCGGCGCGAAGAACCGCTATGCCGACGCGCGCTACATCTACCTCAACGGCGGCCCTTACTACGGCTGGACAACATGGACGAACACGCCCGGCGACCGCGCCGTCAGCTACATCCGCGAAAGCAAGAAGATAGGTATGATCCCCCTCTTCGTCTGGTACAACATCCCCGACGGCGGCGAAAGCTACTACACGGATATGCAGCACGTCCAAAGCGCGTCTTATATGCGCGACTACTACAAACTCCTGGAATTGATGCTGGGCATCCTCAAGACCGAGTCGCCGGATGACCCCGTCGGCATCATCTTGGAACCTGACTTCCTCGGCTACCTCGCCCAGAACTCCGGCCTGCAGGCCGCGCAAATCTCCGCCCAAACGAGCGCCGCTTATGACGCGGGCGTTCTGAAGCGCGGCGTAGACCCGGTGTTCCCGAACACCGTCAAGGGGGTTGTGCAGTCCATCAACTACCTGATCGCCCGCGACGCGCCCCAAGCGTTCTTTGGCTGGCAGGTCAATCTGTGGGCCTCGCCCGCCGGCGGCTGGACAACGCCCGTCCCCGGCAAAGGCATCGTCCATCTGACCGACACCGGCGACTTCGCCACAGGCCGCGCCCGTGTCTATAACGAGGCCGCCGCGATCACCCGCTATTACCTCAATGCGGGCGTCGCTTCTTATGGGGCTGACTTTCTCTCCGTAGACAAATATGGCCTGGACGCCGCCGCCGCCGAAGCCTCCGCCGCGCAGGATCCGGCAGACTCAACGTGGTTCTGGAACAGCGACCAATGGGGCAACTATCTCACCTTCGTGCGCGCCATGCACGACACGTCCGGCCTGCCCATCACGCTCTGGCAATTGCCCGTCGGCCACATCAACAGCACCAAGACCGCCGACCCGTATCTTCCCGGCGGCGTCTTCGCCGACCTGACCGACACCGACCGGCAGGGCGAAGATTCGGCCCCGGACTTTTTCTTCGGCGACACCTTCGTGACCACCGGCTCCCGTTTGACCTTCTTCGGAACCAATCGCGCCCACGACCCCTCGCTGTCCGTTGCGGGAAACAGCGTCACCTGGGGCGAACACCTCAGCGCGGCGGCATCAGCGGGCGTCACCATGGCCCTGTTCGGCGCGGGAACCGGGGACAGCACTACGAATGTCGGCGCGCCGCCCACCGATGGTTATTGGTGGGTCACCAAAGCCCAGCACTATTTTGAATTGCCGGTGTCCCTGCCATCCCCGTAGGCGCACTGACAGATGCAAAAAAGCCCTGCCGTCATCTTAGAGGACGGCAGGGCTTTTCTCTTTTCAGGCGGCAAGTTTTACTTCCAATTCTTCCGGCTCGGCAGGCATCCCGGAGGAGAGCAGGATATTTAACCCTTCATTCTCATCAATCTCACTTTCCACATTGGCAAGCGCTTCGTAATAAGCCGCGATTGTCTTAGGCCAAACATTCGGTCGCACAGGGACACGCCACCAATCATCCACTTTGATAATGTCACTCTCGATTACTTCGAGCGTGATACCATCGAATTTGTGGTCCTTTAAGTACTCCTGTACCTTCCTTGCAATGGATGCTTGGGTGAAATCACTCAATTCGGACTCCAAGAATCTGCAACACTTCGGCTGCACTATGGGCGCAGTCAGCAGCCGATGTTTTATCTGTGAACGTCCAGGGGCGATAATCCGCGTTTTCTCTTGCTTGACGCAGAAAGCGCAGCGCCCGGTTGATACGGCGCTTCTTTTGGCGTGAAAGCATGTGTTGTTTGAGATCAAATTCGGCAGCTGCTCATGCGACGGGTTGTTCCAACCATGTGCAAATGTGACGCTTCGTTCCATCAGCGCGCTCGTTGCCGCGCAGTAGGCGGCGTAGTACGAGCGGCTGATGCTGTCTCCGTACAAGCCGTTGTCCAAAAGCAGTTGGCCG
>CAZZVX010000498.1:0-2432 GCA_964657535.1 Armatimonadota bacterium | reverse complement strand
CGATCTCGTAGCCGAAGGTCTTGGAGCCGTCGCCGTAGAACGGGCGCAGGTTGACATTGGCGAGTCCCCAGCCGTACTTGCCGGCGACTTCGGAGCAGAGGCGGTTCACTTCGTCGTAGTTGCCCTGCACGCTGAGGACGTTCGCGCCGTAGATGAGCGTGCCGACGACTTTGCCCTGCTCCAGATCGTGGGGGATGAAGATGTAGGCCTCGAACCCGCCTTCGGCGGCGTGGGCGGCGACGGAGTTGGCGAGGTTGCCGGTGGACGCGCAGCCGACGGTTTGAAAGCCGAACTCGCGGGCTTTGGACAGCGCGACGGCGACGACGCGGTCTTTGAACGAGAGCGTCGGATGGCTCACGGCGTCGTTTTTGACGTAGACTTCTTTGACGCCCAAGGCCCGGCCTAAATTCTCGGCGCGGACAAGCGGAGTGAAACCGACCTGTTTGCCGACGGTCGGCGGGCCGTCGAGGGGCAGCAGGTCGGCGTAGCGCCACATGGAGAGCGGACCGTCCTCAATCAAGCCGCGCGTGATCTTCGGGCCGAAGTCGTAGTCGTACTGCACTTCCAGCGGCCCGAAACACAGTTCGCAGACGTGGATCGGCGCTTTGTCGTATTGCTGGCCGCACTCCCGGCAGCGCAGCCCCAGAACCTTTGCCATTCATTTTCCTCCCACAGAGACGGCGAGCGTCAAGCCCAAAAAGCCTCTCGCCCCTATCAGTCGTTGCACGCGCAGCCATTGACAAGGACGAGAGGCTGCCGCGCAGTCTCCGTGGTACCACCTTGCTTCGCGTTCGCTTTGCAGCGTCCGCCTTGGCGGGTGCGGCCCCCACCCTGCCCTCCCCCAAGAACGGGGGAGGGTCGGAAAGAGTCGGACACCCTGGCCCTGTCACGGGAGCCCCCCGGAGCGAACTACTCGGCAGTTCGTTTTTGCAAATTTTGCGTTTGCAAAAACGCGCCTTTGCCCCGCCCGGCTCGGAAGTCATTTCCCGCCGCGCCTCCCCTGCCGGTTTTCAGCGACCCCGGCTCTCTGAAAGGGTTGAACGCGGCGTACTCGTCTTCGTCATCGCCGTTCACAAAAGTTGTGAGACAATTATACTCAGGGCGGCGGGAGGTTGTCAAGGGGCGGGGAGCCATTGCCCGAACACGGCGGCCTACTCCAGTTCCACGAACTGAACGCGCAGGTCGGGCAGGACTTCGGCGCGGTAGGACTCCACCTGAAGATTGGGCGCGGTGGCGGCGAGGTAGCGCAGGACGTTTGCCTTGTCGTCGGCCTGACGCCGCGCGACTTCGTCGTAGGAGCCGTCTGGAATGAGGCGGCGATAATGGGCGCAGACGCCGTCCGTCGGGCCGTTGCCCGCCGCGCCGTGGAACAGGAGGATAATGCGCGAAAAGGCGTGGGCGTCAAACAAAAACTTCATGTCGCCGCGAAAGAGATCGGCGCGCGAGTCAGGGACGCTGCTTTCGGCCAGGGCCGCCGGGCCGCCGGGCGCGTAAAGTTTATCGTAGTAAAAGATGCCCAGGCGGTTTTGCAGGAACTCGTCGGTGCATTTTTGGAGGCGTCCGTCGGAGCAGCAGATGACAAGCGACTGCGGGCGGGCATGGCTCCAATGGGCGTCGCTGGTGTAAAAGGGCTGAGGCATAAGAGGGCAAGAACGGGAGTTATTCGCCGCTCCCGTTGTTCTCCTTTTCTTTGTTTTTTGTGGTCACGGAGTCTTGGCCTTCGCGGACTTTGGCGGATTCGCGCTTGTCCGGCGGGACGCCCTGCGCGCGCAGGAAAGGCGCGGGGGTCGGGGTGGTCAGTTTCGGGTACAGCCGGAACAAAATGACCTGAATACTCGCGGCGACCGGCACGGACAGCAGCATCCCCGGAATGCTGAACAGCGTCCCGCCCAGCACAAGGGCGAACAGGGACATGACCGGGTGCAGGCCGACGCCGCCGCCGACCACGCGCGGCGTGATGATATTGTCAAAGACCTGGTTCAGGACAAGGGTAGCGGCGACTGCCGCGCAGGCAAACCCCAGGCCGCTGTGATGAGTCGTGGTGGCCGCCGCAAACGTCCAGCGTACCCGTGTTGACGAAGGGATAAAGCTGGGAGGCCTCGTCCTTGAGCTGCGGGGCGGTGTGGCGCGGGTTGCTGGCGTAGTCGGCGTTGTCGGCGGCGATGGTGTTCCAGGTGGTCGTGAACGAGGACATCGGGCTGGGCACGGACGCGGGCGCGGTGTGGCAGGCATCGTGGACGAAGCGCGAGAAGGGCAGGCACACCGCCGAGCCGCAGCGCGCCTGATAAAAGCCGAGCGCGTAGAGGCGCGCGAAATCCATCACCGTGCCCGCCTGGATGCGGAAGGGCAGCGATGCGCCCAGCCCCGGCACGACGAGTTGATAGGTGCCGGGCGTGTTGAACGCGCTGAAATCTGCCGCGAGCACCGCCTGG
>CAZZVX010000497.1:0-2432 GCA_964657535.1 Armatimonadota bacterium | reverse complement strand
GGGTTGGCCACGCCCAGCACCCGGCCGCCTTGCCGCGCGACCAGCCGCCGCGCGGAATAGCGTTCCAGGCGATGTCGGCTCCGAGCAGGCGGAAACTTCCGAAGAAGGCGGCGTAAATCAACTGTGCCAGGCCGCGCCCGTAATCCCACACGCCCGACAAGACTATTACCACCGCCTTTTGCTGCAAGGCCAGCAGTGACAGAGCGCTCAAGACTGCGAAAATATCCAGCGTCTTGAGCGTCGGCGAATCGCGCCAGACAAAGGCCACCGCGAAGACAACCGTTCCCGCCAGCAGTCCGCGCTCTGTGACGGTCAATGGCCGTGCCTGTTTGCGCCGGATGATCCCATACACACTCGCCAGCGCCGCCGTCCAAAGCAGCAAGTTCAGCCCCCAGGGCGTCGTGCCGAGCCAGGCGTCGCCAAGAATGCCTAATCCTGCGGCCAGTCCCAGTGTCAATAATCCCGTTCGTGTTGCTGTGTTCATAATTGCTGCCTCCGCTATCGTTATACCACAAAGAACTTTGCAATGTAAAGTATAACACGCAAGTGGGAACTTCGTGTTGCATTCGAAAGTCCGCTTGTGATATACTACGCTACGGAGAATGGGGCCGGGGAAGTATTGGGTCATGCACGGATGGCTGCACAATTGGGGATGGGCGGAATTCTGGGGATTGGTCCGTTCCGGCGGGGACATCCTCATTGTCTGGTACCTTGTCTACCGGGTGATGATGCTCGCCAAAGGCACGCGCGCCTGGCAGATCATCACCGGGCTGCTTGTTTTTGTCTGTATCCTCGCGTTTTCCTCCTGGGCGCAGCTCACGGCGCTCAACTGGATTTTGCAGAAACTGTTTTATCTCGGCCCGGTCGCTATCGTTATCTTGTTTTTCCCCGAACTGCGGCACGCGCTGGAAGAAGTCGGGCGGCTCGGCTTCTGGGGCAAAAACTTCACGGGTTTGGACAAACAAGACGTGTCGGCGATGATCGGCGAGATCACCCGCGCGGCGGACACGCTGGCCGAAAAGAAGATCGGCGCGCTGATGGTGCTGGAGCGCGAAACGGGCCTGACCGACATCATTGAGACCGGCACGATCATCAACGCCGATGTCAATGCCGAACTGCTGCTGACGTTGTTTTACCCCGGAACGCTGCTGCATGACGGCGCGGTGATCATCCGGCGCGACCGGATCGTGGCGGCGGGCTGCACCCTGCCCTTGTCGGAAAACCCGAATATCGGCACGACGGTCCACACGCGCCACAAGGCCGGCCTGGGCATTACAGAGCAGGGCGACGCGCTGGCCGTGATCGTCTCCGAAGAGCGCGGCACGATCTCGGTGGCCTTCGGGGGCAAGATGGTCGCGCTGCGCGGGGACGACCTGCGCCAGCGCTTGCTGCAGGAATTTATGGGCCGGGAGCGGGTGAAAGCGCCGCGTCGGCGAGGCTGGCGGTTCGGCTCGCGGCAGCCGAACGACCCGCCTGCCCCAGCATCGGCTAAACTGACAGACGCCGGGCCGCCGGCCCGCGAGACCCTCCCCTCCGCCGAGGCCCGACGCTAGATGCTTGCCCGTCTCCGCGAGAATCTCATCTATAAACTGCTCGCGCTGGGGTTCGCCATCGCGCTGCATTTTTACGTGATCGGGCAGGAAAACCCGCCCCAGTCGCGGACGATTCTGGTGCCACTGACCGCCCGCAGCCTGCCCCCCGATTTGATCTTTGACGACAAGACCTCGCCGCAGGTCTCCGTCACCCTCACCGGCCCCGCCGACCAGGTCAACCGCCTGCCGGAAGCGGACGTGACCGCTGTGGTGGACCTCAGCCGGGCGCGCGCCGGCAAGAATGTCGCCCTGCCCGTTCACATCACCCTGCCGCTCGGCGAAAGCGCTCTGAATACGACGGACTATCAGCCGCGCGCCGTCTCGCTGACGCTGCCCGCGCGGGTGACGCGCCGTGTGCCGATCACGACGGGCAATCCCGGAACGCCACCCGCAGGCTTTATGTTCCGTGCAGCGACGGTGACGCCCCGCACGGCGACTCTCGTCGGCAGCCAGGAAGCCGTAGACTCCGTGCGGCAGGTAGTGGCGAACGTGGACGCGGGCAAGACCGTCGGCACGATTGACGACGACTTCCCCGTGGTCGCCCTCGACGACGGCGGCGCGCAGGTGGGCGGCGTGACGGTGACGCCGGACGTCGCGCACGTCCACATCAGCATGGCGCGCGTCCCCGCCGCCAAAATCCTGCTGGTCAGCCCGACTGTGACAGGTACGCCGCCGTACCCGTACAAAGTGACCGGCATTGACATCAGCCCCCAGGCAGTCACGGTGACGGGCCGCCAGGAACTGCTGACCCAGGCGTATAACATCCAGACCGCGCCGGTGGACATCTCCGGCGCGACCGCCGACGTGACGCGTCAGGTCACCTGCGTGCTGCCGCTGGGC
>CAZZVX010000496.1:0-2449 GCA_964657535.1 Armatimonadota bacterium | reverse complement strand
CCCTGCTGGGCCTGGGCGTGCTGGCCGCCTCCAAAGCCTTGAAGCAGACCGACTGGATCGTGCAGTACCGGGAAGCCTTCCGCTTGTCCGTCGCGCAATTCCGCCGCGCCAGCGAACTGGCCCCGGACGACCCGCGCCCGCACTTCGCGCTGGCCCTGTCCCTGCGCTATCTCGGCCAGACCGACGCCGCCGCCGAGGCCGCCGCCAAAGCCGCGTCGCTCCAGCCCGGCGAGGCCACCTACCAGGAACGCGCCAAGTCGCTGGACCAGGCCGCGAACCGCCAGGCGCAGGCGCGCGAATCACGGGGCGGCGCGGCGCACACCGGATTGACCTGGAACGATGTCGTGCTGCCCGCCCGCACCAAGCGCGAACTGCGCCAGATGCAATTGCTTTTAGAGAACCCGGCCCTGTCACGCGAACTCGGCATCGAGCCGCCGACAGGACTGTTGCTGTATGGCCCGCCTGGGACGGGCAAGACGACCATCGCCCGCGTGCTGGCCCACGAGTCACACTGCCACTTTCTGGCGACTTCGCCCGCCGAAGTCAATTCGATGTGGCTGGGCGAAAGCGAAAAAGCCGTCAAGCGCCTGTTCGACGAGGCCCGCGCCAAAGCCCCCGCCATCGTCTTCCTGGACGAGATTGACGCCCTGCTGCCGTCCCGCTCCGGCGGCGTCAACCAATACAGCGATAAAGTCGTCAACCAGTTCCTGCACGAGATGGACGGCCTGATTAAAAACCGGCGCATCTTCGTCGTCGGCGCGACCAACCGCCGCGACATGCTCGACCCCGCCCTGCTCCGGGGCGGTCGTCTGTCCCGCGAGATTGAAATTCCCCTGCCCGACCTGCCCGCCCGCCGCGCCCTGCTGGACCTGTCCACGTCCGGCGCGCGCCTGGCCGACGACATTGACCTGGACGAACTCGCCGCCCGCACCGACGGCTTTTCCGGCGCCAACATCAAGGCCGTCGTCAACGAAGCCGGCCTGCAAGCCCTCATTCGCCTCTCCGAAGCCGGCGAAGACACCCGCCGCGTCCTCACCCGCCAGGACTTCGACGAAGCGCTCACAAACTTCACCCCCGCCCCCGCCGAAGAAGCCCCCAACCCCTGGAAAATGTTCGGTGGATAAGACTAGGAGACAAGAGCGGCGGGCGGCGGGGGCGTGACCATCAGGAGCAGGATGCCGAGGACGTGGCCGACCTGATCAATGTAATATTCACGCTCGTCTACTGTGGCGGCAAGGCCGGAAAGGCGCAGGAACTTCCAGTTGGTGCCGGTCGTCACGACGCCGTAGACAACAGGGATCGCGTTGCCTTGCTGCGCGTTGAGTGTCCGGGCGGCGACCATCTCGGCCAGACACTGCCTGATGTCGGACTTGATGTTGTCGTTCTTGGCCTCTGCGATGGCGACGACCGGCGCCTGTATGAAGAGTTGGACCGGGCTGGACAGGAAGTTACACGTCCCGCGCAGGCCCTGGTCAAAATCCACGTTGAACTCCACGCCGCTGAAGAGGCTGAGAGCCTGGCCGGACTGGCGCTTGACTTCCGAGAGGACTGGCGCGATGATGAACTCGGAGCGCGCTTTTTCCGTGCCGATGTCCATGGCGAGGGGAACATTTTCCGCCAGGATCCGAGTCAGCAGGTCACCCAGCGACACGGGCGCGATCCCGGAAAAAAGGTCGTGCTCCTGGCGAAAATTGAGGTGGAACGCTGAACCAGCGCAAACAAGGTGAACTCGTTGTCAGCCATGAACGCAGTGTACCCGATACTCTCCTCCCACTTCCCATAAGGCACAGCGCGACTGTCCCAGCCTTTCTACATCCCGGTCAGCGGTGAAGAGCCGCCTTCGACCTGGATGCTGAAAGGCTTGGGGACGCCGTAGCGGTCACACAGGTCGCCGAGCTGCTGGTCGGACTGCAGGGCGTCCGCCGTGACCTGCTTTTGCGCCCCTTGCAGGCTCATGGCCGCGCCGATGTCGTGGTTGAGCAAAGCGACCTGCGTTTTGCTGATGGTGGCGACGTAGTCGGTAAGGAAGGCGAGGTAGGAGTTGGCGAGGAGGGCGCAGGGCTGAGGCGGGGTGACGGCGCGGAAGTCGCGGGTCAACAAATTCCACTTGGCAACATAGGCGGCGTAGCCCTGGTTAATGGACGCCGTGTTTTTGTCCACCGTCGTGTTATGGTCATCGGGGTCGTCCCCCGCGCCGCCCTGCATCTGGGTCGCGGCCTGCATCATCGCCGCCGCGCCGGACGTGTCGTTGTCGAGCGCGACGCGCTGCGCGTCCACTTTTTGCAGGAACGCGAGATAGGCGGCCACATCGGGCGGCAGGGTCGGGGCGGGCTTGGACGCGGCATTTGTGACGGGCGGCGCGGGCTGCGGGTTTGTCGGCTGGTTGGTCAGGGGCGCGGAGGGCGCGGGGGCCGTCGGGGCGCTCAGGACGGACGCGGTCGGCGGCGCG
>CAZZVX010000495.1:0-2455 GCA_964657535.1 Armatimonadota bacterium | reverse complement strand
CCCACAGGTCGGACAGAATATCTCCGTATAAGTTCTCCATGACCAGGACGTCGTAGTTTTCCGGCTTCTGGACGAGCTGCATACACATGGCGTCCACGAGCCACTCGTCGTACTCGACCCTGCCTTCGTATTCCTTGGCGACTTCGCGGGCGACCTCATAGAAAAGGCCGTCCGTGTACTTCATGATGTTCGCTTTGGCGACCGCCGTAACCTTGCGCCGGTTGTTCTCGATGGCGTAGTCGAAAGCGGCTTTCACGATCTGACGCGACCCCGTCCGGGAGATCGGCTTGATCGAGATGGCGGCGTCCCGGCGGATTTTGCCCTGCGCCATGTCAATGATCTGGCCGGCCTCGGCGCTGTCTACGGGGTATTCTACGCCTGCGTACAGGTCTTCCGTGTTCTCGCGCACGATGACCAGGTCAATGTTCTCGTAGCGCGAGCGGACGCCGACATACGACTTGCAGGGGCGGATGCAGGCGTACAAATCCAATTCCTTGCGGAGCGCGACGTTGACGCTGCGGAAGCCCGTGCCGATGGGCGTTGTGATCGGGCCTTTGAGGGCGACCTTGTTTTTTCGGATGGACGCCAAAACGTTGTCAGGCAGGGGCGTCCCCGCCGTCTCCATAATGTCCACGCCGGCCTCGACAACGTCCCACTCGAAGGCGACGCCGGTCGCCTCCAGGACGCGCCGGGTCGCTTCGACGAGTTCCGGGCCGGTGCCGTCGCCCCGGATCAGGGTTACTTGATAAGCCACAGTGATTCTCCCATAGCAGCGCCCTTTTGCGGCGCTGGGTATTG
Source organism: Armatimonadota bacterium (assembly GCA_964657535.1). Classification (GTDB taxonomy): domain Bacteria; phylum Armatimonadota; class Armatimonadia; order Armatimonadales; family Capsulimonadaceae; genus CAZZVX01. The sequence continues at coordinate 1,657 of CAZZVX010000495.1, read as the reverse complement.
ATGCCTCTTAGTATAAAGATTCCCCCGGGGTTTGTCAACCGACAAGGCACACAAAAAGACGCCCGGCGCTGTCACCGCACCGGGCGTCCCTCCAAAGCCCCTTCAGTGCCGGCCATTGCCTTTGACCAGCGCCATGAACTCCTGGCGCGTCGCCCGGTCGTCACGGAAAGCCCCCATCACGTGCGACGTGATCGTGGTCGAACTCTGCTTCTCGACGCCGCGCATCATCATGCAAAGATGAGACCCTTCCAGCACGACCGCGACCCCATGCGGCTTGAGCGCCTCTTCGAGCGCTTCGGCGATCTGCGTCGTCAGCCGCTCCTGGACTTGCAGACGGCGGGAGAACATATCCACCAGACGGGGGATTTTGGACAGGCCCACTATTCGACCGTTGGGGATGTAGGCTACGTGCGCCTTGCCAAAGAACGGCAAAATATGGTGTTCACAGACGCTGTAGAACTCGATGTCCTTGACGACCACCATGTCTTGATAGTCTTCCTCAAAGATCGCGCCGTTGAGGAGCGTCTGGATGTCCTGCGTGTAGCCGCGTGTCAGGAACTTCATAGCTTCCGTCACGCGATGCGGCGTCCGCAGAAGCCCCTCACGTTCGGGGTCTTCCCCGACGAATGTGAGGATGCTGCGGTAGTAGTCCTCGACCTGTTCCTGGCCGGGCTTTGCCGGCGGTTCCCCGTTGCGGCACGCCTCGCGCGGCGGGCGCACTTCGACCGATGCCAACAGTTTGCGTTCCTGCGGTGTCACGTCAATCACTTCCTTGTCTCGATTTCTAAAGGCGTCTCCTCCGACGCCTACTCGCCATAATACTCGAAATAGTTCCGGGCCGTCTCCCGGACGGCCACTTTGTAAAGGCGCGCGCCGCCCGTCTCACATTTCGCGAGGCGCTGGGCCAGTTTCTCCCAGACGACGCGCGTCAGGTTTTCCGAGGTAGGGTTCAGGTCCCGGAATTCCGGCGTGTCGTAGTTCAAATGTTTGTGGTCATACGGCTTCAGCACTTCCTCGTCCACGATGTGGTCCAGAGTCTGTATCGGGAACAACTGCCCGGTGCGCGGGTCGGCGTCGCCCGCCAGCGTGACTTCCACTTCGTAGTTGTGGCCGTGGCCGTTCGCCCAGTTGCACTTGCCGAAGATGTCGGCGTTCTCGGCGTCGGAGAGGTGCGCAGAGTGCAGGCGGTGGGAGGCGGAAAAGTCGTAGGCGCGCGTGACGGTCAGCATGGGTAAGTGTCCTTCGTGGGCGATAACGGAAAGTTCGGCCCAAAACGTAACGTGCGGCCAAAGCGTCAGCCGCGCCAGGCGGCCCTCCGGCGGCAGAGCGTCCCGGCACCGCTCCCAGAGCCACTGAACAAGCATCTCCGGCGTCGGCGGCGCGTCGCGGAATTGGGGAACGTCCCGATCCAGCAGTTTGCCGTCCAGCGGCCCGACCACCTGCGCCTTCAGCACGGCGTCTACATCTTTGATGTTGATCACCATCCCGGTGCGGGAGTCTATCTGGCCGCCGACCGTCAGTTCACAGAGGTAGTCATGCCCGCCGCGTTCGCCCGGCAAGGGGTTCAAGAATCCCGCCGAAAATTGCGCCCGCCGCCGCAAATACATCGTCATTGTATCGCGTTCAACACACCATGCCGGTCATTGGGTTCCCGCAC
>CAZZVX010000494.1:0-2460 GCA_964657535.1 Armatimonadota bacterium | reverse complement strand
GCACCGGCGACGCTTTCTTGATTGACCTCGCCAAAAAGATTCACGCCAACTCCGCCGACTACGTCAATGGGATGCCGACCTGGCACAACGTCAACGTCTCCCAGGGCTTCCGCGAGCCGGCCCAATACTGGCTCGTCTCCGGCGACCCAAAGCACCAGCAGGCCGCCTCCGACGACTACGACATCGTGATGACCAAGTACGGCCAGTTCGCCGGCGGCGGCTTCGCGGGCGACGAAAACTGCCGCGAAGGCTACCACGACCCGCGCCAGGGCTTCGAGACCTGCGGCATCGCCGAACTGATGCAGTCGTTCGAGATCCTGACCCGAATCACCGGCGACCCCAAATGGGCCGACCGCTGCGAGTACATCGCCCTCAACTCCATGCCCGCCGCCTTCGACCCGCTGCAGAAGGGCTGCCACTACATCACCAGCGCCAACTCCATTCAACTGGACAACCAGGCCAAAGGCAACGACTTCAACAACAACTGGCCGATGCAGGTCTACGAGCCGGGCATCCACAACTACCGCTGCTGCCCGCACAACTACGGCATGGCCTGGCCCCAGTACGCGGAGGAGATGTGGCTGGCGACCGCCGACAAAGGCCTGTGCGCCTCCCTCTACGCGCCCTCGGAAGTCTCGGCCAAAGTGGGGGACGGCACGACCGTCAAAGTCGTCCAGGACACCGAATACCCGTACCGGGACACCGTGACACTGACGCTGTCCGCGCTCAAGTCTGTGGCGTTCCCGCTGTACCTGCGCATCCCGCAGTGGTGCGGCAGCCCGACCGTCAAAGTCAACGGCAAGGCCGTCCCTGCGCACACCACGCCCCTATCGTATCTCGTCATTGACCGCACCTGGCACACCGGCGATGTCGTTTCGCTGCACCTGCCGATGGCCGTCAGCCTGCGCCAATGGAAGCTGAACAACGACTCCGTCACCGTGGACCGGGGGCCGCTGTCCTACTCGCTGGCGATCACCGAGACCTGGAACCGCACCGGCGGCACCGAGCAGTGGCCGGAATACGAAGTCCACCCGGCCTCCGACTGGAACTACGGGCTGGTCGTGGACGCCGCCAACCCGTCGCACTCGTTCGACGTGGCGCAAAAAGGCGGCCCGCTGCCCGAAAACCCGTTCACCCACGAGACCAACCCCATTGAACTGCGCGCCAAGGCCAAAAAGATCCCCGGCTGGCAGCCCGACAAATTCAACGTCGTCACGCCCCTCCAGCCCAGCCCGGCCAAGTCCGACCAGCCGACGGAGACCGTCACGCTGATCCCGATGGGCGCGGCCCGCCTGCGCATCACCACATTCCCGACCATCGGCTCCGGCCCAGACGCCACCGAGTGGGTCGCGCCGGTCAAGTCCCCCTGGACGGCCAGCGCCTCCTTCACCAACGGCGGCGACACGCTGGACGCCCTCAACGACGGCCTGGAGCCGTCCAACTCCGACGACGAATCCATGCCGCGCTTCACCTGGTGGGACCACAAAGGCACCGCCGAGTGGGTGCAGTACGACTTCCCGAAGCCGAAGGCCGTCCACGCGATCAGCGTCTACTGGTTCGACGACACCGGGAAAGGCCAGTGCCGCGTCCCGAAGTCCTGGCGCCTGCTGTACAAAGACGGCGACACCTTCAAGCCGGTCCAGGGCGCGTCCGACTACGGCGCCGACCGCGACAAATACAACACCGTCACGTTCACCCCCGTTATGACCCAGTCCCTGCGCATCGAGGCCCAGCTGCAGGACGGCTTCTCCGGCGGCATCCTCGAATGGAAGATAGACCGCAACGCCGCCCCGCCCCCGGCCGCCTGACGGCTCGGTGATGGTATAATGGCGGCAGGAGGGTAGCATCATGGAGAAAACTCTGAGCGCCGACCCGGCGGACGGGCTGGCGTGGTTCCAGGAGCAATTTCAGCAGAGCCTGACCGAGATGGATCGGCTCCACGCGCTGATGGCGAATGACCAGGCAGAGATTAACCGGCTTGCCGTTGCGTCGCGCGGAACGCTGGCGGAAATCAGAGCCTTGTCGGACACGACTGAGGCGATGCTGTCGGAGTTAAGGGCCGCCTGAGTGATGGTTTCCTGGAAAGAAATCTACGCCGCCGTTGCCAAAGTCGTCACGCTGACGCAGGAGACGCAAAAGAACAAAGCCGACATCAAACAGGTGCGCGAGGAACTGAACGCGTTGGAGAGTGAGGTCAAACGCATAAATCAGCAGATGCAGGACGTGACCTTTGCTTTGCAGCGTGTCTATTACGAAACGCAGCGCCTTCGTGACGAGATGCAGCGTTCGCGGGAAGACAACGACCGCCGCGCTTCGGAAGCCGCCCGTGACCGGGAAAACCTCGTCCTTCGTTTGGAAAATCGCCTTCTGCGCTTCGAGCGTCTCTTGCCTCCAGCCCAAAGGGACGGAGATGAGGACGTCTGATCGTCCGCCTCGCTACAATCAAACAGACTTCAAGCC
>CAZZVX010000493.1:0-2513 GCA_964657535.1 Armatimonadota bacterium | reverse complement strand
CCTCCCGCTTCGGGAGGACCCTGTGACCGAGGGACGAGGGAACAAGGCGGTGGGCCGTCTTTACGGTTGCGCGACATCCACAAGGCCGATGTCCACGCCCTGGCCGCCGGTGGTCTGGTGGCAGTGCAGGGCGAGCGTGACGGTCGCGCCCGGCGTCAGCAGCGCGAGGGCGGCGGGCGTTATCGGGAGCGGGTCGTACTCCGGGGTGTAGCCGGAGTCGGTGGTCGCCGGGACGCCGTTGACGTAAACATCAATGTCCTCGTCGTGGATCGCCGTGAACTGCAGGTGGGCGAAACGGCCCGGCGGCATCGTGACGGTGCGGCGAATCCAGATGTCGGGCGTGTTCCAGGTCGTGTTGACCGGGATGCCCGGCGTCCCCGCCGTGCCGAAGCCGCCCGGCCCCGTTTTCCAGGCCGCATCGTCGAAACTCGGCTTGGTCCAGTCGTCGGCGGGCTTGTCGGTCGTGTAGCGCCAGGTCTGCGGCGCGCGCAGCGACGTGGGGACGACTTCCGTCATCTTCGGCGCGGGCGGCAGCGGCGCCCAGCCCGTGCTGACCTTCACCGGGTCGGCGCTCGCCCACTTTTTCCACACGGCCCGGTCCGCCAGCATCCGGGCGAAGACGCCGCCGACCACCGAGCGGGCGTGCAGGCCGTCGCTGTGGATGTCGTTGGTCATGTACGTGTCCAGGAGCGGACTGCGGGCCGAAGTCGCGTTCAGATAGTCATAGAACGGCGCGATGATGGCCTCAAAATCCGATTGATTGTCCGCCAAAGTCGCGCTGAAGAACGAGTGGTCCGTATCACCCAGTTTCGTCCGCGAATCGAGCGGGACGCCGTACTGCCCCAACTGGCTCTTGTACCAGGCGATCTCTTTCTGAGAGACATCGGGCGGGAAGACGTGCAGACCCAAAATCTTGTCCCAGACCATGTTGTACTTCTGGCTCCACGTGCCGGGCTTGTCGAAGGCGAGCAGCGAATGGTCGCCCGCGTCCGCCACTCGGACCCAGTGGGCGGCGTCGGCCTGGGCCAGCGCGCGGTATTTCTTGGCGCCTTCGGCGTCCCCGCGCATTCGGCACAGGTCGCCGTAGGCGGCTAGGGCCAGAATCGCTTTGACGGACAAATTCGCGTTGTGGGCGAGATGGCCCATGAAGTCGTCGGTACACAGTTGGTCTTCCGGGTCCAGGCCGTACTGCGCCAGGTACTGCGCCCACTGGGTCAGGACGGGCCAGTACGTGGCGACGAATCGGGCGTCGCCGTCCGCCTGCGCGATGCCGTCGCAGAGCAGCAGCATGTTGCCGCTTTCCTCCACGGGCATGGCCTCGCCGGGGTCGCCCGTCGCGCGGGCCAGCGGGTAGGTGCCCAGGTCGTGCGGGGAGTTGGGGAACTTCCAGCGCGGGTCGGCGGCGTAGGCCAGCACGGGGACGGCGGCGGCTTTGGCGAGCGTCGGCGAGAGCAGCAGCCAGAGCGGGCTGGTCGGGAACAGCACGTCCACCGTCGCGATGTCGCCGTTGCTGGTGTTTTCCTTCGGGAACAGCAGGGGCCTGCCGTTGGCGTCGGCGGAGATACCCGTCGCGGCCAGCGACTGCCGATACGCGAGGGCGCAAACCTGGGCGTACTTGGGGCCGCCGATTCGAGTCATGTCCGCCGTGAGTTTTTGATCGAAGTCGGCGCAGCGGCGCGTCAGGGCGGGGTAGTCCTGCTCGGCGGCCTGGAGCATGGCGGCGGGCGTCGCCCCATTCCGACGCCAATACGGGCGCAGGTTCCGGCCCGAAAACTGGACGTTGTACAGTTCGTCATACGCGACCATGAGGTGACGCGACACGGACGCGGCCCCGACGGGGCCGAGCGAAAAGACAAACGCCAGCGCGGGCGTGTCGGCGGACGCCGGGCGCGGCGGTCCGGCGTCGTCGGCGGCGGGCAGCGTCCCCTGCCCCGCGAACTGCGCCAGGAGCGCATCGCTGCCGCCGACGGCGCTTTGGGTCTGGGCCGTCGGCGCGGCGGCGTAGACGTAGCCCCAGTCAATGCGCGTGTCGTCGCCGGCGGGCCGGAGCAGGCCCTGCTCCGCCGTCCCGGCGCGCAGGGCCGTCAGCGGCCCCATCGCCTCTCGCCCCCACGTCACCGGCTGTTCGGGCGCGTTCACGGCGAGCAGGGCGCTGACGCTGTCGTACAGCGAAACGTCGTGCGTTTTGCCGTCCATGGAGCGCACGTCCCAGGTCAGATAACTTAAAGGCCGCGTTAATGCTTCCAGACCGTCCGGCAGGGCCGCCGTCATGAACGTCAGCGTGACATGAATTCGGGCGTTCTCAAAGTCATACACGGAGCGCGTCGGCGTCACCCGCAATCCGACCTGCGGCAGCGCGGGGACCGCCGCCGGGTCCGGCCCCATCAGCCGGAAGGCCGCGCCGTCCACGCGGATCAGACTCGCCAGCGGGTGCGGGCGGTGTGTCCAGTGCCGCGTCACGTCGTCGGTGAGATGGTCCGCCTCGGACCAGACGCTCAGGTACGGGTCGCTGG
>CAZZVX010000492.1:0-2640 GCA_964657535.1 Armatimonadota bacterium | reverse complement strand
CTGGCAGGACGGCAAGATGATGGACATCGGCACACTGTCGGGTGGGGCCGGATACCAGACCGAAGCCAGTGCGATTAATGCTTCCAACCAGATCGTTGGCAATTCGCCGATTGGCCCCAACAATCTTTATGAACACGCTTTTATCTTTCAGTATGATACGACCGCCAAGCAAATCACCGGCCGCAAGGATTTGGGGACATTCCCAGGCGGATACTTCAGTTATGCCTATGACATTAGCGACAACGGCCTCGTCGCCGGCAACGCCACGTTGCCGTTGGATGCGCAGGGCAATGAATACACCCATGCTTTCCTTTACGCCAACGGCGCGATGAAGGATTTAGGGACGCTTCCAGGCGACATCTACAGTTTTGCCAATGGCGTCAACAACAGCGGTATTGTTGTCGGCAATTCCAACACGCAGGGCAACAACTACACCGGACACGCTTTTCTGTATGATGCCAAAGGGATGCACGATTTAGGGACGCTGACCGGCGGTGACTTCACGGTCGCGGAAAGCATCAACGCGGCAGGCACGATTGTCGGGTACGGCAACATCAGCGCCGGGAGTTTGGCGGATTACGCCTTCATCTATCAGAACGGCGTGATGACGAACCTCAACACCCTGATCCATTACACCGCCGGTCAAGCAACCTGGCAGCTCGCCGAGGCTTATGCGGTCAACGACAACGGGCAGATCGTCGGCTATGGCTATGGCCCCAACGGCGACCATGCGTATCTGCTGACGCCATACCATGACACCGTCGCGCCGGTCACTACGGCCACGCCGGACCCGTCCGCGCCCAGCGGCAGCGGCGGCTTCTATGCCGGCCCCGTCAAAGTGACGCTCACGGCGACTGACGAAGGCCTGGGCGTCGCCGCGACGACCTACACGCTGGACAACGGCGCGGCGAAGACCTACACGGCTCCGTTCACCGTGTCCGCCGAAGGAACGCACACCGTCACGTACCACAGCACGGACAAGGCCGGAAACGGCGAGGCGGCCAAAAAACTCACGTTCAAGATTGACGCCGTTGCGCCCGTCACGACCGCCGCCGTGCAGAACGGGACGGAAGGCACGCAGATCACCCTGTCGGCGGCGGACGACCTTTCCGGCGTGGCAAGCACGCTTTACACCGTGGATGACGGCGCGCAACACGCCTACGGCGGGCCGATCAAGGTCACGACTAACGGCGCGCACACGGTCAAATTCTTCAGCGCCGACCGCGCGGGCAATGTGGAGAAGACGAAAACCGCCGCGTTCACGACCGCCGTTCCGCTGCCCGTCACCACGGCGGCCCTTTCGGGCGACGCGGGGAGCGCCGACTGGTATCGGGGGCGCGTCACGGTCACGCTGTCCGCCAAGCCGGGCGGCCTCGCCGTCGCCGGCACGACCTATTCCGTGGACGGTGGCCCGGCGAAAGCCTACGCGAGTCCGTTCGCCGTGTCCGGCGACGGGACGCACTCGGTCACGTTCTTCAGCGCCGACCGGGGCGGCAACGCCGAAAAGCCGAAAACCGTCACGTTCAAGATTGACACCACGCCGCCGAGTCTGACGTTCGGCGCTCTGTATCCGGCCCCGAACGCCAACGGCTACGATCACAGCAAAGTGTCTCTGCCGTACACGGCTTCGGACGCTCTCAGTGGCGTCGCCTCGGCGACTCCCGCCGGGCCGCTGCTTTTCACCAGTGAAGGGGCCGGCCAAACGATCACCGTCACCGTCACGGACAAGGCCGGCAACGTGAAGGCGTTCATCAGCCCTAAAATCAACATTGATCTGACCAAGCCCGTTACGACCGCCCAGTCCCAGAGCGAATCCAACGGCGAGCGGGTCACGCTTTCGGCGACGGATAATCTGTCCGGGGTGGCGGACCGCTTCTACTCGTTAGACGGCGGCGCGCAAGCGTCATACACGGCCCCGTTTACTGTTTCGGCTAAAGGGGCGCATAAGGTCATCTACCACAGCACGGACAAGGCGGGCAATGTCGAAGAGGCCAAAACGCTCACCTTCACCGTCGTCTCCCCGTAGAACCTGAAACAGCCGGGAATGAACAGAAGCCGCTTCTGTCAGACACTGCTGACGAATGCATTCGGTGGGACCATGACTGTCACCTTGTCGCCGGACTTCCAGGTACGTTTGATGACGGCCACGCCATTCGCCGCATGAAACTGCTGCGGTTTGCCGTTGAGAGAAATCAGGGAAGTTGGGGCCTCGCCTGTCGTTCCTGTCGTTGGGGAGACCGTCAGGTGTAAGGCGAAAGGGGTTGGGCGGGGCGCGTCCACTGTCAGGGTCGCCAAATGCGACAAGCCCGGCGCACTCGTCACGCGCTGCGTCAGACGCACCGGGCCGAAGTCGCCGCGTGAGTTGGCGTAGACGTTGACCGCAATGCCGCCCGGCACGCGCCCATAGACGTCCGACCCCGGCGCGAGCGGGCTGACCCAGGGCGCGGACGCCGTCCGCAGGGACGTCAGATAGCCCGGTGCCCCCGTCACGCCCCACAAGGCCGACGCGAACACCGGGTCGCGGCGTCCGGCAGCGCTGTCCGTCTTCCAGAGACGCTGCGCGGTCTGCAGGTATTGCCTGCGTCCGGTCATCCGATACAGGGCGCACAGCCCCGATCCGTCGGCCGTTTTGGCGTCCGC
>CAZZVX010000491.1:319-2645 GCA_964657535.1 Armatimonadota bacterium | reverse complement strand
TGGACGAGGTCTGGGAACCGATCACCAGAACGACGTCGCTGCGCGGCGCGATGACTTTGATGGCGTCCTGCCGGTTCTGGGTGGCGTAGCAGATGTCCCCGGCGGGCGGGTCCTGCAGCCGGGGGAACCGCGCTTTCAGCGCCTCCACGATGCCGCGCGTCTCGTCAATGGAAAGCGTCGTCTGCGTCAGGTAGATGAGTCTGTCTTCGGACGGTTCGGGCAGCGCGGCGACATCGGCCAGGTCGCAGACCAGGTGCAGCAGTCCCGGCGCTTCGCCCAGCGTCCCTTCGGTCTCGACGTGACCTTTGTGGCCGATATAGAATATGCCGTAGCCGCGCCTGAGGTATTTGTGGACTTCCAGGTGAATCTTGGTCACGAGCGGGCAGGTGGCGTCAATCACCCGCAGATGCCGTTCTTTCGCCTCGGCCCGCACGGCGGGCGAAACCCCGTGCGCGGAGAAGATCAGAACGCCGCCGGGGGGAACGTCGGCGAGATCGTCGGTGAAGACTGCGCCCCGGCGGCGCAGTCGCTCGACGACGTGTTCGTTGTGGACGATCTCGTGGCGGACATAGACGGGCGGCCCGAAAATCTCCAGGGCCTGCTCCACGACTTCGATGGCCCGGTCCACCCCCGCACAGAAGCCGCGCGGACTCGCCAGTAGTGCTTTCATCCTTCCATTATACCTGCCCCACCCTCTCTGATGAATTTGGAGATTCCAATAGTCGCAAGAATACTGAAATTTATTTTCCCGAATCTATATATTGTCTATAGATTTACTTACCAATTATGGTATAGTGGCTTTGCTTTCAAGCAACCGCACAGACATGATCACATTTCGTTGGAGGAGAGACTGAGGAACCCTATGACAGACAGAAGTCGGACAGAACACAGAACGGGCAGTCAACGCGGCTTTACGCTGATTGAATTGCTCGTCGTTATCGCCATTATCGCGATTCTCGCGGCAATCCTTTTCCCGGTGTTCGCCCAGGCCCGCGAGAAGGCGCGGGCGGCCAGCTGCGAAAGCAACATCAAGCAGATGTCGCTGGCGCTGCTGCAGTACCTGCAGGACAACGAGGAGACGTTCCCGCCGACCGTGACAGAGCGTGAAGAGCCATCCGGCGCGGCCATCAGCGACGTGACGGCCCTTCAATACAGTATCCGGGGTCGCCTGGCGCCCTACGCCCCTAAAGGTTCGGCGACCGACGGAGGCATCTGGAAAGACCCGTCCGCAGCCCCCTGGACCGGCATCAGCACTGGGGCCGCCGGTGAAGTCTCGACCACCATCACGTACTGGGCCAACGACTACGGGTTCAACATCAACGAGGGGACCGGCGTCGCCGCGACCTCGCCTGGCGTCAAGCCGGCATCCGTAACGTTCTTCACGAACAACCCCTCCTACGGCTTCAACGAGAAGGTGACGCTGGCGACGATCCAGAGCCCGGCGGGGTTCTTGATTATTGCGGACGCCGCGCGGGCGGACGGCGTGCTGGGACGCGGGTCTTTGACGCCCCAGTACATTGACGCGAATGGAAACGCGGCCGCCTATGATCCGACGCAGTGGACGGCCAACAACGGCCAGGCGGCGCTCGCGGCTCGCCATCAGGGCGGCGCGAACGTCGGCTACTCGGACGGTCACGTGAAGTACCGCAAAGTCGCCCAGGTCTGGCGCAGCGCGACCAACAACGACTTCCGATGGGACTCGACCGGCCCGTAGCCGCCCAGTCGCGCAGGCAAGAGGCCCCCGCTGTATGGTTCAGCGGGGGCCTTTCTTTTGACGAATGGCCGGGAAAGGCCGCTCCTGACTCACTTCAAACGGATTGCAGTCATAATCAGCCCCGTCGGTCTGAACTTTATTCGTTCCCATGCGTCTGCAAGACAGAAAAACTTTCGTTCATGAGGAGAACTCTGTATGACACGCAAGACACTAATGCCGGGGGCCGCACTCCTGGCAACTCTCGCGCTTGTCGCGCCGACGCTGGCTCAGGGGCCGGGCGGCTTCGGGCAGGCCCAGGGCGGCTTCGGCCGGAACAGCGGCGGGCGCGGCGGCTTCGGCGGCGGCATGGGCCGCCCGACGGTCGGCAGCGTCGCCTCGGTAGACGCGACGGCCGGGACGGTCACTCTGAGCGCCGCCAACGGCGGGCAGCCGACAACGATTAAAGTGGCGGCGGACACGCCGGTGGCGACCGAAACGACCGGCACAGCCGCCGACTTAAAGGTAGGTGACCAGGTGCAGATCACGGGCAGTCCGACGGCGCTGACGATCACGACCGGCACCCTGCCGGACTCGTTCGGCGCCCTGGTCGCGGGCGCGCCGCTCATCATGCGG
>CAZZVX010000491.1:0-309 GCA_964657535.1 Armatimonadota bacterium | reverse complement strand
GTGGCGGCTTCGGCGGTGGGGCCGTCGCGGACCCGAACGCGGCATCGTACTCCATCACCAACGGCAAAGTTGTCAGTGTCAGCCCGCTGACGATCTCAGCAGGGAGCAATGTCACCGTGACGCTCAAATCCGCCGACGCGGCGAAAGTCAACCGCATCGCGACGGGGACGCTGGCCGGTATCAAACCCGGCGATCAGGTCTTCGTCATGGGGCCGGTGGACGCCGGGAGTGGGGCCGTGACTGCGACCATGCTGGCGGTGAACTTCACGCAGCTGCAGGGCGGCTTCGGCGGGCGCGGCGGCTTCGGTC
>CAZZVX010000490.1:0-2661 GCA_964657535.1 Armatimonadota bacterium | reverse complement strand
GTTCTTGGTCAGCAGCACGATGTCCCCGACCGCCGTGACGGGCAGCAGCAGGTCCGTGAAAGGGATGATGCCGGGGATGGCCGAGAGCGTCGCGAGTTTGGCGTTCGTCCAGCTGAACTCGGCGATGATCTGGGCGGCCACGGCGGGCCGGAAGGCGGGGACGTGCCGGGCCAGCGACAGGCGCAGGTCGGGACGGGCGACCACGATCTGGGCCAGCGTCTGCGCGAGGCGGGTCTCGTCGGCGGTCAGCGCGTCGGCGTCCAGCTGCAGGCCGCCGGCGGGGACGTCGCGCGGGTCGGCGTGGACGGCGAGGTACGGCCAGACGTCCGCCGGGCCTTGCTTGCCGTCTTTGGGCGTCGGCGTTTCCAGCGCGAGGCGGGCGGCCAGCAGCCGCGCCTGGTCTTCCGTGCCGACCAGACTGAGTTGGAAAGGCCGTTCGGCCTCCTGGGCGATCTCGCCGACCGACAGCGAGCGGATATCTTTCCAGAACCGGACCAGCCCGGCGGCCTGAGACTTGGTGACGCTGAGTTTCTTGATGGACGGCAGTTTCGCCATAGCAACCTCCTTTTTCCCGATTGGGAAAGCCAAGTTGTGTATACCCAATTTCCGGCGCGGCAGGAATGCCGTGCGCTTTCGGTGAACCTGCGTTCAGGAGACTGACTTGAAAAGCCGACACTTTGTTCGCACTGCGGGGATACTTCTGGCGACGCTCTGCCTGGGCGCGTGCGGACACAGGCCCGACGTGACCGGCGACTGGCGCGGCCAGATCACTCTGCCGGGCGACGGCGGCATCGTGCCGTCCACGCTGACGCTGCGGCCCAACGGCACGTTCCACAAGCAGGGCGGGACGCAGGCCGAGTACACCGGCACGTATTCCATTCAGGGCGACACGCTGACCGAGACGTTCACCAATTACACCGTCGAGGGCCACACCATGTCCATCCCCGCCGACACGCCGAACGTCGAGACGGACAGGTTCACGCTCAGCGGCGACACGCTCACCCTGACGCCGCAGGCCGGCGGCCCGCCGACGGTGCTTCAGCGTCAGAAGGGCTGATGTCGGCGTTCAAGAGCGTCAGCGCGTCGTCGGTCCGGCAAGTCTCACCCAGCCGGGGGAAAACCATCTCGACGCTGTGGCGGTGGCTGTCGGCGTCCCGGTCCGTCATCGCGTCCACGACCAGCACGACGTTGTAGCCGAGATCGTAGGCGCTGCGCGCCGTCGCTTCCACGCCGATGCTCGTCGCGACGCCCGTCAAAAAGACCTGGGTGACGCCGCGCCCGCGCAAATAGTCATCCAGCGACGTGCCGAGGAACGCCCCAGGCCGCTGCTTGGTCACAAGGCAGTCATCGGGCTGCGGGTCCAACTCCGGGACCAACTCACCCCAGCCGGGCGAAGGCGTCATCCGGGGGCGTCCGGGATCGGTGCGGCCCGGCGCTCCGCCGGTCACGTTGACGAGCACGACCGGCAGACCGCGCTCGCGGAACGCGCGGGCGAGGCGGGCCGACCGGTCAACGACCTCACCGGTCGGGTGCGCGGTCGGCATCCCGACGATGCCTTTTTGCAGGTCAATCACGACCAGGGCGGCGACGGGATCGAGTGTTGTGAGGGGCATGGTGTTTCCTTTCGGTTGCGGAGAGAATCATTTGCGTTCCTCCGGGCTGTTCTGGTGTATCCAAATGGGGAGGCGGCTCGCCGAACTCAGCACGAGCAGCTGAAGCCCGATCAGCGCCAGAAAGGGGACCAGGAACGCACGCGGCCCGATGGTCGGAACGTGCGTTTCTGAGACCGACAGGACAATCGTCAGGAGCGTGGTCGCGGTCGGCCCGCCCAGTCTCTGAACGATGTTGCTTGCCGTCGTCGCCAGGGCGAGCTTTTCTTTCGGGACCGACGCATACGCCGCCGACAGCGAGGGGACGCCGACCGCCCCCAGGCCCGCGCCGCGCGCGAACAAGGACACGACCATCAACGCGGGCAAGAACCGGCCCTGAGTCATCCAGACAAGGGGCAGCGTTCCCAATGTCGCGAACAGCGATCCCCCGACGGAGACCGCGCGGCAGCCGAACCTGTCGGTCAAGGCTCCCAGCGACGGATAGACGCACATCATCCCAAGCCCCAGAGGGGCCAGCATCCAGCCGGTTTTCGCCGGGGAAAAGCCGCAGCCGGTGATGAGGTACAGGGGGAGCAGCATCTGCCCCGCGTAAGTCACTCCGTTGGAAAGAAATTGCGTCCGCGCTGCCGTCGCGAAGATGCGATTATTGAAGAGGCGCAGATCAATCAACGCCGCGCTCTTTTTCCGAAGCGCGTGCCGGATAAAAATGCCCATCAGGATCAGGCCGCAAAGCAGAGCCAGCGCCCCGTCCCGGCGCAGCGCGTGATCCAGGCCGTAAAGAAGGGACGCCATTCCCAGGGAGATGAGCAGGAAACCCAGGAAGTCAAAGGGGCGCTTTTGGGCTGCGGCTTCGTCCACCGGAAGCAGCAACGCCGCCAGGGCCACGGCCAGAATCCCAATCGGCAGATTGATGTAGAAGAGCCAGTGCCAGGTCGCGTATTTCAGGATCGCGCCCGCCAGGACCGGCCCCAGGATGGGCGCGAGCAGGACGGGCATGGACGCATAGCCCACCACGCGGGCCATCTGTCTGCCTGCGGCCCGCGCGATCATC
>CAZZVX010000489.1:0-2670 GCA_964657535.1 Armatimonadota bacterium | reverse complement strand
CCCTATCCGGCTTCGCCACCTTTCCCCCCGAAGACGGGGAGAAAGGCCAGTGGCAGGGGCGACTGCGATTTGGCATCGGGGACGGCAGCAGAGGCACAGGGCAGTAGTGATTGGCCTTTCTCCCATTCCGACGGGGGAAAGGTGCCGAAGCCGGATAGGGGGCTTCCGGGGCCGACGAGTTTTCTTTCTGTCTCCACCGACACCCGCACGACGCAGCCGGGCGACCTGTTTGTCGCGCTTGCTAGTCCGAAGGCAGATGGGCATGACTTCGTGCCGCAAGCGCTCGCCGCTGGAGCCACAGGCCTGGTCGTCTCGCGAGACGTGTCCGCGCCCGCCGGCGTGACGGTCTTTCGCGTCCCGGACACACAGATTGCGTATGGACAGATCGCCCGCCAGTGGCGCGACCAGTTCGACATCCCCGTGATCGGCGTCACCGGCAGCGTCGGCAAGACGACGGTCAAAGAGATGCTGGCGGCGGCCCTCAGCCCGCTCGGCCCCATCTTGAAGACCGCCGCCAGCCAGAACAACGAAACCGGCGTCCCCAAGGCGCTCTTGCAGCTCAACGAAACCCACAAGGCCGCCGTCATCGAGATGGGGATGCGCGGCGCGGGCCAGATCGCCTACCTGTGCGGCATCGCCCGCCCGGCTGTCGGCGTCATCACCGTCATCGGCGAGAACCACATCGAACTGCTCGGCTCCCGCGACGCCATCGCCGACGCCAAGAGCGAACTGCTGGAAGCGCTGCCCGGCGACGGCCTCGCCGTCCTCAACGCCGACGACCCGTACCTGCCGCGCCTGCGCACAAAAACTGCCGTCCGTGTCTTGACTTATGGGCTGAGTGCGGCAGACTTTCAGGCTGCTGACATTGAACGCGCGGCAAACGGCTGGCGCTTCACGGTACAAAACGTTCCTGTCGAGATCGCCTCGCCGTCGCGCCACGACATCGGCAACGCATTGGCCGCGCTTGCCGTCGCGCATTCGCTCGGCGTCACGCTCGCGGACGCCGCCGATGCCTTACGGGATTATGCGCCGGGCCAGATGCGAATGCAGATCCTTCCCGCCGCCCACGGCGCGACCGTCCTGAACGACGCTTACAACGCCGCGCCCGTGTCCGTCCGCAGCGCCCTGGAAACGCTGGCGACCTATCACCCGCGCCACGGGCGCAGGATCGCCTTTCTCGGCGACATGAAGGAACTCGGCGACCACAGCATCACAGCCCATCAGGAACTCGGCGACGTGATTACGTCCCTCGGCGGTTTGGACGCGCTCTACACCGTCGGCGCATTGGCCGCCCTCATTCCTGGCGCGACGGATTACTTTGCCGACAGCGACGCGGCGGCCCGGTTCGCCCGCGAAACGCTCGTTTTACAGCCCGGCGACGTGGTCCTGGTCAAAGGCTCGCGGGCGATGGCGATGGAACGGATCGTGGACGCACTGGCGCGGCCCCACTCAGACACGCATGAACATTGACGAAACACTCCTGCCTGGCTTGGTCACGCTGCTGCTCGCGCTCGCCGTCGCCGTCGTCGCCGGGCCAAGCGTGATCGCCTGGCTGCGCGTCCTGAAGTTCGGGCAGAACATCAACGAATACGCCCCGGAAAGCCACCAGAAGAAGCAGGGGACGCCGAGCATGGGCGGCGTTATGCTCGTGCTGGCCGTCACCGTCGCCCTGCTCGTCCAGGCGCTGTTTGCCGACGCCGCACACCGGGTCAGCGGCCCGCTGGTCGCCGTCTGGCTGATCTTCGTCGGCCACGCCGTTCTGGGCTTCACCGACGACTACTTGAAGGCCAAACGCGGCAAGTCGCTCGGCCTGAAGGCGCGTCAGAAGCTGGCGGGCCAACTGCTCCTTGCCCTGCTTTTCGTCGGCTGGCTGTACCTGCACAGCGCGCCGTACCACACAACTGTGCTTACGGTCTGGCGCGGCGTGACCATTGACCTCGGACCCGGCTACTACGTCCTGGCCGTGCTGTTGCTCATCGGGATGTCCAACGCCACCAATCTGACCGACGGGCTGGACGGTTTGGCGGGCGGCCTCGCCGTGCTGACCGCGCTGGGCCTGGCCTGGACCGTTTACACCTACGACACTGGTGATGAACTTTTGCCGCGCTTCGGCTACGCCGTCGCCGGGGCGTGCCTCGGCTTTCTGTGGTACAACACCTACCCCGCCAAAGTCTTCATGGGCGATACGGGTTCTCTCGCCCTGGGTTCGTCCTTCGCGGCGATGGCGATCATCGGCAAACAAGAGGTCCTGCTCTTGATCTTCGCCCTGGTCTTTGTTCTGGAAACCGTCAGCGTGATGATCCAGGTCACCTATTTCAAGATGACCAAAGGCAAGCGCGTCTTCAAGATGACGCCCCTGCACCACCACTTTGAATTGTCCGGCTGGCCCGAAACTCAGGTCGTCGCCCGTTTCTGGATTCTGGGCCTCATCGCCCTCGCCGTCGGCCTGCTGCTGGCCCCCAGTTTGTCTGTTTTCGCGCGGAGGTAGGGGACTTCCGGCCTTTATGATTTGCGTATGACCACCGAATTCAACGGAAAAACTGTGGCCGTGATCGGCCTGGCGCGCAGCGGCCTCGCCTGCGCCGAAGTGCTGACCGCGCTCGGCGCGCGCGTCCATCTATACGACAGCAAACCGGCAGGCGAACTCGGCCCGGCCATCGCCATCGCCCT
>CAZZVX010000488.1:0-2678 GCA_964657535.1 Armatimonadota bacterium | reverse complement strand
GAAGAGCAGTACAGTGCTGGCCGGCGCGCTCATGGCCGCGAGGGTGCCGGTCGTCCCTGAGTAGCCGCTGGCGACGCCCCAGTTGAGGCCGTAGGAGACGGTGCTGTCGATCTCGCCGGCCAACAGAGAAGCGCCGGTGTGCCTGGGAACGCATCGGCTCTGGTACAATGCGGAGCGCCCGCACAGTGGTCTGAGATACCTGAAATCTTGTTCCTGAGTAGGCAGGATATGCATCGCCATTCCACGGCCCACACTGGCAAGTCCTTATCCGGTCACAGAGGCTCGAACGTGAGTAACCCGAAACTTCTGAATTGTGTCGTCGTCGCTGCCGCCCTCTTACTCAGTCACGCCTGGGGCGCAGAGCGGTCTTGCGCGCAGGCGTCCTCTCCATTCTCCGCCCAGCAGACGTCCGGGGCCTATACCCTCCGCCTGACCGGGGCGCGCTGGGCGAGGCAGTCGGAGTTCCAGCCCTGGAGACAGTTCACGACGCCGCAGGAAAAGGCACAGCGCGTCCTCTTCGTCGCGGGCGACGTCACAGCCGTGGCCCCGACCGCCGCGTCCGCCGCGAGTCTGGGCGACGCGACGGAAGCGGTCGCCGTCGGACCGCAGGGACAGCGACTGGTCGGTTCTCATACGGACGCGCAAGCGCCGGAACAGGGTTGGACCTTCGAGAACCCGGACACGCACTGGGAGCCGGTGCGCCTGGAGTTCACGCTCAAGGAACCCTCCGCTCCCGCCGGGTCCGACGGCAACATCAGCGAGCGGGACGACCTGGACGGCGTGCCGGTCTTCACCGACGTGGGAGTCTCGCATGGGGTCAACATGACCCTGACGACCGGCCTCGGAGCCAGGCTCGTGTTCAGCAGCGTCCGCTATGAGAAAGGTCCCCCGATCCTGGGCAACCTCCGGGACGTCTTCCTGGACTTCACGCTCGTCCCGCCCCCGTCCGCGCCCGACATGACCGTGGACGTCACTCCCCAGGTCGTCAAACCCGCCATCGTGGACGAACTCGGCGACAACCTCTCCAACGGCAACTCGTTGTGCAGCCCGCACGACCAGTCCCCGCACTACCAACTCCGTCTGACGATGGTCACGCCGCCCGCCGCCGCCAAGACACTGGACCTGCACCTTTACGTCCATCAGAAGGCCCCCAACTTGCGGAAGGCCGCGCTGTTCCACGCCTTCGCGCCCATCCTCCTGCCCCGAACGTCCATCGGCGCTGCGCCCAGGGAGGCCGCTCCCACTCCGGTCGCGAGCGTCATCGGCAGCGGTCTGCGGGTGACGGCGGAAAGCCTGACCGCCGGATACAGCGGGAATTACTACGCCCGCGTCTGGGTGCGGGATGAGACACAGCCCGACGAGACGGTGTCGCAGGCGTGGGCAAAGTCCTGGCGCATCAGCAAAGCCACGCTCAGAGGCCCCGACGGAACGGAGCATGACATCTCAGGCTACGCGAGCCTGGCGGACACTCAGGTCGCCCATTTCGGAGACTCCCTCTTCTGGAAATTGAACGGGACGCCGGCGATGGGCGACGAAACGGGGTACGACCTGGACTTCCAGGCGGGCGTGTTTCAGCCGATCCCTCCGAATCTGACCCTCGCCCTGCAACTGGAGCAGGTGGTCCGGTCTTACCACGCCCTGGATTTTGACGGCCTTCCCATCCCCGGACCCGGCGAGGTGGTGGACGTGAACGTCGCCTCGGCTTACGGGTCCGAAGGCAAGTACGTGGTGACGAAGATCGGCAGCTTCGACGCGGCGCACCCCCTGTCGTCGTACAACGGGGCGCACGGGAGGAACGGGCAGGAGTTCGGCCCCGCGCTGTACGCCGTGCTGACCTTTGTCCCCAAAATGCCGGGGGGCGCGCTGCCGCCGTCAACCTTCGGGAGCGGCGAGGACGAACTCTCCGTCGTTGACGACCAGGGAGACCACCTGACCCGCGAGGACGCCATTCCCACCTTCGGCTATAGCGAACTGCTGGACAAGCATTTCCCTGGCTGGAGGACACTCCAGCCCAGACCGAGCCCTCGCTACTCGGTCCTGCTGACGATGACGCCGCCGTCGCCGGGCGCGAAGACGTTCTCCATCCACCGCCGCCTCACCACCGCCGTTCTGACGGGGAAAACGGCGAAAGTTGTGCTGCCGGTGTTGGCCCTTCCGCCTCCCCTCACCACGCCTTAAAGCCATGTGTTGGGTGAGATGTTGGCAACAGTCGTTAAGGCGCCTGGACAAGCGGTGAATGTGGTTGAAATAATCTGGCGGTTTTATTGCGTTGTCGTTGGTACAGCATGGGACAAACAGTGTGCCTATACAATGGGCCTCTTGCATAAGTCGGTCGGGGCGGTAGAACGCCCCGCCTCACCGATTGTCCTGCGGACGCAGAAGGACTTAATTCTTCGTCATTGGGTTGTGACTGGGGCCGAAAGAGTTGTGACGAAGGCGGCATGACAGCGGCTGCCCCTTCCGTTCCGCCGGGTCTTCCCTGAAGGGGAGGCTCGGAGAGGCTGGGACAGTGACAGGGCGGCGGGCCGCGCAGCCGATAATGAGGCGGAGGCGGTCGCCGTCATCCACCGGGCGCTCGATCCGGGCGTCACGTTCATAGACACCGCCGAGGCCTACGGCCCGCATGCCAACGAGGCCCTGGCCGGCGAGGCCCTGAAGGGGCGGCGGGGGCAGGCCGC
>CAZZVX010000487.1:0-2704 GCA_964657535.1 Armatimonadota bacterium | reverse complement strand
ATGCCGGGGAAGACGATGGACAGGCGGCAGCCGCGCAGGCCCATCATGGGGTTGATCTCGTGCATCCCCTCCACTTTATGCAGCAGGCTTTCTTTAGCCTTCAGTTCAGGGCTGTCCGGGTGCGTGGCTTTCAAGGTCGCCGTTTCGGCAATCAGCGTTTCCAGGTTCGGCAGGAACTCGTGCAGCGGCGGGTCAATCAGGCGGATGGTCGCCGGGCGGTCGCCGAGCGCCTCGAAGATGCCCTGGAAGTCGTTGCGCTGGAACGGCAGCAACTGGTCCAGCCATTTGCCGCGCTCTTCCTCGGTCTCGGCCAGAATCATGGCCTGGACAACCGGGCGGCGGTCTTCGGCGAAGAACATATGCTCCGTGCGGCACAGGCCGACGCCTTCCGCGCCAAGTTTAATGGCGAGGGCCACGTCTTCGGGCGTGTCGGCGTTGGTGCGGACGCCGAGGCGCTTGAAATCATCAGCCCAACCAAGCAGGGTGCCGAACTCGCCGGTCATTTCGGGGTCTACGACTTCCACGGTGCCGTCAATGACTTCGCCGACGGTGCCGTTGAGCGAGATTGGGTCGCCTTCCTTGATGGTGCGGCCATTGACCGTGAACGAGTTCGGGCCGACGGTGATGTCGGAGCAGCCGGCGACGGTCGGGATGCCGAAACCACGGGCGACGAGGGCCGCATGGCTGGTCATGCCGCCGCGCTCGGTCAGGACGCCTTCGGCGGCGAGCATTCCCTTGAGGTCGTCCGGGGAGGTGTCGGCGCGGACGAGGATGACGCGCTGGCCCTGGCCGCCCTTGCCGAGTTCAGCGGCGCGGCCCGCGTCAAAGACGGCAATGCCGGTCGCGGCGCCGGGGCCGGCGGGCAGGCCTTTGGCGAGAGTGACATATTTCGCGCCGGGCTTGATGATCGGGTGCAGGCACTGATCCAGCAGTTCGGGATTGATTCGGGCCAGCGCAGTCTCTTTGGAGATCAAGCCTTCGCCGACGAGGTCTACGGCGATCTTGACGGCGGCGGGGCCGGTGCGCTTGCCGGAGCGGCATTGCAGGATGAACAGTTTGTTGTGTTCGATGGTGAACTCAATGTCCTGCATATCCTTGTAGTGGCCTTCCAGCCGCTTGCAGATGTCGTCAAACTGCTTGTAGATCGCCGGGTTCTGGACGGCCAGTTCGGAGATCGGCATTGGGGTGCGGACGCCCGCGACGACATCCTCGCCCTGGGCGTTCATCAGGTACTCGCCGAACACTTCCTTGTCGCCGTTGCTGGCGTTGCGGGTGAAGGCGACGCCCGTGCCGCAATCCTCGCCCTGATTGCCGAAGACCATGCTTTGAATGTTGACGGCGGTGCCGATGTCGTCGGAGATCTTCTCGCGCTGGCGGTACAAGATCGCGCGGTCATTGTTCCAGGACTTGAACACGGCGGCGATGGCGTCCTGGAGTTGGACATACGGGTCCTGCGGGAACTCGTGGCCGGCGGCAGACTTGATGTGGGCCTTGTACGTCTCGCAGAGCTGCTTGAGCTGGTCGGCGTTCACGTCCAGGTCTTCCTTGACGCCGAGTTCTTTCTTCATGTCGTAGAAGATATGCTCGAAGTCGTGCTTGGCGAGGTGATTGGTCGGGGTCGAGTAGGCGACGTCCGAGAGCATCATTAGGAAGCGCCGATAGCTGTCGTAAACGAAGCGCGGGTTGTCGGTCAGTTTGATGAGGCCCTCGACCGTCGCATCGTTGAGGCCCAGGTTGAGGACGGTGTCCATCATGCCCGGCATCGAGAACTTCGCGCCGGAGCGGACGGAGACGAGAAGCGGGTTGGCGGCGTCGCCGAGTTTCTTGCCGGTCTTGCTTTCCACATCGGCGAGCGCGGCCTTGACTTCGTCCATCAGGCCTTCGGGCATCTGCTGGCCCAGTCGGGTGTATTCGTTACAGGTGTCGGTGGTGATGGTGAAGCCAGGGGGGACGGGCAGGCCGATGTTGCTCATCTCGGCCAGATTGGCGCCTTTGCCGCCCAGTTCGTCACGCATCGTCGCGTTCGCTTCCTCAAAAAGCCACACGCGCTTAGTGTTCGCCATGAATTCTTCTCCTCTAGGGTCGTGCCAGTTCGTTTTCGCAAAAACGCTCTTTGCAGACGTGTCTTCCGCAAAATTGTGTTCAGAAACCGCCTTGTATTATACCTGAGAAACGGCATTGGCGGCAAGGGCCGGATGACGCGGAGAGTCAGGGCGTGCGTGCGGCCTGTCGGCGGCGAGAAACGAACGTGATGAGGCAAATGCCGAGTGCCGCCCCTGCCGAGTCCAACATCACGTCGGTGACTTTGGGCGTGCGTCCGGGAACGAAGACCTGGTGGAACTCGTCGGTGGCGGCGTAGGCCGTCGCCAAAGCCCAGGCGAGCCAGAGCAGGCGCGGCGCGAGGCGGGGACGTTCCCGGCGCAAAGCGCGCACCAGCAGGACGCCGAAGACGGCATATTCCGTGACGTGGGCGGCTTTGCGGACGTAATAATGGATACTGTCCCGCTCCGGCCACGTCAGCCGATGCGACAGCGACGGGAAGTAGCGGGCCAGAAAAGTGTCCAGGAAAGAGTTGGTGTGGGTGGAGCCGCCGGCCCCGGTAGACAGGGAGAAGATCACAGCGGCCCAGACGAGTACCGGGAGGACGTAGCGGAGAAATGAACGCAGTGTCATAAGGAATCAAAAAAGAAAGGCCCGCCGGACT
>CAZZVX010000486.1:0-2725 GCA_964657535.1 Armatimonadota bacterium | reverse complement strand
CGATTAAGACGCGATTCAGCCCGGCCCTTCAGGGCCGGGGCGTGTCTTTCACAGACGGGCGCAGGAACTTTCCCGCCGCGCGTCGAACAAATCAGGACTCAGCCGCGTATACTGTAAAGGCATCGCGCCAGACACGTCACAAGGAGTCCTCAATGAAGAAACTGTTAGGAGCCGCCGCCGGCTTCGCCCTGCTCGCCCTCGGCGTGTCCGGGGCGCGGGCCGACGACCAGGCGTTCCGCCCGCCCGCCGTTCCCCTCGTCACCAGCGATCCGTACCTGAGCGTCTGGTCCGAGGCCGACCACCTCAACGACAAAAACACCCAGCACTGGACGCATCGGGAGCATTCGCTCGTCAGCCTGATCCGCGTGGACGGCACGGCCTACCGGCTGATGGGCGACGACCCCGACAGCGTCCCCGCCCTGCCGCAGACCCGCCTGCAGGTCACGCCGACGCGCTCCATCTACGACTTCGAGAACGCCAATGTCCATGTCACGATGACTTTTATGACCGCCGCCCTGCCGCACGACCTCAACGTGCTGTCCCGCCCCGTCAGTTACATCACCTGGAATGTGGCCTCCAATGACGGCAAGCCGCACGCCGTCTCCCTCTACGACAGCACAAGTTCCGAACTCGCCGTCAACACAAACGATCAGCCCGTCGTCTGGCAGCGCGAAACCGCCGGGCCGCTGACCGCCCTGCGCGTCGGCTCCCAGGCGCAGACGCTGTTCCGGCCCGCCGGCGACGACACCCGCATTGACTGGGGCTACGCCTACGTCGCCGCCCCGACCGCCCAGAGCAAAAGCGCCATCGGCGGCGACACGGAACTGCTGAGCGGCTTCGTCGCCAATGGCACACTGCCCGCCACCGACGACGCCCGCCAGCCCCGCCCCGTCACCGACGACCAGCCCGTTCTCGCCTACACCTTTGATTTAGGCAGCGTCGGCGCGGCTCCCACAGAGCGTCACCTGATGGTCGCCTACGACGAACTGTACTCCATCAAATTCTCCGGCGCAAAACTTCAGCCCTACTGGCGGCGCAACGGCGCCACCCCCGAAGCCATGCTGCAGGCCGCCGAGCGCGACTACCCCAGCCTTGTCCAGCGCTGCACCCAGTTTGACCAAAGCCTCATGGCCGACCTGACCACCGAAGGCGGCGCGAAATACGCCCGGATCGCCGCGCTCGCCTACCGCGAATGCCTCGCCGCCAACGGCCTCGCCGTGGACTCGCACGGCCAGCCGCTGCTGTTCACCAAAGAAAACACGAGCAACGGCGACATCGCCACCGTGGACGTGATCTTCCCGCAGGACCCCATGATGATCCTGCTCAGCCCCACGCTCGCCAAAGCCACGGTCGTGCCGGTGCTGGCCTATGCCTCCTCGCCCGTCTGGAAGTTCCCCAACTCCCCGCACGACCTCGGCACCTACCCCGTCGCCTCGGCCAGCGGCAACGCGGGCGAAGAGATGACCGTGGAAGAAAGCGGCAACATGCTGATCCTCTGCGACGCCATCACCCAAGAAGACGGCAATGCCAATTTCGTCAAGCCGTACTGGTCCGTGCTGTCCACCTGGGCCAACTACCTCGCGCAGTACGGCCTGGACCCCGGCGACCAGCTCTGCACCGACGACTTCATGGGCCACCTCGCCCACAACGCCAACTTAAGCGTCAAAGCCATCGTCGCCCTGGCCGCGTATGGCGATATGTGCCAGCGGCGCGGCGACAAAGCCGAGGCCAAGAAGTTCGCCGCCCTCGCCAAAGCCGACGCCGCCCACTGGGTGCAAACCGCCGACGGCGGCGGCCACTCCCTGCTCGCCTTCGACAAACCCGGCACCTGGAGCCAGAAGTACAACCTGGTTTGGGACCAGATATTGGGCCTGAACGTCTTCCCGATGACCGTCCGGCAGCAGGAAGTCGCCTATTACAAGAGCGTCCTGCAGCCCTACGGCGTCCCGCTCGACAGCCGCACCCACGGCACCAAGACCGACTGGACCGTGTGGAGCGCGACGCTGGCGACCGACCCGGCGGACTTCCAGACGCTGGTCGCGCCCGTCTACGCCTACCTGGACCAGACCACGACCCGCGACCCGCTCGCCGACCAGTACGCCACCGACAACGTCCACAGCGGCGGGATGCACGCCCGCCCCGTCGTCGGCGGCCTGTTCGTCAAGATGCTCTCCGACCGCGCCATGTGGAACAAGTGGTCCGCCGGCGACACCGTCAAAGCCGCGGATTGGGCGCCCATGCCGACGCGCCCGATGCCCGGCGCGTACTTCATTGAAACGTCAGCGACCACGCCGCAGACCTGGCACTACACCACGGCCAAGCCCGGCGACGACTGGACCCAAGCCGCCTTCGACGACTCCGGCTGGAAGACCGGCCCCGGCGCGTTCGGCACCGGCGTCGGCTGGACCAAGATCGGCACGCCCTGGACGGACACGCCCGGCGACATCTGGCTGCGCCGCACCGTCACCCTGCCCGCTGGCACCGGCGGCAAAATGGCCTTCATGGTCTACCACGACGAAGACGTAGAGATCTACGTCAACGGCATCCCCGCCGCCGACGATTCGGGCTACAACAGCAGCTACGACGCCCTGGACATCAGCCCCGCCGCGCTGGCCCTGCTCAAGCCCGGCGCGACCGTCACCCTCGCCGTCCACTGCCACCAGACCACCGGCGGCCAGGGCATTGACGTCGGCCTCGCCCAACTGACCGGAAAGTAACAAGACAG
>CAZZVX010000485.1:0-2771 GCA_964657535.1 Armatimonadota bacterium | reverse complement strand
ACGTCCCGCGCCGAGTACCGCCTGCTGCTGCGCCAGGACAACGCCGACCTGCGCCTGACGGCGCGAGGCCGCGACGTCGGCCTCGTCCCCGACGACCGCTGGGCGCGGTTCCAGGCCAAGCAGACGGCCATCGCCCGCGAGACGCGGCGCCTGCAAGCGACCTCTATCGGCGGCGCGGACAACACGCGCCTGGCCGCGCTCGGCGTCGGCCCCGTCGCCCAGCGCACGTCGCTGTTCGACCTGCTCCGCCGCCCGGAGGTCGTCTACCGGGACGTGGCCGCGCTGGCCCCGTCCTCAGCGCCCGTCCCGCCCGCCGTCGCCGAGCAGGTGGAGATTCAGGGCAAGTACGACGGCTTCATCCGGCGCCAGCAGGACCAGGTCGCCGCCGCGTCCCGCCGCGAGGACGTCCCCATCCCCGACGGCTTCCCCTACGCCTCCATCCGCGCCCTGTCCAACGAGAGCAAGGACAAGTTGGGCCGCGTCCGCCCCGTCTCGCTGGGCCAGGCCGCCCGCGTCCCCGGCGTCACCCCCGCCGACATCGCCATCCTCAGCCTCCACCTGGCCCAAGCCCGCCGCCGGACGGCTTAAGCGACCTGCGGTTCCTTCTGGGCCGTCTCCCGGTTGAACTCGTTGCTGCCTTCGTGTTCCTCGAAGTCGAGTGGCTGGACGGGTGCTTTGCCGCAATCCGGGCGGGGGTTGGGAAGCGGCGCGGGCCGTGTTTGCCATGAAGTTTGGGCCGCGCCCGCCATTGACGTCCTGTGATTGATACAAGCCAATCCGGATGTGGCCGGTTCAGGCGGCTTGAACTTCTTGGCGTGATGCCTCTCGAAGAAGGTTAAGAAACTCGCCACTGTTTGCCACGCCCCACTCTACGACGGCGCGTTCCGCCGAACGAAGATGGACAGGCTCAACCAGGTGATCGTCGGGCAAATCCGGCAAGAGAGTCCAGGTGTCGTATTGCTGATTGGCGAACGCGCGGTACGGAATATTGAGGTCTGTTTTGCCTCTGCTCTCGGAGAACCCCAAATGGGACAGCGTCGCCGCGAGTTGCCCATAGGTGACTTTTAATCCGCCGTAATCAATATCAAGCATTGTGGTTTACCCTTCCTTGAAACTGACGGTTCACCGCATCCCGGAACTGCGCAAATTGGAAAACCGCTGCGGGGTCGAGGACAGCCGTGAGCGGGATGTGAGCCGTTACGGTGCGGCCTGCCGTGAAAATGTTGAAATTTGGCTGCGCCTGAAAATGCCCCTGCACGTAGAGCCAGTACGCAGTATGCGTCCGCGCGTCATAAACCGCGAGAATAACCGGAAACGGATCGTTCATCCAGCGCGCCAAGTCCGATCTCTCAATGCGCCATGACACTGTTTCGCCGCCCTTTACTATCGGCAAGGCGTCGGTCGCCTTCAATTGCAAACGCACTTCCCCGGACTCCGGCTCACCATTAACGTTGTAGGTCGTCATCAACAGGTCGTATCCATAGTCATGGCGGGTACACTCGATGGTATAGCCGCCGAGCAGAATCTGCCGCTCGACATGATTGACGCTCAGATCCGCGATGACGTGTTCCCGTGTGCGTCGCTTTAGTGTGATATGCTTGTTCATTATGATACCACGATTCGCCGTGCCTAGAGGACGCGGACGAAGGCGTTGCCGGGGACGCGGCGGGCGAGGCCGCGCATCTCCAGGAGCGTGAGGATGCCGGAGACCTGCGGGGCGGTCAGGCCGCTCTCGGCGATCATGCCGTCCACGTGGCGAGGCTGCAGCGTGAGCATATCCAGAACCTTGCGCTGCTCCGGCGGCAGATTGGGGACGGGGGCCGGGGCGGACAGCGAGCCTGCGGGGGAGTCCGGGGAGCGGAGCGTGCGGACGCCGAGTTCGTCCAAGATGTCCTCGACCGACTGGACGAGTTTGGCCCCGTCCTGGATGAGTTTGTGGCAGCCGTCGCTGCGCCCGTTGCCGATGGGGCCGGGGATGGCGAAGACTTCGCGGCCCTGGTCGCCGGCCTCGCGGGCGGTGATCAGGGAGCCGCTGTCAATGGGACTCTCGATGACCAGCACGCCGAGCGCCGTCCCCGAAATCAGGCGGTTGCGGGCGGGGAAGCGCCAGGGTTCGGGCTTCGTGCCGATGGGAAACTCGGAGACGACCGCGCCGCCGCCCGCCGCGATCTCGTCGAACAGGCGCTGGTTGTCGCGCGGATAGGGGACGTTTACGCCGCAGCCCAGGAAGGCGATGGTGCGGCCGTTCGCGGCCAAAGCGCCCTGATGGGCCAGGGTGTCCACGCCGCGCGCCCCGCCGGAAACGATGGTCAGACCACGCGCGGCCAGATCGCCCGCGAAGCGCTTGGCGAGCGACAGCCCGTAGGACGTGGCCCGGCGCGAGCCGACGATGGCGATGCTGAACTTGTCTTCGGGGACCAGTGCGCCGCGCACGATCAGCACGGGCGGCGCGTCGGGAATCTGGCGCAGGCCCGCCGGGTAGCGCGGGTCGTCCCAGGGGACGAGGCCCGCCCCGGCTTTGTCGAGGGCGGCGATGTCTTTGGAAAAATCGCGCTTCTGAATCTCGGTCAGGCGGGCGACGTGCTTGGCCGACAGGGTCGGCAGGCGCTCCTGCCACTCCGACGGCCCGGCGGCGAACAGGACCGCCGGGTCGCCGTCGAAGGCCGCCAGCAGCGCGTGGGCGCGGGTGGGCATCCATTCCAGGGCGTTCAAACGCAGCCAGCCGTCCCAGCGCGCTTCCGAAGGACCTTCCGCAGTCGTTTGCTCCATCA
>CAZZVX010000484.1:0-2778 GCA_964657535.1 Armatimonadota bacterium | reverse complement strand
CTCGCCAAACTCCACCCCGCCGACATCGGTGACATTCTTAACCAACTGGACCCGGCGCACCGTAAAGAGGTGCTGGAGTCGCTCGACGTGGAGACCGCCGCCGACGCGCTCGCCGAGGCCGATGACGATGTACAGATCGCCGCACTGCAGCACATGGACAGCGAGCGCGCCGCAGACATTCTGGAGGAGATGCCCGCCGACGAGGCCGCCGACGTGCTGGGGGACATGGACAAGGCGCACCGCGACGATCTCTTGGGCCGCATGGATCAAGAAGAGCGGGAGGACGTGGAGGAACTGCTGCCCTATCACGACAGCACGGCGGGCGGCCTGATGACCAACGAGTACGTCGCCATCGCCGAGAGTCTGACCGCGCAGCAGACTATCGAGCAGTTACGCTCTCTGGAGCCGGAAGCCGAGACGATCTACTACGTCTATGTCGTGGACGACGCCAATCGGCTGGTCGGCGTCATCTCCCTGCGCGATCTGATCGTCGCCCGGCCCGAAGCCCGCGTGGCGGACTTTATGATTCGCAGCGTCCGCAGCGTTCCGCTGGACGCGAGCGTGGAAGAAGTCGCGCGCACGTTCGAGCGCTACAAACTGCTGGCCCTGCCCGTCGTGGATGATGACGCCTGCCTCCAGGGCATCATCACGATTGACGACACCCTGGAACAGCTTCTCCCTGCGGACTGGCGCCGTCGTCCCGCCTCGCGGCACGATTAGCCGTTTTCCCTCAGACTGAGCGACGGCCCGTAATGAACTGGAACACGAACACGATCACAGCGATCACCAAGATCAGATGGATCAGCGGGCTGGCGACGTGCGCAACCAAAAACCCAACGATCCAAAACACGACCAAAACCGCGCCAATGATATAAAGCAGATTTCCCATAGTTCTTTCACCTCCTTGTGCCGAGCATTTCCAACAGTCAGCGCGTCTAATGATGAGTCAGCGCGTCCAGGTCTGCCGTCCCCCGCAGAACGAGTGTCCCCTGCTCCACGTCCGCGCTTTGCAGCGCGACGGGCATCTTGAAGCCGGACAGATCGACGACCGGGTTTAGTGTACCCACGGCTTGATTGACAAGAAACGCGGGAACGGGCAGAAAACTTAGGCGCGCACGGTCGGCGACGAAGTCCAGTGTACTCGCGTCGGGCGTGGTGGGCGTCAAATTGCCGTAGACCGTCGCCGTCGTGTGCAGCGGCCCGACGTTGACGGGGAGCCGCGCCTCGACATCGTTCTCCCGTAACGTCACCGTGAAATCCGGGCGGCGCTGGGCCAGGTACGCGGCCAAGTGCGCCTGCGCCATCGTCCCGGCAAAAGCGACCGTCCCGATATGTTCCAGGCGCTTGGCCTGTGTGTCGAACGAAATGTCCTGCGCCGCGATGTCCAGCGTGTCAAGCGTGACCTCGGAGGACAACTGCACATCGTCGCCGTGAATGCGCACCCGCCTGGCGCGGCCCCGCGCCAGGGCGAACGAATCCCCCTCCACCTGGACATCGTAGTGCCGGGCCGGGCCGAGCGTCTGCGGCAGGGCGTCGGCGATTTTGTGCGCCGCGACCGTCTGCGGCGAGAGTGACCCGCACCCGGCCAGCAGCAAAGCCGCGACGGCGGCAGAGAAAAGCGGAGCAGGAGCGCATCTAGGCGGGGGCTGTGTCATGGTATTCGGGCGAGGCCGGGTTGTAGGTGTCCGGCACGACCAGGCTGTCTTTGCCGACCGTCTTGACGAACGACAGGGGCAGGCGCGGCTTGCCGTGGATGGCGTTGTCTATCAGTCCCGTCGAAAGCGTCAGCGCCAGCACTGTCAGCGTTTCGGCGTCCACCAGCACGTCCGCCACCTTGCCCAGCGCCGTCCCGGATGCGTTCAGCACGGGCCGCCCTTCCAAGGGGCGGGCCAGCCATTCTTCCGGGTCCTCTTTCGTCGGATCCGTCTCCGAAAGGGCGTCGGCGCTGGCAATCGTCAGAGCGTCGGCGCCGACGCTCTGGACCTTCCCGGCGGGCAGAAAGCGCGGCTTCGCGAACAGACCGCCGGGGTCCACCAGGAACCCCGTGATGCGCCCGGAAGCCACGTGAAAGACGACATCTTCCAGCCGCCCCACCCGCTCGCCGCCGTTCAGCGTCATCACGGCCAGTCCCGCCAGTTCTTTGCCCGTTCGCAGCGCCATCGTTTATCCTCCGATTGTTCTCCGGTGTACCCTGCCGTCAATGACGCGAAACATCGGCGGGCGGGTTTGGGAACAGGCCGAGAGGGTACAAAGACAGCAGAGAACGTCACGAAAGGAACTCAAAATGGCACTTCACGATAAACGATCAGTTTGGATGACGGCGGGCACCCTGGCGGCGCTGCTCACGCTCGCGCCGCTCGCCCAGGCACATCCGACAAGCAAAACGCACGCTGTCAAGAAAGTTCGCAAACAGGCTGTCCCGGCACAGACACCGGCCACGCCCGATCCATCGGCAACGCCGGCCCCGGCTCCAACGCCCATACCGACGCCGCCGAACACGCCCCCGCCGCCCGTCCCGGCGACTCCCGCGCCCACCGTTCCCGGTGCAACGCCGAACACCCCGTCTACCGCGCCCGGCGGCTCGCCCGACCCCGTCACGCCCGGCTCCGCGCCCGGCGTGTCCGGCACCGGCGTTCCCGGCCCCGGAGCGCCCGGCTAGAGTTCCGGCGCCGTCACGATACCGGCCAACTCGCCCGCCATTGTCAGGCGGGCGAGACGGACTTCGTGCAGTTCCAGCAGGATTGCCCCGGCCAGCAGCAGCAAGCCGAGGATGAGGCA
>CAZZVX010000483.1:0-2813 GCA_964657535.1 Armatimonadota bacterium | reverse complement strand
CCAGATTGTGGCCGTTGAGCCAGACGAAACCGGCGGACAGGGACGACGTGACGACGCGCAGGATCGGGTGCGGGCCGCTCGCGGCGGGCGGCGCGGTCGTGAAGCGCGCCCGGAAGAAGCGCGGGGCGCCGTCCAGAGCCGTCCCCGCCGGGAGCGGCTTCCAGGCCGCCTGGGACAGGCCGGATTCGATGCCGCCGCGCATCTTCCAGCCGACCACGGGCGCGTCCGAGCGGTAGGAAAGCAGCGTCACCGGCTTGTCCAGTCCGCCGGCGTTGTCCAGGTTGTCCACCAGCACCGAGACGACCACGGGCTGCCCATTGGCAAGCGCGGCGTCTACGGGCGCGTCGAACGCCTCGTTCCAGCCTTCATGGCGGGCGACCTGCCTGCCGTTGACAAACACCGTGCCGGTGTCGTCCACGCTCTCGAAGTGCAGGACGAAGCGCGCCATGCCGGGTTTGAGCAGACTGGCCGGGAGGGTCGTCTGGAACCAGGCGACTCCTTTGTTGCCGTGGAACGGGTCGTCGCCGATCTTGACGGCGGCCCAGCCGGGCGCATCAGGGGCGGGCGGCGTGGTTTGATTTGCATCCGGGGCCGTGACAAAGCGCCAATCGGTCAGCGCGACGCCGGGGCCGTCGGTGACGCCCAGCCGGGCCGGGCCGACCAGTCCTTTGACATCAATGGCGTCCAGCGCGCCGGTGTAGCCGAACAGTTTGGCCCGCCCGTAGTGGGCCGACAGGATCGCCACGGCGTGATCGCCGGGCGTCAGCGGCAGGCTGAGGACGCTGTGATGCAGGCCGGGGTCGGGGATGCGGACGCCGTCCAGGAACGTGATGACGCGGTCGTTCGCGTTGCTGAACGCCAGCGTGTAGTCGCCGGCATCAGCGGCGTGGACTGTCGTCCGGTACCAGGCGTAGGCGCTCGCGTCGCCGTCCGCGCCCATCGGCAGCGGGTCAGCGCTTGCAAGCCATTTCGCGTCGGCGAACTTCGGCGCGGCCTCGGTGACGGGCTGGGTCGCCCAGCCGGTCAGCGCGGGGGCCGAGGCCGAAACGGATGCAGGCGTTTGGGCCGTCAATGCCGCGCCGTCCCGGCCCAGGCCGTAGACAAGCGCGGGCGACGACTCGGCGTAAGGGTCGGGCGAGATGCCGGTCGGGGCGGCCAGGCCGCGCTCGGCGGTCAGGCGCAGCCCGTTGCCGACGGCCTCGGCATCACCGACATAGGCGGGGCCGCAGACGATGGCCGTCTGCGCGCCGACGGGGACGAACCAGGTATGGTCGGCCAGCGTGTCGCTCACCGCCAGGACGCGGACGGTCTCGCCCCCCGCCGTCAGCGTGTATTCCGCCGGGCGGTCCGTCGGGTAGGACAGCGCCAGGTCGTACACGCCGCCGGGCGAGGCCGTCCACGCGCCCGTCGCCCCCGTCGTCTGCGCGCCCGCCGGGGCCGTGAGTCTCAACTGACCGGGGTCGCCCGGCAGGCCGTAGACGACCAGCGTCGTCATCCCGCCCTCGGTCGTCGTCCCCAAGATGCGCGTCGCGCCCAGAGTCAAAGTGATGTGCGGGGTGAGCGGAGCGCCCTCCACGACCGGCACGATCTGGCCGGGCGTCAGCGTCATCGGGCCGGACGCCGGGAACAGTCGGCCGTCGGGGCCTTTGACCTGCGTCTTGACGGGGGCCGTGCCGGGGTTGTCCAGAAAGACGGCATTGCCGCCGGGGCTGCGCCGGGCGGTAATACGAATGGCCGGGTCGGTCGCCACGCCCGCAAAGTCCTTGTCGGCGTTGACGCTGTCTTCCATGATCTCCGGGAAGGCCAGGGCGAACCCGTTGATGCGCTTGTAGCGGTAGTACGTGGGGCGCAAATCGCCCGCCTGGCCGACCGCAGAGCCGTAGTCATAACTGGCCGCGTCCTCGTCGTTGTTGGTGTAGCCGAAGTTGGTGCCGCCGTGGGCCATGTAGTCGTTGTAGCCGTTGCCGCCGAACGCCCAGATCTTCCAGGTCCGGCGCTCGTAGGTGTCCGCGTCGGTGGGGCCGTTGCCGTAGCGGTCGAAGTTGACGCTCCAGAACTCGGTCGTCATCCAGGGGTTGGTGCGCCCGACGCTGTCCCAGGAATGGTCGCCCGCCGGGTCGCCGCCGTGGTGCAGGCCGCTGAAGAAGTACGGCACCTGAATCCCCAGCGCCAGGGCCTTTGCCTGCAGGTGCCGGAAGTAGCCGTTGGGCAGGTCGCGGCCCCCGCCCGCCAGGTGTTCGTTCTCCAACTGGACCAGGACGACCGCGCCGCCGCGACTGATCTGGTTGGCGGCCACGATGGGCAGGAGTTTGTCGAAGAACGGGTCCATGGCGGCCAGAAACTTCGGGTCGTCCGTGCGGACGTGGGCGCCTGGCTTGAAGCGCAGCCACACGGGGTAGCCGCCGCCGTCCCACTCGGCGCAGTAGTACGGCCCGACCCGGCAGATGGCGTACATCCCCATCTGGTGGACGAGTTTCAGGTAGGCGTCCAGATCATAGTCGCCGGTGAAATCAAATTTGCCTTCTTGGGGTTCGTGCGCGTTCCAGAAGGTGTACATCTCGACGCAGTTGAAGCCCGCGCGCTTGAGGCGCAAGAGTCGGTCGCGCCAGAGGGCGCGGGGGACGCGGGCGTATTCCATGCCTGCGGAAATGATCGGCGTGCGCTTGCCGTTGATGAGGAAGCCGCGCCCGTCGAAATCAATGGCGGCTTTGGCCGTCGCCGCCGGCGGGAAAATGCCGTCGTCGGCATGGGAGGACTGCCCGATGCCCGCGAAAAGCAGCAGGCTAAAAAGGGCGAGCGCGCTGGATGCAAGA
>CAZZVX010000482.1:0-2830 GCA_964657535.1 Armatimonadota bacterium | reverse complement strand
TCCTCCCGCTTCGGGAGGACCCTGTGACCGAGGGACGAGGGAACAAGGCGGTGGGCTATCGTTCGCCCCGAAATCGGGTAAATAACAGATACCATGACACTCCGAACGAAGGAATTGCTTTCTATGACTCGCAAGACGCGCACTTTAATGCTGGGCCGCTCCCGACTGCTGCTGGGCGCGGCGGGCTGCCTCGCCCTGGCCGCCTGCGGCACCACGCCGGCCGGCCCCGTCCACGCCCAGAGCGTCCCCACCCCGGCGGCGACAAAAGCCGCCTCGGACGCGACAAACAGCCCGACGCTCACAGGTCAGGACGCCCTCAGCGGCGACTGGACCACGGCGGCGCCGGGCGTCAAGCGCCGGATCAAAGTCCAGGACCTGCCGCCGCCCCACGACACGCCCTCGGTGGACAACGGGCCGAACATGACTCCCCGGCCCGACGGCGCGCTGCCGAGCGTCCCGCCGGGCTTCGCCGTCGCCGAGTACGCGACCGGCCTGGACAACCCGCGCAACATCGTCACCGCGCCCAACGGCGACATCTTCGTGGTGGAAAGCGGGCCGAACCGCGTCCGCGTCCTGCGCGACACGGACGGCGACGGCAAGCCGGACGTCAACGAGGTCTTCGCGACGGGGCTGGACCAGCCGTTCGGGCTGGCGTTTTACCCGCTCGGCCCGAACCCGCAGTACCTGTATGTCGGCAACACCGGGTCGGTCGTGCGCTTCCCCTATCACAACGGCGACCTGCACGCCAGCGGCCCGTCGGAGATGATCGCCTCGGACATCCCCAGCGGCGGGCGGCTGCGCGGCGGCGGCCACTGGACGCGCGACCTGGCCTTCGCCCCGGACGGCAGGACGCTGTTCGTCTCGGTCGGGTCGAGTTCCAACAACGACGACGGCCCCAAAGAGTTTCACCGGGCCGACATCCTGGCGATGACGCCCGACGGCAAGAGCGAGCGCGTCTATGCGTCGGGCATCCGCAACCCGGTCGGCATCACGATCAACCCGCAGACCGGGCAGCTCTGGACCTCGGTCAACGAGCGCGACACGCTCGGCGATAATCTGGTGCCGGACTACATCACGCACGTCCAGGACGGCGGCTTCTACGGCTGGCCCTGGTACTACATCGGCAGCCACTACGACCCGCGCTATCAGGGCGCGCACCCGGAACTCGCCGGACACGTGCTGGTGCCGGACGTGCTGCTGCAGTCTCACTCGGCGTCCCTGCGCATGACCTTCTACGAAGGCAAGCAGTTCCCGAAGTCGTTCAGTGGGGGCGCGTTCGCCGCCGAACACGGGTCGTGGAACCGGGCGCGGCGCACCGGCTACAAGGTCATCTTCGTCCCCGTCAAAAACGGCAAGGCGACCGGCGCGTATGAAGACTTCCTGACGGGATTCGTCACGCCCGAAGGCCGCGTCTGGGGCCGCCCCGTGGGCGTCACCGTCGCCCGCGACGGCTCACTGCTTGTCACCGACGATGGCTCCAACACCGTCTGGCGCGTCGTTTATACGGGAAAAGGCCATTAAAAAGAGACCCACCCCGGCTCGTTCCTCGCCACCCCTCCCTGTCAGGGAGGGGAATTGGGTTAATTCGTTCCCTCCCCTTAACAGGGGGAGGCCAGGAGGGGGTTCACTCCACGCGCGGAGTCGTCACCCACTGGCGGTCACGGAGGAAGTGGCTGTACTGGGCGAGCAGCGTCACCAGAGTCTTCAGGGACGTGTAGAACAGGCCCAGCGTGCCATAGACCAGAAACCAGGCCGCGTGGCCGCGACGCAGGTGCGGCCCCGTGCGCAGAAAGACCAGCAGCAGCGTCAGCGGGCCGCTCGCCAGCGTGATGAGGGTGGTGACGAGAAAAAACGGGTTGCCGAACCAGTGGATCGGGCGGTGCAGCGCCCAGGCGGACAAAATCAAGGGCAGGACCTGGACGCTGAGCAGGGGGAAGGCCTGGCCCCAGGCGAGTAAATAAGCCCAGAGCGTCTTCTGCCAGGGCGTCAGGAACGGGGACGCGAAAAGGGCGCGCAGGTGTCGCAGCGTCACTTCCAGCCAGCCCTGCGACCAGCGCTTGCGCTGGAACAGCCAGTGGCGCAGGCGGGTCGGGGCGAGTTCCTCGGAAACAATCGTCCGGTCGTGCGCCAGACGCCGCCCCAGCAGCAGGGCGCGCACGGTGATGTCAATGTCCTCGGTCAGCATCGCCGGGTTCATCGGCACGGACTGCAGGGCCTCGCGCCGCCAGTAGCCGTTGGAGCCGCCGAAGATCGCCGCCCGGCTCAGGCTCGCCCGGCCCTGATGCGAGATGCCGTACATCCCGTCGAATTCCACGGCAATTGTCCGCGTCAGCCAGTTCCCGCCCCAGTTGCGGATCACGCAGCGGCCCTGCACCATGTCCCACCCCCCGGACAGCCAGCGCCAGGCTTTGCGGAAGCAGCCCGGCTCCGGCCAGTGGTCGGCGTCGTAGATGGCGACGATCTCGCCGGTCGCCAGCCCCACGGCGGCGTTGACGTTTTCGGCCTTGCTGCGGCTGCCGTCCACGCGCAGCAGGCGCAGGCGCGGGTCGCTTTCCGCCCGCGCCTGCAGTTCCTCTTCAATCGCCAGCGGCTCCGGCGTGTTGTAGGCCAGGATCACTTCCAGCGCGTCCCCCGGCACGTTCAGCCGCGTCAGCAGGTGCGTTAATGTCTCGCCGATGATCTCCTGCTCGTTGGGCAGGTAGGCGGCGACAATCGCCGTGCAGCGCGGCAGCGGCGGGCCGTCGTCGGGCGGCGCGGGCGCGTCCGGCGCGCGCCAGGCCGCGAACGCCTCGATGATGATCATGACGCTGGTGACGGCGTAGACGGTGGA
>CAZZVX010000481.1:0-2843 GCA_964657535.1 Armatimonadota bacterium | reverse complement strand
GCCTGACGCTGCTTTCCATCGCCCTCTGGCTCGTCACCCTGCTCGGCCTGCACCCGCACCACCATCTCATCGTCGGCCTGCTGAAACTCCTGCTGCTCAGCCTGTGGATCACGACGGCCTGCACGTTCTTCGGCATCTTGCTGTCCCGGATCGTGCGGGAAGCGAACATCCTGCTGCCGGTCGCCCTGATCGCCATGCCGATTGACTACATCGGCGCGATGACCCCTGTCGGCTTCACCCAGAACATGGTGGCCCAGCACAGCGGCATCGTGCAGGCCGTCTCCGTCCACGTCCCGACCGTCGGCGGCCTGGCACCGATCTCCTACATCGGACCGGGCGACGCGCTGTTCATGGCGTTCTTCTTCGCCGTCGTCCTGCGACTCGGCCTGAATGACCGCGGCACGTTCTGGGCGATGTACGGCCTCTTGACCGCCGCCATGCTGCTGGTGCTGTTCTCCGGCCCGCTGTTCCGCCGCGACATCAACATCGCGGCGCTCGTCCCCATGGGCCTGGCCGTCGTCGTCGCCAACTTCCGGGCCTTCCGCCTGAAGCGCTCCGAAGTGTTCGCGGCGGTCTACGCGGCGGCTCTCGTTCTGGTCCTGGTCGTCGTCTTTTATTTTTACAGCCACAGCCACTTTTTCCGCCATTAAGGAACCCCGACATGACACAAATCGCCACCCGCCGCGTCCTGTTGCTGGAAACCGACGAGCGGGCCGGACTGGTCGCCGGTCTGGCCGCCGCCTGCGCCGCGCAGGACGTGTCTCTGGAGATCGTCACCGGCCCCGGCCACGTCCTCATCACCTTCGCCGCCGACGAGACAACTCTGGGAACCCTCATTCCCACGCTGCAAGCCGTTCCCGGCGTCGTCAGCCTCCGGCCCTATGCGGTCGCGTAGGAAGCCCCACCGAACCGTTTCGCACTCCGCCTCCGTCTTATCAGCAGACACTCTGCCGGAGACAACCCCATGCGCCTGACTCTGCCTGCCCTGTTGGTCTTGCTGCCGACGCTGCTATTCGCCGGGCCGTCGCGCGGCGACGCGCCCGCTCCGCCGCCGCAGGGCGCGCTTTATCTGGGACAGAGCCGGATGCTGGAGGCCGCGCCGCCACGCCAGTTGTCCTTGAACGCACACGTCTTGCAGTTCGATTATCAGCCGGGGGGACTGGAGATCGCCTACGCGGGGAGCCGGATAGACACCGACACGGTGACGCAATTCGTGCGCCTGGCGGGTGTGCGGCACGGCACGATCACGACTCTGCTCTCCACCACGGTCTCTGTGAAAGACGATGGGACGCCCACAGAACAAGACGTTCCCTATCTGACCAGTCTCGCAGGCTGGTCCAGCGACGGGCGATACCTGCTGGCAGCACAGTATTTCATAAACACCGCGCCGAGTCAGGATCAGGGACGCAGCAAAACACGCTACGTCTGCATGGACATCGGCCAGGAACCTCCGCACTTTGCCTATATTTCAGTCCCCACGTCTTCAGACGCGGCGGACGCCGACGCCGTGTACTGGTGGTCGCCGGACCGGCTGCGCCTACTGTTTGCCGCACAGGGTGTTGTTCAGGACGGGGACAAGCGCGTCGTGGAGGATTCATTCTGCGGCCTGTATGACCCCGCGCGGGACGGCATGAAGCCTGTCGCGCTCAGCGAGAAGATGTTCACGCGCGGCTGGCTGGACGACGAACATATCCTGATGGTGTCGCATATAGACGGCGCAGCGCATTATTTCAGCGAGGACGTGAGCGATGGGAAGCAGACGGAGATCGCCAAGCCTGCGAAGATGCCGCCGGCGTTGAACGACCTGGACGCGAAGCCAACGACGCCGGCGGTCTCGCCCAAGTCGCCTGTTTTAACGCTGGAAGACGAGGCGAAGACGGCGACGGATAAGCAGCAGGCTGTCAGCGCGCCGTATCACGCCTTATGGGTGCGCCGGACGGCGGGGCCGAAGCCGATGTCGGCCATGCCGGTCGGGCTGACGCCGGGCGCGGACGACACGCAGGCGCGCTGGTCGCCCAATGGGCAGCAGGTCGCTTTTGTCGCGCACGGCGATCTGTTCGTGACGGACCTCACGACTCGCGCGGCGACGGCCAAAGAAAAGTATCTGGCGGGGGAGCCGTTGACCTGCCCGGAAGAGCGCGATTTAGCCGCGATGAGCCTGAAAGAGATCGGGCTGGGCATCCTGCAATACACCCAGGATTATGACGAAAACTTCCCGGCCCAGAACGGCGTCAATGACGCCATCAAGCCGTATCTGGGGCCGGACACGCTGCTGAGTGTCGCCGGGCATCCGTTCGTCTACCGCGCGCCCGCCGACCTGTCACTCGCCAAGATCGACTCGCCCGCCGACACCGTGCTGGGGACGATCAACCTGTCCTGCGCCCAAGTGACGCTGTTCGCGGACGGACACGTGAAGGCGCTTACGCCTGCGGGTGCAGCGCCGTGATATGGGTGTAGATGAGCGCGGACTCGTACAGGACGACCAGCACGTAGATGAAGCAGCCGAACGTGACGACCAGCCGGGCTTTGCGGATGCTCTTCAGCGAGATGATTTCGCAGACGGTGACGATGACCGCCACGAGCAGGAACTTGTAGATCGTGAAGCCTATCCCGTGGTAGTGGGACCAGATGTAGGCGGCCAGTCCGTTCGCTTCCATGCCGCCATGCCCGAAGATGTAGCCGGTCAGAAACAGGTCGAACAGATTGAGCAGGGTGAAGGCGAGATACTCCTGCGCCAGAATCACGTCCCGTTTGAGAAACACTCCGTTGCTTTCCTTCTGCAGCTAGCCGACGGCGAGCATCTCACGCGCGATTTGAGCGTAACGCGGCTCATCCGCGCCGAC
>CAZZVX010000480.1:0-2890 GCA_964657535.1 Armatimonadota bacterium | reverse complement strand
GTAGAGTGGAGGGGGTCTGCGGCAAGGCGGCGTCCAGAAACGCCTGCGCCGCCAGCGGCCCGCGCGCCCGCACGGCGAGGCCCCCGGCAGCCACCAGCGCCGACGCCCGCAGGCGCGGCGCGACCCCTGCGCCGTCGGTCAGGGCCAGCGCGCTCCCCAGCAGATCCAGCGTCTCGGACAGGCTGCCGCGCGCCTGGCCCGTCGCTGCCGCCGTGACCGCGCATCGCACCGCCGTCTCCATCGCGCCGCCCACCCGTACTGCGTCGTCACGCTCACGCCGTAGCCGCCGCTGACGGATGTGCAGTCGCCGTTGGAAGTGATTCTGCCGCCTGCGGTGTTGCGGGCGCCGCCGCTGACGCATGAGGAGTCCCCACTGGCCCAGTTGTTGAAACCGCCGACAACGCACGAGTCAAAGCCGCTGGCGGTGACGTACTGGAGTTTCGCCGTCAGCGCGCTGATAGTGGACTGCTGACTGGCGACGGTGCTTTGCAGGGAGGCAATGGCCGCGTCCTGCTGAGACTCCGTCAAGGCGCGGGCGGGAGTGGCATGAACAGCGAGGGCGAACAGGCAGGCAAGCGCCGAAAGCGCACCCGACGAACGGCTGTTGTGAGACATGACGAGTTCTCCTCGCAGGGAACAGGTCCGCACGCGGACGTTCCGAGCATTGGCGGGATGCTGCACACAGATTATACCACGCCTGACCCGCCCGTTTGCCGGCGACAAGAACGGGGGCGGCTTAACGAAAACTTAAACGGGGCTTAACGTGGGCTTAATCCGGGCGGGGTAGCATGGACGCGCCGAACAGCAATCCCATTCTCACTCTGGAGGGTTCACGCAATGAAGATGTCCCGCTCGACCGGCCCCGCGCTCGCCTGCGCGCTGGGCTGCCTCGCCGCCGCGCTGCCGTCCGCCGCCCAGCCGCGCTACGACAGCGCCCCCGCCGCCGTCCAGGCCGCGCCTGGGTACAACAAAGTCGTATTGGTCATCGAGGAGAACCAGCAGTACGAGACCATCATCGGCAGCAAGGCCGCGCCGTACACCAACGCCCTCGCCCGCGCCGGGGCGCTGCTGACCACGTCCTACGGCACGGAACACCCCAGCCAGCCCAACTACCTTGACCTGTTCTCCGGCTCCGATCAGAACGTCTACGACGACAACCACATCGCCAACACCTACTCGACCGAGAACCTGGGCGCGCAGCTGATCCATCAGGGCTACTCGTTCGCCGGGTTCTCCGAAGACCTGCCCTACGTCGGCGACGCGACCGACGACTTCGGCGCGGCCCCCGGCGATGTCGCCGGCACCCATGACTATGCCCGCAAGCACAACCCCTGGGCCAACTGGCAGAACGATCAGTTCCCGGCGACCACGTTTGACTACGGCTCCAACTACCTGCCGTCGTCGGTCAACCAGACGCTCGCGCCCTGGACGCAGATCAGCCAGACCGGCAACTTCCAGCAGCTCCCGACCGTCTCCGTCGTCGTCCCGAACCAGCAGCACGACGACCACGGCGTCACCGGCGGCGCGAGCGGCGACGCCCTGATCGCCGCCGGCGACACCTGGCTTCGGGCCAACGTCGGCGCGTATGCCAAATGGGCGGCGGCGCACAACAGCCTGCTGATCGTCACCTGGGACGAGGACGACTACAGCTCCGTCAACCACATCGCCACGATCTTCTACGGCGCGCACATCAAGCCGGGCCGCTACGGCGAGCCGAACTCCACCTCGTTCGTCTCGGTCATCAACGCCGACAACCAGCCGTCCGGCCCGCCCCAGTACCAGCCGGTCCAGGGCGTCAACCACTGGAACGTGCTGCGGACTATCGAAGACATCTACCGGCTCGGCCACATCGGCGGGGCCAACAAGGTCGCCCCGATCACCGACATCTTCACCACGCACTGACTCCCGCATCTACCCCCGCACCAGAACGCCCGGCTTTCCCTCACGGAAGGCCGGGCGTTTCCGCTGTCAACGGTCACTTTTCCAGATAGCCGCTGACGCTGATGTAGCCGTCGGCGCTGGGGGCGGAGCCGCCGGCTTCGGATGTTTCCAGGTCCAGATTCACGGTTGAACCGGGGTCGGCATAGGCCACCACCGACTCATTGACGTAGGTGTGGTAGTGGTCGCTGGCGCTTTCGTCTACCGGGGCGAATTCGTAGGAAACGCTGTTGCTCTTGTACGTCGTGTCCAACTGGTAATCCGAAAGGTCGTCCTGCTGGCCGACGTAGGCGAAGCCGTTGACGTGTTCGATCACCAGCCGCCAGCCCGCCGGGACGGTGATGCTGGCCGAGCCGAAACCGGTCGAGGCGTCGGTCGTGACATGGACCTGCTGCTGGAACGGCTGCCGGACGCCCTCGTTGACCAGCGCCACCGGCACCGGGCTGCTCGCCGCGTTGCTGACCCCCACCACCCAATTGCCCGACTGGCCGGACTTGACGGTCGGCGTGCCGGACAGCGCGACGGTCGGCGTGCCGCTGATGCCGACCACCCAGTTGCCGGACTGGCCGGACTTGACGCTGCCGCTGACGGTCGTCGTCCCCTGCGCCGCCGTCGGCACCGGCTGGCCGGTCGTGTTGGTCACCAGCACGTCCGAGACGGTGTACGGCGTCGCTCCTTCTTTGGGCGCGTCGGCGCGGCTGCGTCCGGGGCTGGACAGGACGGCGCTGGAACCGGCCAGCAGCAGGGCCAGCGCGCCGTAGCCGTAAACGTGGGTCATCTTCATCCGTGTTCTCCTTTGTGTCACTCTCTGTAGGATTTTACGTCATCCGCCGTGACACGAACGATGACATAAGGGAGCGAAAAGCGTGACGGAAGGCGTTGCCGGCATTCTCCTGCCTGCCTGTTCCACACCCGGCCCGCTGAGTCCTTCGTGCCGCCAACCAGGAGAAAA
>CAZZVX010000479.1:0-2912 GCA_964657535.1 Armatimonadota bacterium | reverse complement strand
GGACAACTGCGCCCGCTGCTCAGGCGTCGGCGGCGAGTAATGCCCGTGCGACACGACCTCGAAACTGTCCCGGTAGAGGGTCGGCAGGTCGCCGCCCGCGTTCACGGTGACGCCCGCCGACAGCCGCGCGTCCAGGCCCATCGCCAGGTGTGCGACGATCCCGCCCAGGCTGAAACCGACCACGCCGAGGCGCGTCGGGTCCACGCCCGGCTGCCGCCCCAGCCATTGGGCCAGCGTGCTGACATCGTCAGCCCCCTGCCGCAGCGCCAGCGTCACGTCGTAAGCGCGCGGGTCAATAAAATGCGCGACGGGACTAGTCCCCGGCGGGCGCCGATGCTCATGGTACGGCAGTTCCATCACGGCGCAGCCGATGCCGCGCGCCGCGATCCGGTCCGCCACCCGCTGCATGGCGCGGTCGGACAGGTCGCCCGTGTCCGCGCCGATGGGATGGAGCAGGACGACGGCGGGGGACGGTGTGGCCGCGCCGACCGCCGGATAATACGTGAACCAGATCTGGTCGTTGATGGGAACGCCGCTGGGCCGCTGTGACGGGATGTGCGTCTCGACCGGGCCGCCCGCCGCCCGCGCCGCGCCGAGACAGCAGGCGGAGCAGACGAGCAGGAACGGGAGCCAGGAAACGCGCGGACGGGTGAGTTGTAAAATCAAATTCGTGGCCGCCGTTCTCCAGCGGAGTTACGCTTTCTGCGAGTCGCGCCGTGAAACGGCTTTCCTCTTGCTACTCCTTTGGGGCCGGAGAGGTTCCGGCGGCATCAGAGACGGCGCGTTCACTGGCCCCAGGTGGCGAAGAGGCCGACGGCGGCGGCGAGCATGACCGCCGTGCCGAGCCAACCCAGCGCCCGCTGGCGCGCGTTCAGGGTGAACTTGCCCATGACTTTCGCGTTCTGACCCATCAGCAGCATCAACGCCATTATCGGGACCGCGACGACGCCGTTGATGACCGCCGACCAGAACAGGGCTTTGATCGGGTCCAGGTGCGTGAAGTTGAGGCCCAAGCCGAGCAGCGTCGCCGCCGCAATGATGCCGTAAAAATTCCGGGCGCGCTTGGGCGAACTATTGAGGCCGACGCGCCAGGCGAGGGCTTCCCCCACGGCATAGGCCGCCGACCCCGCCAGGACGGGGAGCGCGAGCAGCCCGGTCCCGACGATGCCCAGCGCGAACAGCAGAAAGGCGAACTTGCCCGCGATAGGCTGCAAGGCCGCCGCCGCCTGGGTCGAGGTCTGGATGTCCGTAACGTGGTTGTGGCTCAGCGTCGCCGCGGCGGTCACGATAATGAAGAACGCCACCAGGTTTGAGAACGCCATGCCCGTGTAGGTGTCCACACGGATGCGGTGCAGTTGCGCGGGGGCTTCCTCCGGGGCGACCTTGAGCGGCGCCTCGCTGGGCGACGCCTTTTCGATCTCCACTTCCTCTTCGGCCTGCCAGAAGAACAGGTAAGGGCTGATCGTGGTTCCCAGCACGGCCACGATGCTGGTGATGAACGCGGCTTTGAGAGAGATGTGCGGCACGACCGTGTCGTGCAGGGCGCGGCCCCAGGGGACGTGGACCACGAAGACGGTCGCGACGTAGGCGAAGAGGGCAGTACACAGCCACTTCAGCACCTTCGCGTACTTGTCGTAGGGCAGGAAGACTTCCAGGCCGACGGAGAGGGCGGCGAAGAGGGCCGCGAACAGCAGCGCCGGGCCGCCGATCAGCAGCTTGACCGCCGCGCCCATCGCCCCGATGTCCGCGCCCAGATTAATCGTGTTGGCGATCAAGACCAACAGGACGATCCCGTAGAGCAGCGGGCGCGGGTAGTGGCGGCGCAGGTTGCCCGCGATGCCGCGCCCCGTGACCCGCCCGATCTGGCCGCTGATCTCTTGAATGCCGCACATCAACGGGTAGGAGAAGAGCATCACCCACAGCATCCCGTAGTTGAACTGCGCCCCGACCTGGGAGTACGTGGCGATGCCGCTGGGGTCGTCGTCGGACGCGCCCGTGACCAGTCCGGGGCCGAGCGTCTGGAGCAGGCCTAACTTGGTGACGCCTTTGGGCGGCGTCGGCTGGCGGGGGTCGTCG
This sequence comes from Armatimonadota bacterium, assembly GCA_964657535.1. Lineage (GTDB taxonomy): Bacteria > Armatimonadota > Armatimonadia > Armatimonadales > Capsulimonadaceae > CAZZVX01. The sequence continues at coordinate 836 of CAZZVX010000479.1, read as the reverse complement.
GGGGCAAAGCCTCCGTTCTGCGTCCTTGCTGCGTGTTCTTCCAGCATCGGATTCGCTTTCTGCTCTCGCGAGCGGCCTGTGTCCGTCCCTGTACACAGGCGTCATCGTGGGTTTGCTTTGGCTGCCTCATCAGACACTGCGCCCGGAGAAATTGTTCCGGCGGCGCACATCTGACTGTATGCTTTGCTGAATGATACCCGCTCCTCGTCATTCTGGAACCGCCGCCGGAGGCCTGCGGAAATGAGCCGATGAGCGGCGGCAACGCGCCGATACACGGCCCGCGCGGTCGCCGCATTCCGGCCCGCGCCGGGTACAATAGAGGAAGCGACGGCGGCCTCGCGCACCCCTATGCTGCACCTGCACCAACTCAATGCGTTCCTCGAAGACACGTGCGTTCTGGTGACTCTGGCGTATCTTCTGAGCCGGGGCGCGGTGCTGCCGCGCATCTTCGACCGGCGGCGGGGGCGGCGGGATCAGATCGCGCTCGCGGTGGTGTTCAGCCTGCTGGGGGCGAGTGAGCTGATATTCCCCGGCGACCGGCAGCCTTACGTCCCTTCGACGCTGGCGGCAAGTTTCGCGGGGTATGCCGGCGGGCTGGATCTGGGTCTCCTGTCCGTCACGCTGATGGCGGTGATGTTCGCCCTGGCTCGACTGCCGGAGACGGTCCCATCGCATATGCTGGTGTTCTGCGTGGCATTGTTCTCCGTCACTCTACTCAGTGCGGGGGTGGGGCGCTGGACTTTCGGGACGGGCAGAGCCAGTCTGCGACTGATCCTGGCCGGCGCGGCGCTTTCGGGGGCGCTTTCGGAACCGATTCACGCCGTTTGGGGCGGGCT
>CAZZVX010000478.1:0-2912 GCA_964657535.1 Armatimonadota bacterium | reverse complement strand
CGACACGATCAGCATCGCCCCGGCTGGGATGTCCGCCAGCGCCCGGTTCATCTTGCCCGCCTCGTCCTCGAAGATGCGCAGGTTCACCAACTTCTCCGCCAGCGCGTCGGCGTCCGCCGCCGTGTCCTCGTGACCGACCCCCAGCAGCGTCAGCAGCCCCGCCCCGGTCTCCCGCCGCTCCCCGCTTTCTTGCATCGTCACGCTCGCCCGTAATGCCCGCTGTATCACCGCTTTCATAGGCATACGATTCGTTAGCGGCTCCGTCGTTTCCTGTCTTCAGTCAGCGTTTAGGTATAATCTCTCACGAGGCAGCGAGAAGCGACCGAAAATAGACAACAATGCGTCAACAGACTGAACAAAATAAGCCTGACGGCGAAGAATGGCCGTTCAATTCTCATCGCCCAATCTTCTCCCCGCGCATTTTCTGGGCGGTCGCTGTCGCGATAGTCAGGCTCGTCTTCCTGTGGCTGTATGGGGGCATGATGTTCGCCGCCGAAGACAGCAGCCGCGACAACGGGGTAATGCTGGACCGTCTATTCACGAAATTCTTCCCGGAGTATTATGTTTGTGAACGGTTGCAACTGCTGATCGCGGGCGGGGAAAATGACTCTCTATTTCAACTGTTGTTGAACATTGCGGTTGTCGTAGATACCTTCCTGGCAATGCTTATGATCTTCGCTGCTGCCCGTTTTATCCGCCATAGACGCGGCCTTCGTAGTCATCGCATCGGGTAACATGGAGCATCGTGATGAGAAAACTCCGTGCCGCTCCAATCCGAATGCCATTGCGCCTTGTTATACTCGTCATAATAGTCATTTCGGCTTTGTTAATCGCCACTGCGATAATGCTTTCCTCAGGCGGCAGAAACAATTCGGTTAAAGTTGTGAAACCGTATCATTCGGGGCAATATGTCGAGGACAAAAAGACAGCAATTCAAATCACGAGACAGGCTTGTATCAATAAGTTTGGACAGGGCTTCTTACTGCCAGAACATACTTTTGAAGCAAACTTGAAGGATGGCATTTGGTACGTTGACGGTTGGGTTCCGCCGCCGAAACCGACGGTAATTGTTTTAGACGGCGGCATATACGGCGTCATTCGCCAAAGAGACGGGCGCGTTATAAAAATTTCTGCAGCAAACTAAGTGGCGCTTTCATTTTGCCAACAAGATGAATAAGCCAACCCGTTCCCCGCATCAATTGAGGTCTGTGGGCGGGGCCATGATCACTTCCTCTATGACGGCGACGACCCGGTGTGCGAACTCGACAGCACCGGGGCCGTCACCGCCGTCAACACGTTCGGCGGCACGGGACTTGTCTCGCGGACACTGCGGCAGAGTGGGTACAATAATGGCAGGAGGCCAGACCCAATGCGAATGCCTAAACTCAGCGAGGACGAGATTCAAGACCACCTCCGCCGTCTCCCCGGCTGGACGCGCGACGGCGAGACGCTGACCAAGCAGTATCAGTTCGCCGATTTTATCCACGCCATGCAGTTCGTCAACCACGTCGCGCAGGACGCCGAGGCCGCCAATCATCACCCGGACATTGACATCCGCTACAACAAAGTCACGCTCGCGCTGACCACCCACGACTCCGGCGGTTTGACGCAGAACGACATCAACCTCGCCGCCGAAGCCGACACGGACGCGGATTCGGTCTCCACGTGACGCGATTGTTGACGCTGTTTTGCCTGTTCCTGACAATGCCCCTTTCGGCAGCGCCCTCCCAAAATACTTGGACGCCCCTCGCCAACAGGATGCAGGACGAGCGCTGGGCGCCGTCGGCGGCGCTGCTGGCGGGCGGACAGAGCGCGCTCATCGCCGGGGGATTCTCCTACGCGACCGGCGGCTGCGTCGCCACCGCCGACCGGTTTGACGAGTGGACGCGGCGCTTTCGTCCCTGCAAAGGACGGCTGACCTACCCGCGCGACTTCGCCACCGCCACGCGGCTTCCCAACGGGCAAGTTCTTATCGCGGGCGGCTTCAACACCATCCTCGGCACTCTCAGCACGGCGGAGGTTTACGACCCGGCCCAGGACACGTTCCGGCTGCTGCCCAGCCGTCTGTCGTCGGGCCGCGAACTGTTCACGGCGACGGCGCTCACGGATGGTCGGGTGCTGCTGGTCGGCGGCTTCGACACGCACCGGCATAAGACGCAGGCCTCGGCGGACCTGTACGACCCGGCCACGCAGACCTTCGCCCCCTGCCGGGGCGAACTCGCCCAGGACCGCTTCGGGCAGGACGCCGTGCGCCTCGCCAATGGCCGCGTCTTGATCGTCGGCGGCACGCACTGGCGCGTCGGGCAGCCCGGCGTCAACCTCGCGTCCGCCGAGATCTACGACCCCGCCACGGACCGCTTCCACCGCACCGCCGGGGACATGGCCGCGCCCCGCGACCGCCCGACGGCGACCCTGCTGCCGAACGGCAGAGTCCTGGTCGCCGGGGGACAGAACCCGTCCGGCGGCGTCCCGTCAGCAGAACTCTTCGACCCCGCGACCGAGCGATTTACGCCGCTGGCGTCCCCGCTCAACGTCGTCCGCATGGCCCACAGCGCCGTTGTCCTGCCCGATGGCCGCGTCCTGCTCGCCGGCGGCTGGTGTTCCGCGATCAAGGCCACCACGCCGACGACTGAGAGTTTTGACCCGTCTGCCGGCGTCTTCGCGCCCGGCCCGCCGATGCCGCAAAGCGCCCATGACCTGGCCTTGCTGACCTTCCCCGACGGTCTGACGCTGGCCGCCGGCGGCAAGCAGGTGGAGAACGGCAAGGAAGGGTCGCTGGCGACCGGGGCCGTCTGGACGGCCTCTCCCATGAAGTGACCGGAAACCCCGTATCTCTCGCAGTGAGTGGGTTTCCGGGCCTCGCCATAATAGGGGTGTAGACAACTGAATAACGGAACTCACAGTGCGCGGCC
>CAZZVX010000477.1:0-2921 GCA_964657535.1 Armatimonadota bacterium | reverse complement strand
CGCGCCGGCGGTGCTGACCAATGCCTCGTCCGTGCTGGCGCTGGGGACGAGCAACCGATTCGCCCGCGCCATTGACCGGGCGCGGGCGCTGTCACAGCAGCTCGAAAGCAAAAAGGGCGAGTCGGACCCGCTGACCCCGATGCGCATCAAGCAGCTGAACCGCACCGAGAAGCGGGCCATTCTTCTGCTGCACGCCCTGCGGACGTTCTACACTTCCCTGGGTTCGTTCGCCGCCGCCGCGCTCGTCTCGCTGGTCGGCGCGACGCTGGTCGCCTCGACCCACCACATCGTTTTCCAGATCGCGACCTGGCTGGCGCTCGCCTGCGGCGTCGTCGGCGTCACCGGCCTGGTCATCGGCTGCTCGCTGCTGGTGCATGAAACGCGCCTTGCCGTCCTCAACGTCAGCGAAGAAGCCGCCCTGCTGCGCGAGCGGTACAAAGACTATCTGGCGCACACGCCCAAAGGCGACGAACCGGGATGAGAGAAGAGCGCTTCCCCTTGTGGCCCGACAGCGGCCCGGACGCGCTCGCCCCGGCCCGGCCGGACTTCCCGACGCTGACGCTGTACCCCGCCCCGGCGGACGTGCGCACCGGGGCGGCGATGGTGGTCTGCCCCGGCGGCGGGTATGGGGGCTTGGCCGACCATGAAGGCGAGCCGGTCGCGCAGTGGCTGAACGCGCTCGGCATCACGAGCCTGGTGCTGCGGTATCGGATCGGCCCGCATTCGCGCCACCCGATGATGCTGGCCGACGCCGCCCGCGCCGTGCAGACGGTGCGCGCCCGCGCGGATGATTGGGACGTAGACCCGGCCCGCGTCGGCATCCTCGGCTTCTCGGCGGGCGGCCACCTGGCCTCGACGCTCGCCACACATTTCACCCCCGGCGACCCTGCTGCGCCCGACTCTATCGCCCGCTTTTCCTCCCGGCCCGACGCCGCCGTGCTGATCTATCCCGTCATCACGCTTCAGCACCCGCACGCCCATCTCGGTTCGCGCCGCAACCTGCTCGGCGCCGCGCCGCCCGAAGACCTGATCGCCCTGCTGTCCAATGAAACGCAGGTGACGCCGGAGACGCCGCCGACGTTTCTGGTCCATTCGGCGGATGACAAGTCGGTGCCGGTCGAAAACAGCCTGCTGTTCGCACTCGCCCTCAGCCGCAACGGTGTCCCCTTCGCCCTGCACGTCTTCCCGCAGAGCGGTCACGGCTACGGCCTGGCCGACAGCGTCTCCCTCCTCAGCGCCTGGCCCACACTCTGCGCCGCCTGGCTGCGCGAGCGCGGATTTTAGCCTCCCCGCTAAAGTTTATTATTCATACTTTTTTCATGCGATTTTCATCTTCGTGTCCGAAAATAAGAGCGTCTTGAAGATCAAGACGGCTTTTCCATGATGAACGAAGAACAGACAACTCCAGAGCGCCCGGTGAGAAGTATTGCGTTCCGCACAGGCCGTGGCCTGGGAGATGCGGTGCTGTGCGAGCCGCTGGTGCGCGCGGTCGCCGCCGCTTATCCCGACGCGGAACTGACGGTTCTTCTGCCGGCGTCCTGCAACGGCATTGACCGCTTTGGCTTTGGCGGCGACCGTTTCGCGGCCTGGGTCGAGGGCGAGGAGTTCGCCGAATACGCCGATGGGTTTGACCTGGCGATTGATGCCGACCCTGCGGCGTATGATCAGCCGTTCGAGAGCGTCCGCGATTCGGGGGCGCGTCTGGTCAATCTGTTCGCGCACTACCGGCCCGACGCGGCGGAGACGACGGCCTACGAGCGCATGGCCGAAGGGCTGGCGCGGATCGGCGTCTGCGCCCTGGAAGAAACGCCGACTCTGACCGTTCCTCCCAGTGTCCGAGCCGAGGCGCAGGACGCCCTGGCGTCCCTGAACCTGCGCCCTGATGTTCCCACGGTCGTCATCCATCCCGGCAGCAGCGCCAGCTACGCCTTCAAGCGCTGGTACGCCGACGGCTTCGGCTTTCTCGCCGACGAGTTCCTGAAGAACTACGACGCCAACATCGTCTTCGTCGGCAGCGGGTCGGAAGGCGACCTGCTTGCAGAACTGCAGGCGAACATGGCGCGCGGCGCGCGGACGGTGACGGCCTTCAACTGGCCGCTCGATCATCTGACCGCGCTGCTGGAGACGTGTGATTTGTTTATCGGCAACGATTCCGGCGTCGGGCATCTGACGGCGGCGCTGGGCCGCCCGGTCGTGACGATTGCCGGGCCGACCGCCGCGCACTTCTGGGCGCCGCTGACCGACCGCGCCCTGGTCACGCCGCCGGGGGGCTGCTGCTACAACCCCAGCACGTGCGGCGTCTGGTGCCTGAAGTCCATCCGCGCCTGCGAGGTGGAAGGCGCGGCGGAGGCGCTGCTGACGGCGACCACTCAGCGCGCCAAGTATCCGTGTCTGGACGCCGTGCGCGTCGCCGGCGATTTGGAAGTCACCCCGTTGGACGGCGACGCGGTCGTTCTGCGCAGCCGCCTGTGGGATATGCCCATGACTATCGAGCGGGGCCGTGACTACGTGCTTCGCGTCCTCCATGTCGTCACGACATCCGGCTCGGCACGGTGCGTGCGTCAGGCGTTCCCGGACTCGGACCCGCTGCTGGAGCAGTGTTTCCGGCACGCCATCATTCAGCCCGGTCACGACCCATCCGACCCTCACGAAAAGGAGACTTCCCTTCATGTCAAATGAGTCCTCGGAGAGCAAAAAAGACGCTCTCCCGGAGCCGAAGGACGGCGCCCTGAGCCGCCGACAGTTCCTGGATATCCTGTCCAAGTCCGCCGTCGCCACCGCCGCGTTCAGCCTGCTCGCCATGACTGACGGCGCGGCAGACGCCGCGAGCCACCGGTCGCACCTGGCCCGCCGCCACGGCTCCGGCGCCAACGGCTCCACGGCCAGCCCGTACCATCCGTATGCGCCCTATCATCCTTACG
>CAZZVX010000476.1:0-2929 GCA_964657535.1 Armatimonadota bacterium | reverse complement strand
GATGTGCGTGCGCATCGCCGACCGGATCGCCTACATCAACCACGACATTGACGACAGCGTCCGCGCCGGGGTACTGACATTGGACGACCTGCCGCAGGACACGCTGGACGTGCTGGGGCGGACGCACTCAGGCCGCATCGGGACGATGGTGATGAACGTGCTGGAAAGCAGCGTCGGCCGGCCGGAAGTCAGGATGACCGGCGAAGTCGTCGAGGCCACGAACAAGCTCAAGGACTATATGTACGCCAACGTCTACACCATGGACACGCGGGGCAACGTCGAACTGCACAAGGCGCAGTTCATGCTCAAGGAACTGTTCCGCCTCTACATGGGGACGCCCCACGTCCTGCCCGGCCTGGAAGGGCAGACGCCGCAGGAGTTCGCGGGCCTGACGCTGCCGGAGCGAGCGCGCCGCGTCACCGACTTCATCGCCGGCATGACCGACCGGTACGCCACCATGAAGTTCAAGCAGCACTTCTTCCCCGAAGCCTGGAGTGCCTGATACGGGAGTGAAGGAGCAGCGATGCCAAAGTACCTGGCAAGACCGTTCACGGGGCCGAGACCGCCCCGCCGGAGGGAACCCCTCGCCCGTCTCCGGGCGTCCCTCAACCGCTTCAACTGGCGGCTCACCGCCCGGCTGACGACGCCCGCCGTGAAAATGGGCGCGGTCAGCCTGTTCGCGGCGGGAATCACGGCGCTGTACGGGTGGAAGGCGATTAGCGCCTTCCAGACCGGGACCGTCGAGGACTGCGCGCGGACGTGTCACGGCATGGTCACGCGGGCGGCGGACCCCGGAGACTACTGGTTCAACACGGGGTTCGATGTCGTCGTGGGCGTCGTCGCGCTGCTCGCGTTCATTGGGGTGTCGGCGGCCCTGGTCATTTCCTTTTTCGTAAAAGACGACCGCCCTGTGATGAAAATCCACCGGTGATGCCCCTCAGTCACCCCCTGGCTCCGCCGCGATCAGCCAGTGACCGCCATACTTTTTCCAGATCGCTGTCTTCAAGGTTGCGCCGGACAGTGCTTTCGGATGAGCCACACCAGGGCCGCTCAGTTCCCCTTGAGTGTCCTGCCGATATGTCACAATGGCTTGGCCGCCCTTCAGGGTCAGTCGCTTGATCGTCATCCGGTAGGCATGGAGCATCGCTTCCGTGCGGGAGGCTTTCATAAAGGCTCCCAGCGTGGGGGCGCCCTGTTCAAGATTGCGCACGGTATCTCCTGAAGTCGTCCTGAAGTCCGGCCCATAGAAGCGGAAATAAGTCACCATGTCAAAGCGTTTGGAGGCATCCGCCATCGTGTTGAGGTCCGCCTGGATCGCGCGGCGGGCGTCGCCGACAGCGTCGGCCAGAGCGCAAAGGCCGACGGCGGCAAGCAAAAAGCGGGTGAGCATCGGTGCCTGCCTTTCTCAGTGGATCTTAGGGATATCCACCCGCCCGCCCGCCAAATCCTGCCTCCCTGCGGCGCGTACAACAACGCCGATAAAGACAAGGAGCGGAGCCATGGAAAAACTCAAGACGCCGATCATCGCTTCCCTCGTGGTCATATTGACTTTCTTCGCGGCTGCCTGCAGCGCGCAAGGCCGCCGGAAACCCAGTGAGGTCGTGCTTTCCTTCGCCGGAGACTGCACGTTCGGCACGGTCAACGGCGACAACAGCGCGGTCCGGTTTCCGTCCGTCTACCGGCGTTCCCGCCGGGCGGATTATCCCTTTGCCCTGGTGAAGCCCTGGTTCCTCAACGACGATCTGACAGTCGTCAATTTTGAATGTACGCTCACGGACGCCGTTTCTGCCGCCGACAAGCAGTGGCATTTCAAGGGGCCGGCCCGGTACGCCTTCCTCTTCCCGACAGGGTCGGTGGAAGCCGTCGGGCTTTCCAACAACCACGCGCACGACTACCTGCAGGCCGGGTTCAACGACACCGTCGCCCACTTCCGCAAAGCGCGCGTGTCCGTCTTTTATCAGAATGTCCCCTATATCACAACGCTCCGAGGCGTGGAAACGGTCATCATCGGCGACTGCACCGTGGTCGGCGAGAACACCACCCGGATTGACGGAGCGCCGCAGCGCGTCCTCCAAGAGATCAAGCGTTATAAGAAGCCCGGCAACGTCGTGATCGTGGTGATGCACTGGGGCAGTGAACTCGCCACCGTCCCCTTCGCCTGGCAGCAGGCGCTGGGGAGGAAGTTTATTGACGCCGGTGCGGATGCCGTTGTCGGGCATCACCCACACGTCGTGCAGGGCATAGAACGGTACAAAGGTCGATACATCGCCTACAGCCTCGGCAACTTTGCGTTCGGCGGCAATTCCCTCGCCCGCCATCCTGAGACCTTCATTCTGAGGCTGCGATTTCATGTGGAGGCCGGAAAAACGAGCGCGCAGGAGGCGTTCCTCGTCCCGTGCCGGACCACGTCCAGCATGGCGAGGAACGCGGCGGGCGTTCTGAAAAACGACTATCAGCCGCGCCCGGTTTTTGGTAAAATCGCCGACCAAACGGTCGCTCTGGTACTCGCGCGCAGTGCAAAGTTGAAGTTTGGGGTAAAGAAGATCGCGTATCGGAAACTTCCGCCTCTGTCAGACACGCCCAGAAAGGTCGGTCTCCGCCCATGACGTTTTTTGCTTCTTGGATCCAGGCGCCCAAGCGCCTCGCCGTTCTCGCGGCCTTCGGTGTTCTCACGGTTATCTTGTCCGTCTGCCCCGCGCGCGCCCGCGCCTGGAATGGCACCGGACACATGATTGTCGCCGAGATCGCCTACGACCACCTGACCCCGCACGCCAAGTCCCGCGTGGACGCCCTGCTGGCCCGCCACCGCGACTACGCCAAGTGGATGAGCCAGATGCCCGCCGGGTACACCGACCGCGCCCGCTACGCCTTCCTGGTCGCCGCCACCTGGCCGGACCTGGTGCGCAAGACGCCCGACGACCGCCCGATC
>CAZZVX010000475.1:0-2936 GCA_964657535.1 Armatimonadota bacterium | reverse complement strand
GGTTCCCATTATCGCATCGCCTGGCGCGTCTTCGCGCAGGCGCAGGCCGCCGTCGCTGAAGAAGACAAAACGGTGAGCGACGCCGGGACGTGGCGGTTCTCACTCGCGGCTAACTTCGCGCCGGACACGGCGCACCTCGCGTATGGCGACGGCGGCCGCTGGCCGCTGGACTTCGCCCAGGGCGAACACGTCTGTCGGCACCTCTTCTTCAACCACTGGAGTCTATATCAGGACTTCAAAGACCTGTCGTTCGTCTACGACAGTCACGCGGGTCCCGACGCCGACGCCGTCGGTCTCTTTCCCGTCAACGGCGATGCGTGGACTCACGTGGCACAGAACATCGTCTTTCTCGACACGACGCCTGCCCCGGACGTTTATTACTCGTTCTCGCTGACGCCCGGCTTCCGGTCGTTCGGCCTCTTCGCCGTGACACAGCGGCAGACGGCCCAGGGCGTGGACGAGACGCCGGGCGCGGGCGCGTATGCGCTCCAGGCGCGCTGGTCCCACGCCCGCCTCGAAGACATCAAGGAGATGACGCTGGACTGGTCCGAGCCGCAGCGCGCCGCCCCCCGGCTCTACACGACGCCGGAGCGTCTGGCGACCCTGACGGCAAAAGTCCGGCAAGATGTTGATGTTTATGGGGACCTGGGCCGGACATCGGCGCTGTTCACCGACGAGCCACAGGCCGTACAGGCGGCGAAAGAGCAGTTCCTGGCCGACGCCCGCCGCATGACACGCCACGCGCTCTCGCTCGCGCCGAACGGGGCCAATGTCAACGCCGTGATGTTCCGGGCGATTCTCTCACTGCCTCTTTCCCACGAGATACTGCAGATGCGGGGGGCGCTCAGTGAGGGAGAAGACCGACGGGCGAGGGCGATGATGGCCTTTCTCGCCTGCTATACGTCCCGCGAGGACTACTATTTCGGACGCGCCTCGCTCCTGCCCGAAGGCCACCCGGATAACATCATGGGTCTGTACCGAGGGATGCGCTCCGAAAACATGAACGTGGACCGTTTTTTGGGCATCGGCATGATCGGCGCGGCGCTGCCCGGCCACCCCGAAGCCGCCAAATGGCGGCAGTTCGCCCTGGACCAGTTTCACGAGTGCCTGGAACAATTCGTCGCGGCCTGCGGCGCCTGGTGCGAGGGCTGCAACTACTACCGGTGGTCGTTGGGCCTCTTCCTGCACTACGCTCACGTCATGAAGAACAAGGGGGTTGACCTGTTCGCCCACCCCAAGTTCAAGGCGATGATCGGGTTCGTCGTGCACTCGCTCAGCCCGCCCCGGCCCGACCGGGGCGGACGCCGCATCGCCCCTGGGTTCGGCAGTTACGGCGAAATGCTCGGCGATTCCGGCTACGGAGTGCTGATGGCGCAGGCGGCGTCCGCCTACCGCGTCACGGACCCGGAGTTTTCCGCAGAGTTGATGTGGGCCTTCCATGAACTCGGCGAGGCCCCGTTTGAGGGGCTGTCGAGAGCCAGGCGCGAAACGACAGCGCTTTTTACGGACTTCGACCTTCCGGCCCAAGCGCCGACGCTGACCAGCCGGGGCTGTCCCGGCTTCGGCGCGATCTTCCGGCACGCGCACGACGACGGACACGAGACGTTTCTGATCGCCCGCGCGTCGCCGTTCTGGCCGCACCACCACACGGACCCCGGCAGCTTCTTTCTTACTTTTCGGAATGCGCCGCTGATCACGGAAGCCGGGCAGGGACGCGGCCCGGCGTCTCAGGCGCTGATGTCGCCCGGCAGCGGCAGCGCGCACAATATCGTCCGCTTCAACGGCAAAGACCCGATGCAGTACCTCTGGCCCAACCGTCAGGGCCTCGTGAAGTTTGCGCAGACGGAAGCGCTGGAGTACGCCGTGCTGGACTGCCGTCAGGAGGCGCTTGTTCGGCCCGGCGTCAAGCACCGGGGCCACGGCGACGACGCCGTGATGCCGGTAGACATCCGGCACTTCCGGCACATCGTTTTCATCAAGCCCGACATCTTCGTGCTGTACGACACGATTTACAACGCGCCGTTCCCGTCCGAGTTCCGCCTGTGGACGGACTCGACGCGCATTGAGTTTGCCGGGAACCATGCACGGGTGACCGGCCGGTATGGAGTAGACATGGAGATCGTTGTCGTTCAGCCGGCGGAACCGGGATTTCACACAGTCCAGGTCGAAAGCACGAGATCGGTGCAGTTCAGCAACGGCGCGAACGGCGACTATCTGGTCGTCCTCAGCCCGCGAGACGCCGGGGCCGACGCGCCGACCACGTGCGGCTTCGAGGATGGCCTTTTGTCCGTTTCCGTGGGGAACAGATCGTATCAACTGCGCCTTCTGCCGACCGAAAGACAGGGCGTATTCGACTTCGCCGGGACGGAACAATGAGCGAATTGCCGAGCGGCACGGTGACTTTTCTCTTCACCGACATCGAGGGCAGCACGCGGCTCTGGCAGAACCACCCGGAGCAGATGCGGAGCGCCCTGGCCCGGCACGACGCTCTACTCCGGGCGGCGATTGAAGGCAGCAACGGCCGCGTGGTCAAGACGACGGGCGACGGGGCGCACGCCGTCTTCGCGACGGCCCCCGATGCCCTGTCGGCAATACTGGCCGCACAGCGCCTGCTTGAGACGGAGCCGTGGGCGTCCGAGACGCCGATCCGTGTCCGCATGGGCCTGCACTCCGGGACGGCGGAACTGCGGGACGGCGACTACTACGGCACCGCCACGAACCGCGCCGCGCGGCTGATGGGCGCCGCGCACGGCGGGCAGGTGATCGTCTCGGCGGCCACGCAGGAGCTGGCGCAGGACCATCTGCCGGACGGCGTCGCGCTGCGCGACCTGGGCCTCGTCCGCCTGCGCGACCTGGAACGGCAGGAGCGCGTCTATCAGGTCGTCCACCCGGACCTGCCGGACGGGTTCCCACCCCTGCGTTCGCTGGACACTCTG
>CAZZVX010000474.1:0-2946 GCA_964657535.1 Armatimonadota bacterium | reverse complement strand
GTACGCTTACATAAAGTACCGCTCCGTCAGCGCAAACCCACGCCCGTTCTCAGGCCGAGACACCCGGCAAGCGTCGTCCGCGCCCGGAGCCGCCACGCGCCGCACCGACAGATGCACCGGCTTCGGCGCGTACACCGGGTTCGGGTCGAGAGGGTGGGGGCAGCCATTCAACACCGTCAGCACGTTCATCTCCGCCCGCAGTTCCACGAAACTCCCCGGCCCCGAATGCCCCGGCACGAACGCCGTCGCGCCGTCCCCCCCCACCGTCACCTTGCTGAAAAAGTTGACGTTCGGCGACAGGTCGCGCGGCCCCAGGCCGTACTTCGCCAGCTCGATCAAGAACCCGTCCCGCGCATTCCGATGGAAACCGTTCCGGCGCTCCTGATAACGCGCCTCCCCGAACTTCGCCCGCACCATCGCCGCGTCCGCGCACCCGCCCAGCGCGTCGTGCCAGCCCAGGCTGTCCGCCGTGATGGAAAACAAAACGCGCCCCATGTCCGAGTACAGCACGAACCCTTCCGTCAGCCGCGCGATCTGCTGCGCCTTCAGCGTGTCGGGGATGTTCAATCGCTCCACGGGACACTCGAAGTTGTAGAACACCGCCCCCACGTTCGCCCCGCCCTCCGTGTCCGTCAGGCGCAGCGCCGTCCCGCGCTTGACCACGTGCGACCACGTCGCGCCCGGCGACAGCGTCTCTTCGAACAGAATCTCGGCCACAAAACCACTCCTAAATGTAACTTGCGTGTGAAAACAGGGTGCGACGGCGCCGACCCGCACGGGTTCAGGCTCGTCTTCGAGGTAACGCCAAGTATACTGCCTCCCACACCCCTTGTCAAGCCCGGCACGACCCAAAAGGCCGCCTCGTGACGAAATACTCTTTCCCTGGCACGATCCTGACGGAAAAAACTACCACGCCCGCGATAAACGACGATAATCGTCATTCGCATAAACCCGTCCCCGTCCCCGCCGCCCCCAAGCCTCCCGCCCCAAATTCACGACTTTTTCATCTCAACCAGGTACAGTGAACCTATCCGTTGGGGCGTGACGTGTCACGCCCCCCTTCGGGCCAACCTCAATGACCTGACGACCGCGAGTTAACGCAATGCGCATCCTGCTGATCGAAGACGAACCCTCCATCGCCGAAGTCATCGCGCAAGGCCTGGAACAGGCCGGCCACGCCGTAGACACCGCGTATGACGGCAGACTCGGCCTGCACATGGCCCAGCAGAATCAGTACGCCCTCCTGCTCCTCGACGTCATGCTCCCCGGCATGGACGGCTGGACCATCTGCGAGACCCTGCGCCGCCAGCGCGACACCACGCCTATTCTCATGCTCACCGCCCGCGACGCCGTCCAGGACCGCGTCCGTGGTTTAGACACCGGCGCCGACGACTACCTGCCCAAGCCCTTCGACTTCTCCGAACTCCTCGCCCGCGTCGCCGCCCTGCTCCGCCGGGATCAAGTCCATAAGACTCGCCTCATCCGCGTCGCCGACCTGGAGATAGACACGCGCCAGCGCCGCGTCACCCGCGCCGGGCAGGAGATCGCCCTCACCCCCCGCGAATACTCGCTCCTGGAAGCCCTCGCGGGCCGCGAAGGCCAGGTCCTCACCCGCGACGTTATTCAGGAGCGCGTCTGGATGGACGAGGACAGCCTTTCCAACACCGTGGACGTCTACGTCGGCCTCCTGCGCCGCAAGATAGACGCCGGCCACCCCGCCAAACTCATCCAGACCGTCCACGGCGTCGGCTACATCCTGCGCGCCCCCCACCCGGAGGAAGTCCCGTGAAATCGCGCCTGCGCCTCTCGCTCAACTCCGTCCGCGTCCGCCTGGCCCTGTGGAACGTCGGCGTGCTGGCCCTGGTCCTGGCCGTCCTCGGCGTCGCCCTCATCTTTTCCCTCCGCGCCCGGATCAGCGCCGCCGTGGACAGCCGCCTCAGTGCGCGTGCGCACCATATGCAGCGGCACGGCATCCCGCCGCCTTTGATCGCGCCCTTGCTGTCCGGTCAGGACCTGCGGACAGTGGCCCTGCCGACTGGCCCCTGGTCTTACCAGGACGCGCCGCGCGGCTCGTCCCCCTCGGCCTCCCCCCCGCCGGACAGCGGCGACGACGACGTGTTCGGGGAACTGCGCCCGCGCCTCTTCAACACCAAAGGCCAGTCCTTCCAGCCGGGCCAAGCGGTCTGGGACACGAAAAGTTTTGCGCGCTCCCTGCGCGGCGAGGAAGTCTACGCCACCGTCCATGACGGCGGCGACACCGTGCGCGTCCTGTCCGTCCCCATGACGCAGGACGGGCGCATCCTCGCCGTGCTGCAGTGCGGCAACTCCATGAAACACGTCATCGCCGAGCAGGTGCGCATGACCCGGACGCTTCTCACGCTCATTCCGCTCGTCCTGCTCGTCGCCGGCCTGGGCGGGGCCTTCCTGACCGACCGCGCCCTGCGCCCCGTCCGCCGCATCGCCCTGGAAGCCAACAAGATCGAGGCCGAGAACCTCTCGCGCCGCCTGCCCGTGATCGGCGAAGACGAGTTCGCCGACCTCGCCGAAACCTTCAACGGGATGCTGGCCCGCCTCCAGAGCGCCTTTGAGCGCCAGGAACAGGCCATCGAGCAGCAGCGACGCTTCACCGCCGACGCTTCCCACGAGCTGCGGACGCCGCTGACCATCATCAAAGCCAACACCAGCCTGGCGCTGTCCAACCCGAAGGTCCCCGCCGAGTTCCAGAAGACCTTCCGCACCGTGGACGCCGCCGCCGACCGCATGAACCGCATCATGCAGGACCTGCTCCTGCTCGCCCGCTCCGACGCCGGCCAGCTCACCTACCAGCTCGCTCCCACGCCGCTCGCCGATGTCATCGCCCAGGCCGTCTCCACGCTGCCCGAAACCCCGCACGCCCCCATCGCGGTCAGAACGCCGCCCGGCCTGCGCGCGCAGGTCCACCGCCTC
>CAZZVX010000473.1:0-3027 GCA_964657535.1 Armatimonadota bacterium | reverse complement strand
CATTCCCCCTGCCAACCCGCACAACCCCTTGCCACTGGCTCCCGTCAAACCGCAGGGCCTAATGCCACTGGCCTTTCTCCCGTTCCGATGGGGGAGAGGTGCCGAAGGCGGATAGGGGGCCATTCGGCCTCATTTTCGGGTACAATAAAGCCCGACTTAAATCAACACGACACACCAGACCCAACTTTTGAGGCAGGAAAGACCATGATCACCGTCAACGGCGTCTCCAAATCCTACGGCACGCGCACACTCTTCGATAACGTCTCCGTCAAATTCACCCCCGGCAACCGCTACGGCCTCACCGGCCCCAACGGCGCCGGCAAGTCCACCTTCATGAAGATACTCACGGGCGACATCGAGCCGACCAACCGGGGGACAATATCCCGCCCCAAAAAGCTCGGCGTCCTCCGTCAAGACCAGAACGCCTTCGACAGCGTCCGCATCTTAGACACCGTCATCATGGGCAACAAGACCCTGTGGGACACCCTTCAGGAGCGCGACGCCCTGTGCCAACTCTCCGACTTCACCGACGCCCAGATGGAACGTTTAGGCGACCTCGAAACCACCATCGCCGACCAGAACGGCTACATGGCCGAAATCGAAGCCGCCGAAATCCTGCGCGGCATCGGCCTCCCCGACGACCGCCACGCCGACCTCATGTCGTCTCTCTCCAACGACTACAAGTTCCGCGTCCTCTTAGCCCAGGCCCTGTTCGGCGGCGGCGAAGCGTTATTACTTGACGAACCCACCAACTACATGGACCTCGAAACCATCCACTGGCTCGAAGACTTCCTGGTGGACTACGACGGCACATTGGTCGTCATCTCGCACGACCGCCACTTCCTCAACGCCGTCTGCACCCACATCGCCGACATTGACTACGACACCATCATCGTCTACCCCGGCAACTACGACGACATGGTCGAACACAAAATGCAGGCCCGCCAAACGGTAGAAAACGCCAACAAAGACAAGTCAAAAAAGATCGCCCAGCTCCAGGAATTCGTGAATCGGTTCGCCGCCGGCCAGCGTTCCTCCCAGGTCCAGTCCCGCCGCAAAGAGATGGCCCGGCTCGCCCCCACCGAACTCAAAAAATCCAACATCCAGCGCCCGTTCATCAAATTCGAGCAGACCAAACCCGCCGGCCGCGAGGTCGTCGTCGCCCAGGACCTGTGCAAGCAGTTCGACGCCGCCCCGCCCTTGTTCAACAAGCTCAACCTGGAAATCATGCGCGGCGACAAAGTCGCCATCATCGGCGCCAACGGCGTCGGCAAAACGACGCTCATCCGCACCCTTCTGGGCGAACTCGAACCCGACGCGGGAAGCGTCAAGTGGGGCAACGGCATGACATGGGGTTACTACCCCCAGGACTACCGCGCCCTCATCGAACCCGGCATGACCGCCTTCGAGTGGATGATGCAATTTGAGACGGGCGAAGGCCAGCAGGTCGTCCGTGGACTGATGGGCCAGATGCTCTTCAAGGGCGAGGAAGGCGACAAGCGCACCGAGACCCTGTCCGGCGGCGAGGCCGCCCGCCTGCTCATGGCAAAGCTGATGCTGCAAAAGCACCCCGTCCTCATCTTCGACGAGCCGAGCAACCACCTGGACCTGGAAGCCGTCTCCGCCCTCGCCGACGCCCTCGCGCAGTTCCCCGGCACCGCCTTCGTCGTCACCCACGACCGCGACCTCGTCTCCGAAGTCGCCACCCGCGTCCTGTCCTTCACGCCCGACGGCCTGCTGGACTTCCTCGGCACCTACGACGAATACCTGGAAGCCCACCCCCTGCCCGAAACGCCCAAAAAAGCCAAGTGGTGAGGTGTCGTATGGACCCAGTCGCCCGGCAGATCGCCGACTTTATCTCTCTTCCCCCCTCCCTCGCTCTTGGGGAGGGGAAGCATGACGACGCCTTCAACGCCCTCGCCTGCGCCCTCTTCGCACGCCAGTACGAACATAACGCCCCGTACCGCCGCCTCTGCGACAGCGAAGGCGTGACGCCCGGACGTGTCCGGCGCTGGCAGGACATGCCCGCCGTCCCCGCCCAGGCCTTCAAAGTCTTCGACCTGTCCTGCGTCCCGCTGACACAGACCGTCGCCGCCTTCCACTCGTCCGGCACGACCGGCGCGCAGACCAGCCGGCACTACTTCGACGCCGACGCCCTCGCGCTCTACGAACTCAGCCTTCGGCGCGGTTTCGCGGACGCCCTGCCGTCCCCGCGTCCGCCCGCCCTCTGGGCGCTCATGCCGCCGCCAACCGATTCGCCCCATTCGTCGCTGTCCCATATGCTCGCCGCTCTTCATGCCGAACGCTTCTTCTGGGATGACGACGCCACCCTCGCCGACGCCCTCGCGTCTCTCTCAAAACCCGTCGTCCTCTTCGGCACCGCCTTCGCCTTCGTCCAGTATTTTGACGGTACGAACGCCCCGCGCCCGCTCCCGCCCAATAGCCTCGTCATCGAAACCGGCGGCTTCAAAGGGCGCACCCGCGAAGTCCCGCGCGAAGAACTCTACGGCCTGTTCGAGACCCGATTGGGCGTGCCTCTCAATCACTGTTTCAGCGAGTACGGCATGAGCGAGATGGCCTCCCAGTTCTACGGGCGCGGCCTCGACCCCGTCAAGCGCGGCCCGCACTGGGTCCGCACCCGCGCCATTGACCCCCTCACCGGCGAAGACGCCGCGCCCGGCACGCCCGGCCTGTTGCGTCATTACGACCTGGCGAACTTCAACTCTGTCCTCGCCCTGCAGACCCAGGACATGGGGACGATCACCGACGACGGCTTCACCCTGCACGGTCGCGCCCCCGATGCCGAAGTGCGCGGCTGCTCGCTCACCGTGGAGGATCTGTGGGCGACGTCACCGTAGACACGATCACCGACGCCTGCCGCGCCCTGCGCCGCTCTCAGGCGGAACTGCGCCGCACCGTCACGCAGGCCGAGGTCGTCGCCGTCATTGGCGAGTGGGCTGGCCGCTGGCGGGAGCCGTCGTCACCCTGGCGTCGAGACGCCGAAATGTTAACTGACCCGTTCCCCTT
>CAZZVX010000472.1:0-3042 GCA_964657535.1 Armatimonadota bacterium | reverse complement strand
GGCCCGCCCAGAAAGATCGTGCCGTGGCCTTTGACGATCACCGTCTGGTCGGACATGGCGGGGACATACGCGCCGCCCGCCGTGCAGCTTCCCAGCACGCAGGCGATCTGCGGGATACCGAGCGCGGACATCCGGGCCTGATTGTAGAAAATGCGCCCGAAGTGGTCACGGTCCGGGAAGACTTCCGACTGAAGGGGCAGGTACGCGCCGCCTGAGTCTATCAAGTAGATGCAGGGAAGGAAATTCTCCTGCGCGATCTCCTGCGCCCGCAGATGCTTCTTGACCGTCAAGGGAAAGTAGGTGCCGCCCTTGACCGTGGCATCGTTGGCGACAATGACGCATTCCTGCCCGTGAACTGGGCCAATCCCCGTCACCATGCCCGCGCTTGGCGCTTCGCCGTCATACATCTCCCAGGCGGCCAGCGCGGAAAATTCCAAAAATGGCGATCCGGGATCAAGCACGGCGTTGATACGCTCCCGCGCCGTCGTCTTGCCGCGCGCCCGGTGCTTGGCGACGCCTTCCGCGCCGCCCTGTCGCACTTGCGCCGTCCGTTCCTGAAGTTCCTGCGCCAGCCGCCGATGATGCGCGCTGTTCTCGCGGAACGTGGGCGACCCAGTATCTACCTGTGTTTCAAGCGTGTCCAATCCGTGCTCCTTTCCCCGCCGGAACTGGTACAATAGCAATCATTATGGTGCACACTGATTTTGCCATCGGAGGCGCGTTTTTGGTGCGTGAAACCGACCCAGCCGCCGTCTTCGTTCCCGAAGAGTTCTGCCCGGAAGACCGACTCATCGGACGCGCGGCGGAGACATTTCTGCACACCGAAGTGCTGCCGCACGTTGAGCGCATTGAAAACGGCGACCACGCGCTGATGCACCGGTTGATGCAGCGCGCTGGGTCGCTCGGCCTGCTCGGTGCGGACGTGCCGGAAATCTACGGAGGGATGGGCCTGAATAATAAAACCGCCGCCTTGATCGCCGAAAAACTCAACCCCCAGCAGTCGTTCGCCCTGACCCACGAGGCCCACACGGTGATCGCCACCCTGCCGCTGCTGTATTTCGGCACGGACGAGCAGATGCGGCGCTGCCTGCCCAAACTGGCGACGGGCGAATGGGTCGGTGCGTTCGCCCTCAGCGAAGCCAACTCCGGCTCGGACGCGCTCGCCGCCCAGACCCGCGCCACGTTGACGCCGGACGGGACGCATTACGTCCTCAACGGCGCGAAGTCCTGGATCACCAACTCCGCGTTTGCCCAACTCTTCACCGTCTTCGCCCAGGTGGACGGCGACAAATTCACCGGCTTTCTCGTGGAGCGCGACTTTCCCGGCGTCTCGTTCGGCCCCGAAGAAAACAAACTCGGCCAGCGCGGCACGTCCACCCGCCGCGTCATTCTAGACAACGTTTCGGTTCCCGCCGAAAATGCCCTGCCGGTCGGCAAAGGCCAGTATGCGGCTTTCTGCGCCCTCAACATGGGCCGCTTCAAGCTGGAGGCCGGGGCCGTCGGCGGCTTGAAGTATTTGCTTGCTGTCTGCGTCGGTTATGCTCAACAGCGCCGCGCTTTCGGCCACGCGCTTTCCGAGTTCGGCCTGGCGCAGCATAAATTCGCCGAGATGGCCGCCCGGACGTTCGCCCTGGAAAGCATGGTTTACCGACTGGCAGGCGATCTGGACACCGGCTTCGACCCTATCATTCCCGACGCGCCCGATGCGTCGGCCCGCTACCATCGGGCCGCCGAGGAGTTCGCCATCGAGTGCAACATCGTGAAAGTCATCGGCTCGGAAACGTACAGTCAAATGGCGGACGAAGCCATCCAGATTCACGGCGGCTACGGCTACACGGAGAAGTTCCCCGTCGCCCGCGCCTGGCGCGACCAGCGCCTGCTGCGCATCGGCGAAGGCGCGAATGAGATTGTGCGCCTTGCTATTATCAACCTCCTCCTGCGTCGCGACAAGGCGGGCCGCCTGCCCTTGCTGGAAACCGCCCGTTCTCTTTCCTCCTCCGTCCCCCCTCTCCCCTTCTTGGGGGAGGGGCCGGGGGTGGGGGCCTCTGCCCACGCCTGCAAATCTTTGGCGCTTCTGCTGCTCGCTCGCGCCTCGGAGTTGCTTGGCGGTGAACTTCTGCAAACGCAGGAACTCGCGGCGGCCATCGCCGATGTCGTCTGCGCCGCTTATGCCCTGGACTCTGTTGCACTGCGCTGCCGCAAACTCGCCGCCGCTCCCAACGCCGAAACGGTCCTCCTGCTCGCCCAGATCGCCGCCCGCGATCACACGGACGAGGCCGTTCGCGCCGCGCACTATGCCCTGGACGCACTGCCTGAACTTGCGACCGAGTCGGTCAAGATGCTCCTGAGCGTACTCCCACGTCCCATCCCCAACCCCATGCATCTGCGCCGCGATTTGGCCGCGCGTGTTTTAGCAGCGGGCGGGTGGCCCCTGTAAAAAGTCCTTCATCCCATCGTCACCCGGATTGCCGCCAGCACCTGCGCCAAGTCCGGCAGCACGGCGTATTCCAGCACGGGATTGTAGGGAATGTGGACATCCTGCCGGGCGACGAGCTGCGGCGGGGACAGAAACACATCCCAGATGTGCGGGCGCGAGGTCATCTCGGCAATCAGGCACTGGCCGAAGCCCGTCGTGCGGGCGTCCTCATGCACGACCACCAAACGCCCGGTCTTTTTTAAGGACTCCTCCACCGTCGCGTAGTCGCAGGGCGCGATACAGCGCAAGTCAATGATCTCGACCGAGATGCCCTCATCGTTCATCTGCGCCGCCGCTTCCTCAGCGAGTTCCAGGCAGTTTCCCCACGAAACCAGCGTCACGTCTTGACCGGGACGGCGCACGACGGCCAGGCCGAGCGGCAGCGCCGCGACGGTCCCCGTCGCCGGGAGCCGCTTGCGGAATATGTGTTTGGGCAGTAAAAACAAGACGGGATCATTGCCGTGAATGGCAGTCCAGAGCAGCCCGGCGGCGTCCTCGGCGGTGCTGGGGATGACCACGTTCAGGCCGCGGATGTGCGCCCAAAGGCCTTCGTTGCTTTCCGAGTG
>CAZZVX010000471.1:0-3047 GCA_964657535.1 Armatimonadota bacterium | reverse complement strand
TCCGAGTCCTCCCATAACGGGAGGAACCTGCGGAGCAAGGAAGGTGGGCTTGTTGCGCTTTCGCCCCAATCTAGGATATAATAACTGCCAATGACCGAAGAAGTGCAAACAAAACGCGGCGGCTACTCCGTCCTCACCTGGGGATGCCAGATGAACGAGGACGACTCCGCCCAGATGGCCCTCATGCTCGAGGCCGACGGCTACACCCCCGCCGCCCGCCCCGAAGAGGCCGGCGTCATCCTGCTCAACACCTGCTCCGTGCGCGCCAAGCCCGAACGCAAGGTCTACAGCAAACTCGGCGAACTGCGCCTGCTCAAAGCCGAGAACCCAGGCCTCGTCATCGGCGTCTGCGGCTGCATGGCCCAGAAGGAAGCCCCCGAAATCCGCCGCCGCGCCCCTTATGTGGACCTCGTCATCGGCACCGGACAGATCGACCGCCTGCCCGCCCTCGTCGAGCGCGTCCGGCAGGAGCGCCGCGCCATCGTCGCCACCGACCTGCCCGACCGCAAGGACCGCCACGACAAGGCCACCCCCCTGCGCATGACGGGCGGCGCGATGCCCAAACTCAAATCGTTCGTCTCCATCTCCTACGGCTGCGACAAGTTCTGCACCTTCTGCATCGTCCCCATCACGCGCGGCAAGGAGCGCTCCCGGCCCGCCGACGACATCGTGCTGGAAGTGGAGCGCCTCGCCTCCCTCGGCACCAAACAGGTGACGCTGCTCGGCCAGACCGTCAACTCCTACGGCAAGTTCCTGGACGACCCGTGTTCCTTCGCCGAGTTATTATCGCGCCTCAACGACATCGAAGGCATCGAGCGGATTCGTTACACGTCCCCGTACCCGAAGGACTTCCACGACGACGTCATCGAGGCCATCGCCACCCTGCCCAAAGTCTGCGAGCAGGTCCACCTGCCCATCCAGGTCGCCGACGACAACCTCTTGAAACGGATGCACCGGGGCTACACATTGGACCAGTACCGCGAGATTGTGCATAAACTCCGCACCCGCGTCCCCGGCCTCGCCCTGACCACCGACCTCATGCTCGGCTTCCCCGGCGAGACCGACGACGAAGTGGAGAACACCCTGCGCTTCGTGGAAGAGACCCGCTACGACTCGGCGTTCATGTTCGCCTACTCCCCCCGCGAAGGCACCAAAGCGGCGATCTACGACGACCAAATTTCTGAGGCCGACAAACTCATCCGCCTGAAGCGGCTCATTGAAATCCAAAATAGAATCACACAGGAGATCAACGTCAGCCAGGTCGGGCAGGTCTACGAAGTCTTGGTCGAAGGCCGCAGCCCCAAAGACCCCGACAAGTGGACCGGCCTGAACCGCCAGGGCAAGACCATCAACTTCCCGGCGGGACGCGACCTGTACGGCCAGCTCGTTCAAGTCAAGGCCGTCCGCTCCCACCTCTGGGGCTTCACGGGCGAACTCCTGCCGGCGCGTCCCACGAGTTACGAAGACCGGGGCATCCCCCTGAGATTGGCGGTCTGAAGCACGTTGAGTACATTCGCCTCTAAGAAGCCTGTGAGCAAAGGCAAAACAATCCTGCGTCGGACGCTGGCCGGGCTGGCACTGCTCGTCCTCGCCGTTGTCGCCCTGGGCGTCGGGACGGCCCTGAAGTCACTGCAGAAGGCCAAAGGCGAACACAGCGGCGGCAGCGGCAGCGTCACGTCCGCCATCACCGACCTCGGCCAGCTCGTCACCGACCCCCGCGCCGGCTTCCCCGGCCAGGACCGCGTCAACATCCTGTGCATGGGCCTCGACGACAACTGGACCGACAAGGACGAAGTCTACACGACGGGGTCGCGCACCGACACGCTCTTTCTGCTCTCCCTGGACCTGGACAGCAAAAAGGTCTCCATGCTGTCCATCCCCCGCGACACCTACACCCACATCGCCGGCACCCGCGACCGTTACTTCAAGATCAACGAGGCGTTCGAGACCGGCGGCCCCCAGCGCTCCATCGACACCGTCGCCGAACTCTTGGGCGTCCGCGCCGACCATTATTTAGTTCTGAATATCGACTCGACCCGCAAGATGGTGGACGCCCTGGGCGGCGTGGACGTGGACGTGCCGCACGAGATGCACTACCACGACAAGTGGGGCCACCTCAGCATTGACCTCATGCCCGGACTCCAGCACCTCGACGGCGACCAGGCCATCGGCTTCGCCCGCTACCGTCACCCCGACGCCGGCATGAAGCCGACCGTCGAAGACGGCGACGACCGCCGCATGGCCCGGCAGCACATCCTCCTGCGCGCCATGGTGGACCGGGCCAAGTCCTTCGCCAACGTCACCCAGGCCCCGCATTTAATGGACGTCGGGATGTCCACGATCCGCACGGATATGTCCCGCGCCCAGCTCCTCGACCTCGCCATGATCTTCCGGGGCGTCCAGCCCGAAGACATCCAGACCGCCTCCCTGACCGGCGACGACTTCCGAGGCCCGCACGGCGAATGGTTCTATCGCCTGGACATGGTCAAAGCCAAAGCCTACACCGACTGGCTGATTCGCGGCGACGACCAGGCCGCCCGCCGCCTGGTCCCCGTCGTCGTCCTCAACGGGACGACAATGCCGGGCCTGGCGGATCGTGTCGTCCGGCAGCTGAAAACATACGGCTACACCGACGTCCGCAACGGCGGCAACGCCGCGCCCCCCGCGCCCAAAGTGGAACTGACCGACTCCCCGGCAGGAACGACTCCTGCGCCGCCCGGCTCCTACGCCCACAGCCGCCTCGTGGATACCGGCGTCGCTTACCCGCAGGCCGCGCAGGACGTGGCCTCGCTGGTCGGCCTCACCGACGCCGTGCCTGTCCATCAGCATCTCAAGCCCAACAAGATGGGCTGGACGCCCGACCCGACCCTGACCGTCACGCTCGGTCAGGACTACGCCCAGGCCGTCAAAGACAGCGGCGTTCTGAACACGGCCCAGGCCCCGCCTGACGTCCCAAATGCCGCCACCGACAACTGACGCCCGCAGTTCCCAGGGCTGAACCCCTGGGCTGGCGATGAGCGGACTGCCCGCCTTCGCGGGCGAAGAAG
>CAZZVX010000470.1:1183-3057 GCA_964657535.1 Armatimonadota bacterium | reverse complement strand
CCCGAAGCCGCGCCCGCCCGCGCCGACGATCATGCCGGGCCGGATCACCGTCACTTGGAGGCCGCTCCCCAGCAGAAACTGCTCGGCTCGCCAGCGCTCGCGCAGCCATTCGCTCGCGGCATCAGGCGCGATGCCGAGCGAAGTGACAGAAATCAGGCGATGCACGTCCTGCGACGCGCAGGCCGCGACGATGTTCTGTAATCCATTCAACTCTACCGCCATAAAGCGCTGGCCTGCCGTACTGGCCGGTTGGGGTGACAGCGTGTGTATGGAGACGTAGACGGCCTGGACGGAGTCCAGCGCTCGCTTCAGAGACGCGAGATCAGAAACGTCGCCTTTGACCACTTCGCAGCCGAGCGTCGCCAGGTCTTCAATCTTAGCCGGGTCACGCGCCAGGCAACGGACTGCGTATCCTTCTGCAAGCAGCGCTTTGCTCAGATGCCTTCCCACAAAGCCCGACGCGCCGATAACCAAAACTGTTTTCATAGATGATTGGCTGCCTCCCAGACGGTCAGAGCCAGCGAACCTTTTCGCATCATGCGAAGTGCCCATTGTCACGCATATCCGCAAGCAGTTCTGGCCCCTGCGGCTCCCACTTCAGCGACGCACGGGTCCGGGCGCTGGAAGTCGGGTTGTCCGCGCTGACGAACATCGCCAGCCAGCCGAAATGCGCCTGCGCCTCGTCCGCCGGGATGCTTTTGACAGGGACGCCCAGGCCCGCCCCAATCGTCTCGGCGATGGCGCGCATCGGCACGCCTTCCTCGGCGACCCCGTGCAGGCGCGTACCGGGAGCGGCCTGCTCCAGCGCCAGACGGAACAAACGCGCCGCGTCCAATCGATGCACGGCGGGCCAGCGGTTCGCGCCGTCGCCCACATAAACCGCCACGCCCGTCTTGCGGGCAATGTCAATCAGCATCGGCACGAAGCCGTGGTCGCCCGCGCCGTGGACGGTGGGCGACAACCGCACGATGCTGGAGCGCACGCCGCGACCGGCGGCGGCCAGCGCCTCCTCCTCAGACGCCACACGCGGCAGAGTGGCCGCAGGCATTTCTTCTTCCGTGCCGGTGTGGTCCGGCCCGAAAGTGAAGGCAAGCAGCATCGTCCCCGACGTCAGGACGAAGGGCTTGTCCGTGCCTTCCAGCGCGCTGGTCATAACCTCCACTGCACACCGGTCCATCCCGGCGGCGACATCAATCGGGGTCGTGCCAAAGCCATGGTTAAACGCCAGGTGGGCCACGCCGTCGCACGCCCGCGCCCCCGCCGCCAGGCTATCGGCGTCCTCTAAACTGCCCCGGTGAACGTCCGCGCCCATCTGCGTCAGAGCGTCCGCGCCCTCATCCGAACGCGCCAAGCCCAGCACGGTGTGGCCTGCGCCCAGCAGTTCTTTGACAACCGCCGAGCCGATAAAGCCCGTCGCTCCTGTTACGAAAACTTTCATCTTGATCTCCTTATAGGGTTCGTTCAGGCGTCCAAATAACGCCCCTGTTCCAGATCGGCAATCAACTCTGGGCCGGTCGGATGCCACCCCAGCCGTTTCTGCGTGAGCGCGCTGGACGCCGGCATATCCAGCCCCGCAAAGTCGCTGAGCCAGCCGAAATGCGCGGCCGCTTCTTCGGGAGACAGGCTGACCACCGGCACGTTCAGGCCTCGGCCAATCACGTCTGCAATCTCTTTCATCGCGACTCCCTCTTCTGCGACTGCATGGTATCGGCTGCCTGCGGCCTGCTTCTCCAATGCGAGCCGGAAAAGACGCGCGGCATCCAGGCGATGCACCGCCGGCCAGCGGTTTTGTCCATCCCCCACAAACGCCGAGACGCCTTTCTCACGAGTTATCTGGATCAAGGGGGTGATGAGGCCCTGCGTGAATGGGTCAT
>CAZZVX010000470.1:0-1173 GCA_964657535.1 Armatimonadota bacterium | reverse complement strand
GCCACGGCAGCCCCCGCGAGTTCCGAAGCCTTGCGGGGATTGGGCTGGTCGGGATTGAAAACGTCTTCGGTCGCGGGCTGACCCGGCGCCGCGACGCCCATTCCCGTCCCGGAGGTGATGACCAGCGGGCGGTCGGAACCGGCCAGCACGGCACCCATCGCTTCAATCACGCGCCGGTCTTTCTCGGTGTTCGCCACGAAGTTGGAAAAGTCGTGGTCAAAAGCACAGTGAATCACGCCGTCCGCCAGGGCTGCGCCGCGCCGCAGACTGTCCAGGTCTTCCAGGTCGCCGCGATACGCCTCGGCTCCGGCGGCGATCAGAGACTGAGCGCCCGCCTCCGACCGCGTCAGCCCCAGTACTTGATGTCCCGCCCCGATCAGTTCGGGGACAATGGCCGAGCCGATAAAGCCCGTCGCTCCGGTCAGAAAAACCTTCATGTGTATCTCCTTATCTTGATTGTCCGGCACTGTTTAGCGCCGGATCGCCGCGCACATTCGCTCCCAGTTGCCGTGCGCGATGGCATTTTGCTCTGCGTCGCTCAGGTCCGCCATCTCCACGAACCGGCGCGCTTCGCCGTCCGGCGCGAGCAGGTATGGGTAATCCACGGCAAACAGGATGCGCTCCACGCCCAGCACTTCACGCGCCCAGCGGAGATGACGCCGGCTGAAAAGGCCACTGGGCGTCACCGAGATGTTGGTCTGGAAATACTCTGGGATGGGCCGCTGCAGCCCGGTCGCCTGCCGCGCCTGTGCCGAAAGCATTTGATCAATCCGGTCCAGATAAAACAGCACCACTTCGCCCCAGTGACCCAGGATCAGCTGGAGGTCGGGGAAACGATCAAAGATGCCTGACAGCACCAGCCGCAGTGCCAGCCGATGCCGGGGTTGGCAAATATCCCGTCCAACTTGTCCCCGAACCCGCTGTAATAGGCCTCGCTCACCGCCGGACGCGGCGACTGCGGGTGAATGTAGAGCGGCACGCGCAGCGCCGCCGCCGCCTCGAAGATCGGCAGGAAATCGGGATGGTCCAAATTGCGGTCGCGGGTGCGGCCATTGAGCATCGCTCCATTGAGGCCGAGTTCGCGGACGGCGCGCTCCAGTTCGCGCGCCGCTTCGTCCGGCGCAGGCGTGGGCAGCGTGGCGAACCCCTGAAAGCGGTCGGGCCGGCGTCGCA
>CAZZVX010000469.1:0-3114 GCA_964657535.1 Armatimonadota bacterium | reverse complement strand
CCGCCAGATGCTCCTGCCAGGGCGTGTCCGCCGGGCAGGGAGCGCCGCGCCGGGCCAGCAGCGTCTCAAAGCGGGCGGCCAGGTCGGGCAGCGCGCCCGGCGGCAGGGCATACGCGAAATCGCTTTCGGCGCGGCGACGGCGACGCCGGGCGCGGAACAGCGTGGAGCCAAGCAGGACAGCGGCCAGGCCCGCGATCACGGCCAATCTTTGACCGGCCGACAGACCCTGCTGGACAGCCAGCGCGAAGTCCTGCCAGCGGTCGCGGAGTTTCCACCAGAACGGCGTTTTGGCGGTCGCGGACGGGCGGCCGTTGCCGGGCGTGGCGTCCACCGTCACCCAGCCGACGCCCTCGATCCAGCTCTCGGCCCAGGCGTGGGCGTCCTGCCCGCGCACCACTGTCCGGCCCGGCCCGTCGCTCTCGTGGGCGTAGTAGCCGATCACGTAGCGCGTCGGCACCCCGACGCAGCGCAGCATAATCGTCGCCGAAGACGCGAAGAATTCGCAGTGGCCGGAGCGGTGGTTCAGCACGAAGTCCGAGACGGCGTCGCCGGGGCCGGGCCGGGCCGCGTAACTGTAGGCGTTGTGCGTGAGCAGATAGTCCTGGACGGCATCGGCCTTCTGCATCGGGGTCGGCAGACGCCCGGCGATGGTTCGGGCCAGCGCGCGCAGGCGCGGGTCAATCTCCGGCGGGACAACAAGGCAGCGGGCGCGCTCGGCGGGGTCGGGCGGCGCGGCCAGCGGCCCCTGATGGTTTTCGTCCGGCGCAAAGACCGCTTCGTAAGAAAGCGGCCCGTCCGTTTCCAGGCGCAGCGGCCCGCCGGCGCCCGGCGCCCAAGTGGCCGCCGCGTCCGCGCCCAGGCTCAGCCCGGCGCTGACCAGCGGGGCGCTGATCATGCCGTCGTCATCGGCCAGCCGGGTGAAACGGGCGTGCGGTCCGGGCGCGGGCGCGGCCAACTGCGCCGCCGTCACGGCGTCAAAATGGCGGTCCTCCAGCGTCGGCCTCCAGCCGCCGCGATGGTACGTGTCGAAGGCCATGCCGCGCAGGTGCGGGTCGGGCAGGCCACCCACGATGCGATAGATGCGCGACGACGAGCCGGGCGAATCGAACGTCGGGCCGAGCTGCGGGTCTTTCTCGATGCCGCTCACTTCCGCGTCCGCCCGGTGCGGCGCGGCGGCGAACGCCTGCCCGCCGAGGGCCATGATCTGCTCCCGGTAGACGATGAAGCCCCAGCGCGCCCCCGCCCCCATCCCCAGCGCGAGGAGCACGGCCAAGACGTGCCAGACACGCCCCGTCCTATTCGCCCCCAAGCGCCGGGGCCGGTCGGCGCGCAGGGCGAGGATGACGGCGACGAAATAGGCCGGGATAAAGTACAAGCCGATGCGGTCGTCGGGCGTGCTGCACCCGCCCAGCACGACAAACCCGGACAGCAGCAGCATCTGACGGGACCCCGTCGGGGTGGACCAGGCGCGGATGACCATCTCCGCCGCCAGCAGCGGCACGAACCGGTCCAGACCCGCCGCCGTCATCCACGTGTCCGTGAGCTGCGTCTGATGGCCCGCGTTGAGCGCCAGCACGACCCCGAACAGCGCTGATCGCGCGACCCAGATCGGACGGGTCGCCCGCGTCAGCCGCGCCGGGACGGCGTAAACGGCCAACAGCCCAACGGCGAGCAGCGCCATGACCAGGGAAAAGCCGCCCGCGACCGAAAACAGGGCCAGCGCCAGCAGCGCGGCCAGGGTCGTCGGCCAGGGCGGGACGGGCGCAGTTTCGGCGCTCACAGCTCGCGCACCCCCCGTTCCCAGTCCGCGCGGGAGACGGTGCGGATCGGCCCCCACGCGCCTTCGCGGCGCGGGTCGAGCGTCGGCGCGTCGTCCCGGACGACCACGACTTTCAGGGCCGCGCCGTCCCGCGCCAGTCGCTGCGTGAACCTGCGCCGGGCGTCGTCCCAGTCCAGAAAGACGCAGACAATCGTCGTGATCTGCGCCAAGCCTTCGTCAATCTCCGGCTCCAGCGACGCGAACGGCGCTCCGCCGCTCGGCTCGACACAGGCCAGGATCTCCAAAATCTCGTCCACATAGGCCAGACTGCGCCCCGCCGACAGGTGATACACGTCCGGCCCGGCGGCGAATAAATCCACCAAAAACTCCTGCCGCGCCATCGCGTCACTGATGGCGGCGGCGATGCTGACGGCGCGCTCGAAATCCTCCCGCCGCGCCCCAGGCGCCGCTGACGGCAGGAACGTGTCTAGAATAATCGCCACCCGGTGGAAATACTCCTGCCGGTATTCGCGCACAATGACCTGGTCCAAGCGCGCCGTCGCCGTCCAGTCAATGTCGCGGACGCTGTCGCCCTCCCGAAAGGGCCGGCTGCCGATAAACTCCAGCGACTCGCCGAGGTTGGACGCCAGCGCGACCCCGCCGGGCTGGTACCGCTGCCCCGGCGCGATCTGAAGCCGATTCAGCGGCGTGAACTGCGGGTACACGAGCAGCCTCCGCCGCTCCCAAAAGATTTGATAGGCATTGAGCAGCCCAAACGGGAAATCCGACGACACGCGCCAGCCGCGCAATTCATAGACGCCGCGCCGGGGACAGCGCAAGTTGAGCGCCACCGTGGCCGTCTGGTCTTTCCCGGCCTGCGGGACCGGCGTCCCCTGCGGCTGGGCCGACTCCACGCCCGGCGGCAGGCGATGAGGCATCACAAACACATCACCCGGCGTCCGGCGTCCCTTCGGCGTCGCGATGATCTCGACCGGCAGCGTCTGCCCCGCCGAAAGCCGGTCCGCGTGCCGCGCCGTCAGCGTCACGCGCGGCCTGGCAATCGGCAGACACAGCACGGCGACCGCCCAAACCGCCAGCGCGTACAGACACGCCACATGGATCTGGTTGTCCAGCGACGTGGACCCCCACATCCCGAACAGAACCGTCGGCGCGATCAGCCACTGCCCCGCCGGGGTCAGCCGCTGCGTGTACGCCCGCCACAGCAGCAGCAGTATCCGATTCTCAGTGATGAGTTCCAGGCCGGTGCGGGGCGGATGGCCCGCCACC
Organism: Armatimonadota bacterium; assembly: GCA_964657535.1. Lineage (GTDB taxonomy): Bacteria > Armatimonadota > Armatimonadia > Armatimonadales > Capsulimonadaceae > CAZZVX01. Next base: position 68 of record CAZZVX010000469.1, on the reverse strand, counting down.
TTGTTCGCCCGGAAGCCCACCGCCTTGTTCCCTCGTCCCTCGGTCACAGGGTCCTCCCGAAGCGGGAG
>CAZZVX010000468.1:0-3117 GCA_964657535.1 Armatimonadota bacterium | reverse complement strand
GACGCCAAGTTCGGCATCTGGGCGCACTGGGGGCCGCAGTGTCAGCCCGGCCAGGGCGACTGGTACGGTCGTCAAATGTACCAGGAAGGGAACCACGACTACCTATACCAGTGCGACCACTACGGCCACCCGTCAAAGGCCGGTTTCAAGGAAGTCATTCACAGCTGGAAAGCCGAAAGCTGGGACCCGGAGCATCTCCTCCGTCTGTACAAGGCCGCCGGGGCCAAGTACTTCATGTGCCTCGCCAACCACCACGACAACTTCGACAACTACGCTTCAACCTATCAGCCCTGGAACAGCGTCGCGCTCGGCCCCCGAAAAGACCTGGTCGGCGGCTGGGAGAAGGCCGCGCGGGCGGCGGGCCTGCATTTCGCTGTCAGCGTCCACGCCGCCCACGCCTGGTCGTGGTACGAGACCTCGCAGGGCGCGGACAAGAGCGGCCCGCTTGCGGGCGTCCCTTACGACGGCCATCTGACCAAAGCCGACGGCAAAGGCCAGTGGTGGGACGGCCTCGATCCGCAGGAACTCTACGCCCAGGCGCACGCGCCGATGGGCCTGGAGTGGGATTGGAACAACAACGGGCGCGGCGACCTGCCCAGCGCGGCGTATGTCCAGAAGTTCTACCGTCGTATTATCGAGCTGATTGACAAGTATCACCCCGACCAGGTCTACTTCGACGACACCGTGCTGCCGCTGTACCCCATCAGCGATGTCGGCCTGCGCATCGCCGCCCATCTGTACAACACCAATATGCAGCGGCACAAGGGAAAATTGGAAGCCGTCGTGAACGGCAAAATCTTGAACGAGCAGCAGCGCAAGTGCATGGTGATGGATTTGGAGCGCGGCGTCAGCAATCAGATTGAGCCGCTGCCCTGGCAGACCGACACCTGCATCGGCAACTGGCACTACGACATCAACCTGTTCCACCGCCACGGCTACAAAACGCCTGACCAGGTCGCGCATATGCTGGTGGACATCGTCAGCAAGAACGGCAACCTGATGCTCAACATCCCGTTGCCCGGCAGCGGGCTGCCCGACTCGGACGAGTTGGCCTTCCTGGCCGGCTTCACGAAGTGGATGGATGTCAACAGCGGCGGCATCTACGGCACGCGCCCCTGGGCGGTCGCTGTGGAGGGGCCTGCCGGGAGCGGCCCGGCCACGCACGCGCAGGGCTTCAACGAGAGCAACCGCCGGTACACGTCCCAGGACTTCCGCTTCATGCAGAAAGGCGACGCCCTGTACGCTTTCGCCATGGCCTGGCCGGACGACGGCAAGTTGACGGTCCGCTCGCTCGCGCAGGGCGCGGGCCGGGTGCAGGACGTGAAACTGCTGGGCTATCCCGGTAGACTGGCCTGGACTCAGACCGCCGATGGCCTGGTCGCCACGCTTCCCGCGCAGAAGCCGTGCGATTACGTTTACGGCCTCCAGATCATGGGGCCGGGCCTCACGCCCGTCCCCGTGACGACGGCGGCCATCGTGATCGAGCCGCAGGCAAACGGCGCTATTGTCCTGAACGCCGGCAAAGCCGTGCTGCACGGCGATTCGCCGCAAATCGAGACCAAAGCCGGCGTTGACGACATCGGCTACTGGGGCAACGCGAGCGACACCGTCTCGTGGGACTTCGACGTGACAACGCCCGGCAAGTACGCCGTCACGGTCAACGCCGCCTGCGACCCCGGCTCGACCGGCAGCGGCTACACCGTGGAGACGGCGGGCCAGTCGCTGCCCGGCACGACCGCCTCCACCGGCGGCTGGGACACGTTCGCCGACGCGCCGCTCGGCGCGTTCACCTTCGCCCAGTCTGGCCGGCAGACGCTGACCGTCAAGCCGCAGGCCGCGCCGCCCTGGAAAGGCATCGCCCTGCGCTCCGTCACGCTGACCAAAGCGTAGTCTGGCCGCCCTGCGAAACGAGCAAACGGCCTCATCAAAAGAACGAAAGCCTCATGGCGAAAGGTATAATCGCGCTGAGAGGAAGATGACCTTGACACTTGACATTCCCCCTGATGTTGAGGGAGCGCTGGCGCAGCAGGCTCGGCGCGAAGGCACGACTCCCGAACGCCTTGTACTGGACGGACTGCGCCGTCTTTTCCCCTCGCCGCCGTCCGATTTGGCGACCGGCGAAAAGCCCCTCAGTCCCACTCAGACTTTGTTCGCGGCTTGGGCCAAGGAAGACCAGACTAGCGACCCGAAAGAGATCGTCCGCCGCCAGCAGGAAGGCGACGAACTCCAGGCCGCTCTGCGCCAAAGCCGGCTGAACTTGGAAGGGCGGACGGATTTTCAGACGCTGCTCGGAGAGGAGCCGACCGAGGCGGCTTCGTGACCATCATTGCCCCTCTGGCTATCGTGCTGGACACCTCGCCGCTCAGTCTGCTGACGCAGAAGACCGGCCACGCCCTCAGCGACGCCTGCAAGGCCTGGTACACGGCATTGGAGAACCTCGGCTCGCGCTTCTATGTGCTGGAGATCGCGGACTACGAGGTGCGCCGCGAACTGCTCCGTGCCGGCAAAACGGCGAGCGTCCGCCGCCTGGATGTTTTCATTGCTGCCGAGCCGGATCGTTACCTGCCCTTGACCACGCCGGATGTCCGGCTGGCGGCACAGATGTGGGCGCAGGCGCGTCAGTCCGGTCATGTGACGGCCCCGCCCGAAGCGCTGGATGGCGATATTCTGATCGCTGCCCAAGCCTGCCGCCGCGTGCCAACGGTTTTCGCCTTGTCCGGTCCAATCATCGCCACGGAAAACGCCCGGCACTTTGCAAGTTTGGCTCCCGCCCTTCTTTGGAGCGACATCCTGCCCTAAAATTGGCTGTTGCGGCTTGACAGAAAAATCCTGGCCCCACCACCAAGAGGCACAGTCCCATAGTTATTGGCCTTTCTCCCTTTCCGATGGGGGAAAGGTGGCGAAGCCGGATAGGGGGCCTCCTGTATCCGAAAAATTCTTTTCCGCCCCTTGCCCGATTCCCAAATCCATGTTATACTACGCCCAACCCCGCAAATTTCCGCCTGTTGTTTAAGCGAAGATTTCCCGGCGCATCCCGCAAGACCCGAACTCAGCACTACTGTTCGTCACCGAGAAAGGTTTGCTCGCCATGTCAACGCCGCCGTCCGTGTCTTTCCG
>CAZZVX010000467.1:0-3124 GCA_964657535.1 Armatimonadota bacterium | reverse complement strand
CTTTGGGGGCGGGTGAAGGGGGCGTTAGTCGTCGCGGTTTTGGGCGCGGCGCTGGGCGTCCTGGAGGCGGGCGGAGGAACTATTCCGTCGGGAGGGAGTATCCCAGTGTGACGCAGCGATAGCCATGCTGCGCGAGGGCCGACAGAATCAGCGGCAGCGCCTGGGCGGTGACGGAGTTTCCGGGGCCGTCGTGCAGCAGGGCGACCGCGCCCGGCCGGCGCCGACGGAGAAAAGCGGCGGCGAGCTGTTCGGCGGTCTGGGGCCGGTAGTCGCCGGGGTCGAGGGACCAAGCGGCGAGGCGGTACCCGCAGCGGCGCGCGAGCCAGGGCAGGGTCAGCGTCTTGAAGCCGTGCGGCGGACGGAACCAGACCGGCGCGGGGCAGTGGGGGGCGGCGGCGCGGACGGCGCGGGCGGCGTGGCCCAGTTCGTGCCGGACGGCCCGCCCGGAGGCCAGCGTCAGCGCGCGATGGGCGTAGCCGTGCAATCCGATCTCATGCCCTTCGTCTGCGATGCGCCGCAGGAGGTCGGGCGACAGTTCCACGAGTTCGCCCAGCACGAAGAACGTCGCCTTGACGCCATACGCCTGCAGGGTATCTAAAATCAGCGGCGTCGTTTCAGGGCTGGGGCCGTCATCGAACGTGAGGGCAATGACGTTCTCCCGTGTTTGCAGCCGGGTGAGGATGGGCAAGCCCCACGACCAGGGCGCGACGAAGACGAAGACGAAGTAGAGACAGAGCAAGGGCGTGACGACGAGGCCGAGCGCGTGGGGGCCGGTCAGCGGCCAACGAAGCAGTCCGTGCGCGGCCAGCGAGAGCAGGCTGACTTGCAGCGTCCGCACGGCGACGATGGCGTAGACCGGGTTCCTCATCGCTCCACGATGCGCGCCTTCATCGCCGACGCGACAATCGCGCCGGACAGCATCCGGGGCCGGAAGTATTCCCCCACCCCCGCGCCGTGTGTGACCGTTCCCCGTTCCGTGACTGAGGCGCGGCAGAGCGTGCGGACATAAAACGGCGCCGAGTCCAGACGCGCGCCCAAGTGGAACTCCGCCGTCGTTTCCCCGCTCTGCACCTGAAGGCGCGTGGCGTAGACTGTCCCGAACCCGTTGATGCGCCGGCGGCGCAGCGTCACCTGCGCCTGGTCGTCGTGCAGGACCAACCGGCCGCCGTCGAACTGAAGCAGATGGCTGACGGGCCGCTGCGCGTGGTGGTACTGCACGTGGTAAAGAAGGAGCGCTTTCCCGTCGCCGAGGCCGACGCGCGCCCAGTACCAGTCCCGGATGTCCGCCGCGAACGGCAGCGTCCCCCAGTTGTGGTCGTGGTAGCCGTCCCCGTCGAACGCGATGGCCTCCGCGCCGGGGTTCTGCGCTTCGCGCAGCTCGATCCGCCCGCGCACACGGCACACCGGAGCAGCAGGCAGCCAGAAATGGTCGCCCCTGCCCCCGGCCCCGTTGCCCCCACCCCCGGCCCCTCCCCCAAGAACGGGAGAGGGGGGAGCAGAAAGACGGGGAGCGGCGAATGTCAGGTCGGCGGTCAGGGTTCGGCGGTTGGCGTTCTCGTCCGTGAGTTGCAGACGGTAGTGACCATCGGCGCACGAAAGAACATTGGGACCGAAGCGCAGCGTGGCCGGGCGCGTCTCGTCGGCACAAACCAACGCGCGGGGAAAGCGAGTGAAATGGTAGGCATAAAGTCGGCCTTGACGATACAGGGCGAAAAACAGGGCGTTGTGGGCGTAAGGGTCTGCCGGTTGGTGCCTTGCGGCCAGACGGTAATAGGGCGAGAAAGGATTGCCGAGGAACCAGATACAGGTCAATGCCCATTCCCCGTCACCGGAAAGTGCGTCAAAATACCACCACTCGTAGGCCCCCGGCGCCGTCCGCAGCCAATCGCCATGTGCGGCGTCCTCAGACGGGTCCAAAACAAGGCGCATAACCAAATTGTACCCGACACCGGGAAGGAAACGGCAGGCTCTCCGTCGAATGAACGGGGCGTCCGGTCGAATTGGCGAGCGTCACAAGGACGCTCCCTGACTGCGACACGTGAACTACCATAAAGATCAACCTTCTCGATCAGAACCGGGTCGCCGATGACTTGAATGCCGGCAAAGCCGCACGGCTTCCACCGATCATGAAAAACGGAGAAACAGTGACATGGACCTGGCAAAACGCATCGGCCTGAACGCGGCGTCGGGGTCGGACCCGAAGGTCGTGCAGTACATCAACCTGAAACTGGCGGCCCTGGGCTGTCCGACCGTCGGCATGGACTCGGAGTTTGACGAGATCACGAGGGCGCTGCTGGCGTACCACCGGGAGACGGACCGAATTTTGGCGGACTACCTCTGCCCGGCGGACCAGCGAATCCAAGACTACCTGAACGGGTATCTGACCGAAACGGGGCAGAGCGTGAGACTGCCGACACGGACGTTCGTGCTGGACCGGCACGGGCTGGCGCGGGCGCTCTCGCTGCCGCCGACCGAGGACAAGTTCGTTTCCGACATCGTCAGTTCCTATCGGCTCAAACAGGGGGTGCTGCACAACCCCAAGAGCGACCGGCGGACGACCGAGGGCATCTTTCATGTCGCCGAGGGCGGGCTGCCGATCCCCGACGACAAGAAGGCCGTGCCGAAAGCCGTGTTCGGGACGATGCTGCGCCTGGCGCTGACGCCGCCCGACGCGATGATGCGGCTGCCGTTCACGGCGGGCCGGCGCAAGGAAGCCGCGCTGCACGTCTCGCTGCTGCTGCGCCCGCTCGTCTGCCCCGCCGTGCCGGGCTTCACGCCGGAAAAGGCGATGGAAGTGCGCTTCTTTGCGCCGGGGAATCTCGTCGGCAATCTGGACTTCGTCGAAAGCATCTTCGGCAACGCGGGCGACCCGCACCTGCCGGAGAACGATTCGGGATTAGATACGGAGCATTGGACCGGCCACACGGGCTGCGTGATCTTGGCCCCGCATTTAGTGACAGTGACCAAGCGGGCGGCGGGCCTGCCGCAGTGGGAGTACGCGACCGAGCGCCAGAAGCGCGACGGGATGTGCTGGAAGTCTGAAGAGGAACTCTACAACGACGGCGGCGCGTTCAAGCTGACATGCCGGGACGCGCAGGGCGTGATTGTGACGATCATCGCGGAC
>CAZZVX010000466.1:0-3135 GCA_964657535.1 Armatimonadota bacterium | reverse complement strand
CGAGGAAGATGCCCGTCCAGTACCCCGACAGCGCCACCACGCCCAGCCCGACGATCAGCGACCCCAGCAGCCCGATCACGGCCCCGCGCCGCCGGCGCCGGGACTGCATGACGGCCAGCGCCAGCCCGGCCAGCGCCAGGCACAGCGCCGTGCTGGCGGACAGTCGCCCCGGGTGCGTGACGCCCGCCCGCGTGTAGGCGCGCATGAACAGTTCGTCAACGTGGAGGTTGAGGCCGCAGGCGTACTCGGCCAGCGTCAGCAGGCCCATCGCCAGCCCGTAAGCCGCCGCGAGCCGGACCAGGGGCTGCAGGCTCGGCCTGCGGCTGTTGACCGCCAGCAGCCCCGCGCCCGTCAGCAGAAAGCCCAGGGCAGTGTTGTAGGCCATGGCGACCCAGCTGGGGATGATGTGCAGAAGCATCAGGTTGTGCGCGTACCAGCCGTACAGGACGACCAGCCCCAGCGCCAGGCACAGCGCCCCCGCGCCGCCGGCGGCCTTCGACGGCCTCCCCTGTATCCCTGTCTGACTCTCCGGCTGTTTCTGCATACTGACGAAACCCTGGTGATTATGCCATGTTTCCGCGCAGATTCACAGTGTTCTTACGGCGAGCAGGCCGCGCAGGGCGTCCGCCCCGTTGACGTCGTCCGGGGCGGCGACGATCACCGCGCGGGTCTCGCCGGGGCGCACGTGGAAGAAGTTGTCGGACAGGTCGAGGGGGACGTTGTCCAGGCGGCGCAGCCACACAGAGGGGGCGAAGCGGCGGGCGGTGAGCGTGACGGCGTACTGGCGCGCGCCCCGCGCCTCGACCGCCCAGGTCAGGCCGGGGTCGGACAGGCGCAGGTCCTTCGGCTCGGCGAGCAGAAGAAAATTCTCGACGGGAGCGCCGTCCGTGCCGGGGTCGAAACGCGCGTAGACGTACACCGCGCGCTCGCGGCCCCGCGCGGCGGCCAAATCGAACGTCGCCACGGGCGCGGCCCCGTTCGGGCCGATGGCGGCGGAATGCGTCTCGGTTTGGAGCGGCCCGCCGCCGTCCACGGACTCCAGGGCCAGCGTCAGCGATCCCTCGACGGCGTGCGGGAAGTCGTTGACCAAATGGGCCGTCACGGTCTCGCCGTCTCGGACGAGCGAGAGCAGCACGGGCGCGTAGAACTTCTTGGACGCATAGTACGCCGCCTTCGGCTCGCCCAGGGAGTCTATGACGGCCCAGGACTGGACGGGCCAGCAGTCGTTGAACTGCCAGAACAGCGTCCCCCAGCAGCGGCCCTTGCGCCGCCGGTAGTGTTCGATGCCGTACTTGAGCGCCTCGGCCTGATTGAGCTGCGTGAAATAGACCAGGTCTTCCAGCGTCTGGGCTTCCGGGAAGTGCAGGGCCGTGTAGCCGAGGTAGGTGTCGTAGCCCTTGCGGGTCTTGTCGTGCCACTGGACGGCGTTGGAGTGCGGGTGGGCGTCTTCGGCGTCCAGCACGGTGTCCCACGCGGCCAGGCTGCAGGAGGCCGCGAAGCCGAACTCGGAGCAGAAGCGGCAGTCGTTCTCGGTGTAGTGCGTCCAGTCGCCGCGCCCGTGCCAGACGTCCCAGTTATGGCAGTCGCCGTAGTCCGCCGAGTTGGCGTCGTCCCCGCCGGACGGCGACGACGGCCAGTAGGGCGTTTGGGGGTCTTCGGCGGCCAGCACGGCGGGCAGGATATCGTCGTAGAGATGCTCGCCGATGTAGCGGGGCAAGGTCATGCCGTGCCACGGCCCCTGGAACATGGTCAGGTTCTCGTTGTTGCCGCACCAGAGCGCGAGCGAGGCGTGGTTGCGGATGCGCCGGACGGCGATTTCGGCTTCGGCGCGGGCGGCCTCGGCGTACCCGCCTTCGTCGGGATAGTAGGCGCAGGCGTAGGGGAAATCCTGCCAGACCAGGATGCCGAGGGCGTCGCACAGGTCGTAGAACTCTTCGCTCTCGTACAGGCCGCCGCCCCAGATGCGCAGCATATTAAAGCCCGCGTCCGCCGCCTGCTTGACTCGCCGCTGCAGGTCAAAATTGCCCGCGATCCGCGCCGGGAACGAGTCGTTGGGGATCCAGTTCGCGCCCTTGATGAACACGTCCTGCCCGTTGACGCGGAACTTGAAGCCCTCGCCTTTGCCGTCGGCGTCCGGCTCACGGACCAGTTCAATCGTCCGCAGGCCGATCTTGGCCTGCGTGGAGTCAACCGCTTCGCGTTCGGGCGTGTACAGGCTCAGGTGGAGGTCGTAGCGGTGCGGCCGGTCCTGCGGCGCGTACAGGCCGTTCGGCTGCCAGCGGCCCGGCGCGGTGATGGTCGTCGCGGCGCTGACCGTCACCGTCCCGCCGCCCGGCGGAACGTCTTGGGGCCGGAAGCCTGCGATCTCTCCCGGCACGTCGTCTTCCGCCCCGTTGAGGCCGGGGCAGAACAGCAGCGGCGCGTCGGGCGCGTGCGGGCTGCGCTCCACGGTCGCCGTGACGGTGACAACGGCTTTGTCATCGTCCGTGAACTCGACAGCGTATTTCCAGTCGCCCAAACGCGCCGTCGGGACGGAGATCAGTTCGACGGGCTGCCAGATGCCGCAGCCGAGCAGGACCGGCCCCCAGTCCCAGCCGTACATGTACTGCGCCTTGCGCACGAACGAGCGCGCCGACCAGGCATCCCACTGCTCCTCCACCGGCGTTTCGGCGGACTCGTTCCACGCCCGCTGCCGCTCCCGCCCGACCCGCAGCGCCGACCGGAACGTGACGCGCAGCGTGTTGCGCCCGGCGTCGCCTTTGCCCGCCCGCAGGCGGCCATTGACGCTGAACTCGTGGGGGACGTACATATTCTCCGTCCGGCCCAACGGCTCGCCGTTCAGTTCGATCTCGGCCAGCGTGTCCAGGCCATTGAAGCGCAGGAAGGCGTTCGCGGGCGCGGGGTCTTCCACTTGAAACGTCGTTTCGTACACCCAGTCGCTCTCGTCCACCCAGGCGACGCCGCGCTCGTGCATCCGCGCGAACGGGTCGGGGATGACTCCGGCGCGCATCAGGTCCAGATGCACCTGTCCCGGCACCTGCGCGGGCATCCAGGGCAGTCGGTTGTGCGGGGCGACATGGGGCGGCGGCACTTCCCGCACCCGCCAGCCGTCGTTCAAGGTTCGTTTTGTGGTTT
>CAZZVX010000465.1:0-3139 GCA_964657535.1 Armatimonadota bacterium | reverse complement strand
AGCCGGAAGGCTCCGCCCTTTATCTTGTGCCGATTTTATTGCCGGGTCAACCGCTGATAAGTCGCGCCCAGCACAGACCCGTAAAGGACAAAGATCACGAGCATCTGGATTGGCGCCCAGAGGCTCCACCCCAGCATCAACACCCCCACATCCGGCAGCGCATTCCGCATCACGGCGGGATGGTACCCCTGCGCCAGCGTCAGCATCGCCAGGAGCGCCAGGCACAGTCCTACCCCAACGCCGGCTCCCTTGCCGGCGTCAGACGACTGCAGCGTCCACGCCAGCAGAATCGCATAGACCAAGCCGCACCCTGCGAGCGTGCCGAACCAGATCGCCAGACCCACCCACCACGTCAGTGGCGTCGGGACCGGCGGGAAGGGGATCGTCCCCAGCCACTGCGCCATGTCCAGGCGGTGCGCCCACGCGGACACAGGATAGGTCGTCGTCGGCCAGGCGTAGATCGCGGGGAGCGCGGCGAGCGTCGAATAATAAGCGGCAAGCAGGACAATGGCGCCGACGGTCCCGGACAGAACAGCGGGGATGATCTGCACCCGGTAGTGGTGTTCGGCCCGGAACGGCACGGCCGATGGCGACGGTGTGTGTTCGGTCTTGGCGGCGATGTTCATGTCACTCGTTCCCAGCAGTCTAATTGCCGACGCCCATGATTCCTGTCCACAGCGCGTAGCCGACGGCCCAGACCGCGACGCCGATAAATGTGTAGATCAAAAACTTCGGCAGGGGCGCCCGGTCTTCCTCGATGGAGCCGTAGCGTTCAATCGTCTCCTCCCCCCGGCGCTGCTTTCGCGGCGAGCGGTCCCGGCCCACCTGGACCCAGTACCAGATGATCAGGCCGGTCATCGCGGTCAGCCCGACGACCACCCAATACCAAAAATAGTTGTCGCCGCCCTGAAAGATTGCCATACGCTGCCTGTCTCACTCTCCCCCATCCGAGGCGGCTCGCGCCGGCGCAGGCAGGGCCGCTTTCTGGGCGACGCGCTGCGAGACACGCACCGTTTCAAAGATGGTCCACCCGATGACGCCGCAGACCGCCAGCAGCGCCAACAGAAAACCGCCCGCTTGAAAGGCGGGAATCCGTCGGGTGACGGGGCCAGCCGTGTAGTCCGGCTCCTCGTCCTCCAGCGCCGTGAACATCTCCTGGTCGGAGGCGCGGCCCTGCCTCCGCGCCAGCGCATAAAAAAGCGTTGCCAGGGCTAGAAGGCTCGGCACGAGGCCGAACACGATGAGGAGATATTCGGGGGCCATCGCCTGCGGTTATACCCACACGGCCCGCGCCATAAACTTTCTTGCGCGCGACAGGTTTGATGGGAAGAAAGTCGGGGAACAACAGAGTGCCGCCGGTTGCCCACTTGGGCGCCCCACCGTTCGGTTCTCCGTGTTGATTTTTAGATTGAGGGACATTCAGGCGTGAGCCGTGCCGTTTTGATTCGTCTGTCTGCCGTCGCGAGTGTCCTGCTGCTGGCCGCCGTCGTCCTGTCCGTGTTCTGGCCGGAGACGTCGCACGAGCGCAAGACAAACTGGGTCGGGTCCCCCGGCCCCACGCAACCCGTCGCGTTTTACCACCGCGTCCATGTCAACGAGCTGCACATCCCCTGCGCTTACTGTCACTGGACGGCAGCGGTCTCGCGCTACGCGAACTATCCTCCCGTCGAAGTCTGCTGGGGTTGTCACAAGAACATCTCCATCACGCACCCGCAGATCGCCCGCGTCCGGCAGTATTATCTCGCGCAGGAACCGATTCCCTGGGTGCGGGTCAACCATATGCCGGACTACGTGCATTTCGTCCATTCGTCCCATGTCGCGGCGGGCGTCGCCTGCGCGACCTGTCACGGCAACGTCGGCTCCATGTACGTCGTGTATGCGCCGATTGAGATGACCATGAGCTGGTGCATCAGCTGCCACCGGCAGTACCAATCCAAGTTCAAGCCCAAGCAGGCCGCCGTGGACTGCTACACCTGTCACTATTAGAGACGTTGACCCTTATGACCGAGATCAATCGGCGCAAATTCATTCAGTTGTCCGTGATCGGCGGCGCGGTCGCCGCGACGGGCTGCCACCCGCAGAGCCGTTACGACGACCGCATCTACCACGCCGAGGCGCTCGGCACGTATGGCGGCTACAACGACCGCGCGCTGCCCTACGTCAACCAGCCGGACGGCTATCAAGACGGCGTGCCGCAGTATTTCGCCACGGTCTGCCAGATGTGTCCCGCCGGGTGCGGCCTGTTCGTGCGCACGATGGGCGGACGCGCCCACAAAGTGGAGGGCAACCCGGCACACCCAGTCAGCGGCGGCAAGACCTGTGCGCGCGGCCAGGCCTCTTTGCAGCACCTGTACAACACCGACCGCCTGCGTTTCCCGGCCCAGCGTTCGGGCCGCAGCGCCGCGCCCGCGCGCACGGACTGGGAGACGGCGCTGGCCCGAACGGTTGCGGGCTTGCAAGCCGCCAAAGGCCGTGTCGCCCTTCTCGCCGACGTGATGACGCTGGGCCGGATGCCTACGATGAGTCGCCTCATCAGCCAGTTTGCCCCGGCGGCAGGCGCGAAAGTTTATTCCTACGGGCTGCTTGACGACGCGCCCTGGCGGGCGGCGGCGCAGGCCGTCTACGGCAAGAACCAACTCCCCGCGTATCGCTTGGACGCGGCCGATTACATCCTTGCCTTCAGCAGCAACTTTCTGGAAGCCTGGCCGTCGTCGGTGTATTACAACCGCCTGTTCGGTGAGTTCCGGCAGGGGCCGCGCCGGGCGCAGGGCGAGCATGGCCGATTCATCTACGTCGGCCCGCGCATGAGCGCGACGGCGGCCAAAGCCGACAAGTGGCTGCCCTGTAATCCCGGCAGCGAGTCGGCTGTGGCGCAGGGCATTTTGACGGCGCTCGGTGGCGCAGGTATTCCCGTCGCCGCCGCCGCCGCCGCATCGGGATTGACGGAAACCCAAATCACCGGCGTTGCCAATGCGTTTCGCGCCGCCGGGCCGCGCGCCGTCGCGCTCGGCGGTGACGTGCTGCTGTCGCAAGTCAACGGCGCGGCGGCCATGACGACGGTTGAAGCCCTGAACGCTCAGGTGAAAAGCGAGTGCGTCGGCTTCGGCCAGTCGGCCCTGCCGATTGCGCCCCAGGCACA
>CAZZVX010000464.1:0-3140 GCA_964657535.1 Armatimonadota bacterium | reverse complement strand
CTCAACGGCAAGGAGACCATGCTGCCGATGGTCCTGGACCAGGGGTTCTGGCCGGACGGCATCTACACCGCCCCGACCGACGACGCCCTGCGCTGGGACTTGGAGGCCGAAAAACAACTCGGCGTCAACGTCCGCAAGCACGTCAAAGTCGAGCCGGACCGCTGGTACTACTGGGCCGACAGACTCGGCGTGCTGGTGCTGCAGGATATGCCCACCGGCGCGGAGGGCGACCCGTACACGGACCTGCCGACCTCGCCCGAAGCTGCCGCGCAGTGCGAGAGCGAGATGCGCGCCTTGATCATGCAGCGCTGGAACCACCCGTCCATTATCAGCTGGAATATGTTCAACGAGGGCTGGGGCCAGCACGACACGGTCGCGACGGCGGCCTGGGCGAAGCAACTAGACCCCTCACGACTCATTGACGAGGCCAGCGGCTTCCCCTGGCACGGGGCGGGCGACATCCGCGACTGCCACGGCGGCGTCCCGCCCAAATCGGCGACCCAGATCAGCATTGACACCGAGAACGGCTCGGGCGGCGTCAGCGCCCCCGGCCACGACTGGCCCATCGGCAAGTTGTGGACGCCGATCACCTACGACCCCGCGACGGGCGGCGCGGTCAGGCCCGAAGAGGGCCATCTGCCCCCGCTGGACGACGGCGCGAAACAGTGGTTCACGCGCCGGGTGCGCGGCCAGTTCCACGCGCTCTGGGCCAACCGCGACAGCACCGGACAGACGGGGGATTCGTACTGCCAGATCACCGACGTGGAGACCGAGGAAGACGGCCTGATCAGCTACGACCGCGCCGTGTGGAAGGTGGACCCCGCCCCGATCCGCGCGGCGGCGCGCGGCGAAGGCCTGGCGACAAACATCACGTATCTTGTCCCGACAGCCGCCGTCAAGCCGACGGAATGGCGCTACACGACGGCCAGGCCTGCCGACGATTGGGCGACATTCCGCTTTGACGACAGCGCCTGGAAGACGGGTCTCTCCGCCTTCGGCGGCGGCGACGACAACGTCCACACGCCCTGGACGGACACGCCCGGCGACATCTGGCTGCGGCAGACGTTCACGCTGACAGCGAAGCCGTCCGGCCCGCTGCTGGTCCGCATGGTCCACGACGAGGACGCCGAAGTCTACCTCAACGGCGTCCTCGCTTGTAAAGACGGCGGCTACATCGGCTCCCCCGACGACTTCACGGTAGACGCCAAAGCCGCCGCGACGCTGAAGCCCGGCCCAAACGTCGCCGCCGTCCACTGCCATCAGAACGACGGCGGCCAGGTCATTGATGTCGGGTTGATTGTGGAGAAGAGGTAAGGCCATCAATACCCAGGGCTGAACCCCTGGGCTGCCGAGGAGCGGACTGCCCGCCTGCGCGGGCGAAGATGAAGAAAGGAGCGGGCGAAGAGTGACGACAGGCGAGGCCCGTTCCGCGCCCGCGAAGGCGGGCAATCTTCTCGGCGATAGCCCAGGATTTCTGATCCTGGGGCCGCACCGAATGAGGCTGTTATTTCGGGAGCGGGACGCTCTGCGGCCCTTCCGTCGGCGTCACCTGCACCGAGCCGTTCGCGTCGAAATCCAGATGGTCCACCGAGAGCCAGGGCGTCGTATCGCTATGCTCGTGCTTGTAGGCCGTCCACCAGCGCCCGTCGGGGCCGACGAACTCCGCCTGATGGCCGCCGGGGAAGACGCGCCAACGCGGGTCCAGATGCCAGGGGCCGGAGAGACTCGTGGACGTGGCGATGCCGGTCGCGTATAAATCCGGGTAGGTCTCGGCGAAGAAGCAGTAGTACGTCCCGGCGTGCTTGATCAGGTACGGGCCTTCCACCGTCCCCGGCACGGGCTTGCCGAGGGCCTGGAAGTCGCCCGGCGTAGTCGCCTGGCTGAGTTTCGGCCCGACCGTGATCCGGTCGTGGTCAATCTGCGTCAGGTCTACCGCGTGAATTTCGTTCCAGGGCCAGACGACGTAGGTTTTGCCGTCATCGTCTTGAAACAATGACGTGTCCACGCCGGGGCCTTTCAGGGCGGTGAAATGTGTGTACGGCCCCATGATCTTGTCCGCCACCCCGACGAACTGGTAATAGCCCATGTGTCCGTTGATGTTATACTTGGCGTCAATCCAGTTGCTCGCGCCGACGATGAGAAAGTAGCGACCGTTGATCTTGTGGAGTTCGGGCGCCCAGAACTGGTGCTTGTAGGGGACGGTGTCCGGCAGGTCGGACGACTTCAGGAGCCAGGTTTCGGCCTTCCAGACTTTGAGGTCGCGGGAGGCGTACAGGCGGACGCCGGGGGCGGAGCCGTAGTCGGGCTTCTGGGGGTCGCGGTCGGTGTAGTTGGCGAACGGGGCGAGCGTGGCGACGCAGTAATACGCGCCGCCGTCGGCAATGATGTCCGGGTCGTGAATGTCGTCGCCGCGCCCATTGCCCTGGAAATAGATGGGGTTGGCCCAGGTGAAGGTTTTCGGCTCGAACTTCGCTTTGTCGGCGGCGTACAGCGACGCCATCTGCGCGTCGGACAGGGCGCGGGCGTAGGTATGAACCTCGTCCACCGCGCCGTCCAACAAGTCGCCTGACATTCCGCCGACCTGAACACTGTTGACCTCCGGCGGGCCGGTTGTCTTCGGGAACGCCGTAATCGGGGCCGATGCGAGCGGCGTTCCATCAGCGTACAGTCGGATTTGTTTCGCCGGGGCGTCATAGACGCCTGCGATCTGATACCACAATCGCGGCGTGGGCGTGAAGTCGGAAGCGGCGGTATAGACGGCAACGCCGAGGCTCTTTGTCCAAGCTATCGTGAAGGCGAAGCGGTCATCGTCAGTTCGTTTTTGCAGGGCGAAGCCGGGAGTGGTCGAGCCGCTTTGACTGACGATAGGCTGCAACCCGTTCAAGGTGTTGAACTTGACCCAGGCCGAGACGGTGAAACTGTTGGCAGTGTTGACGTGAGGGCGCGTCAGCGGGGTAGTTTGCCTCTGGTGTGGGCCGAATGCCAGGGCGTGGGTGTGGGCGTCCGGGGCGGCCCAGCCGATGGCGTTGAGCGCGAGGACGGCGAGGCAAGCCGCCGCACCAGTGCGAAGTAAGTTTTTCATAGATGACAGAAGACCCGGCGACTTCAGTCGCCGGGCTATCTGACAGGCCCGGAGGCAG
>CAZZVX010000463.1:0-3156 GCA_964657535.1 Armatimonadota bacterium | reverse complement strand
GGAGTGAACTCCCACGCTCCGGGGCGCAGACGCCCAGTGTCCGCCTTCGCGGACAAGGATTATGACAGGCCTTTTCCTTCTCCGCGCAGGCGGAGACTTGGCCGCAGGCCCCCCAGCGAAGGGTTGCAACCCTTCGACGCATCAACCCTTTAATCCGATGGCTCTTTGATACACTGCCGCGCAACTTTTTTATGCGCCCCGCGTTTCACTCCCATAAGGCAATCGAACACAGGAGAACAAGCGTGAAACTTTCGGCAAGGCTCTGGGCGCTCCTAGCGCTGACACTGGCGCTGCCGGGCGCGGCGGCGGCGCAGGCGAACGGAGCGGCACAGGCGAAAACGACAAGCCCGATTGCCGCCGACTGGCAGGGGACGCTCACGACGGGCGGCGCGACGCTGCATATTGTCCTGCACTTCACCGCCGGGGCGGACGGGACGCTCGGCGGGACGCTGGACAGCCCCGATCAAAACGCCAACGGCATTCCCCTCGGCACGGTCACGGACACGGCGGGCGCGGTTCATGCGACGGTTCCCGCCATCGGCGGCGCGTTTGACGGGAAACTCAGCGCGGACGGGACGCAGATTGCCGGGACCTGGACGCAAGGCCCGAACACGCTACCCCTGACGCTGACGAAACAAGCGCCGGGAACGGCCCCGCCTCCCACGCCGACGCCCGCGCCGACTTTTCCCACGCTGGGGCCGGTGACAGACTCCGGCAAGTTCCTGCTCACCATCAACGACACGCCCATCGGCACGGACACCTTCAGGACGGACGCCGGCGGCAGTTCCGACGGCACGGCCACCATCACCGTCGGCGGCAGGAGCACCACGCTGCACGAAGCCGCGCAGATTAAAAACGGCATCTTGACCCAGGCCACCACCGATGGCGGCCCCGTCGGCTGGCTCACCCTGACCGCCGCAGGCGCGCAAAGCAAAGTCTTTGCCGCCGAAGCGGGCCGCACCGTCACCCTGCCCCAGAAACTGCCTGCCCGTGTGTACCCCTTCGGCAACTACGCGCCACACCTGCTTACGCCCCTGCTGCGCGCCTACAACCAGGCCAAAGGCGGCCCGCAGAACTTCACGCTCGTCCTGATTGACGGGCTTGCGCCTACGGGTCTGCCGACCCTCCCGGCGACTCTGGCCCGCGAAACGACCAAGTCCGCGACGGTGGGCGGCAAAACGATGGCCGTCACCCGCTACACGCTCACCGTCACCGGCGGCATCGGCAACATTGATGTCCAACTGACCGCCGACGACAAAGGCAACGTCCTGCTGTGGAACGTCCCCGGCCAGAAATACATCGCCGTGCGCGACGGCTACCAGTCGCTGATGACGGCTCAGACGCCCGCCGACCCCACCCTGTCCAAGCCGACGTATGCCGTCACCGAAGACAAGGCCGTTCCCGTATATATGCGCGACGGCGTGGCGCTGGTCGCCGATGTGTACCGGCCCGACGCGCCGGGCCGCTTTCCCATCATCCTGCAGCGGACGCCCTATGGCCGGGGCCTGGCCCTGGAAGCGACGTTCTACGCCAAGCGCGGCTACGTTTTTGTCGCCCAGGACGTGCGCGGGCGCGGCGATTCCGAAGGGGCGTGGACGCCCTTTTTGAACGAGGCCCGCGACGGCGACGACACGATCAAATGGTGCGTGAAACAGCCCTGGTCGTCGGGCAGCGTCGGCATGATCGGCGGTTCGTATCTGGGTTTTGTGCAGTGGGCGGCGGCGCGGGAAAACAACCCGCACCTCAAATGCCTGGTCCCGATTGTTTCGCCGCCCGACCCGTTTTTTAATATCCCCTATGCTTATGGCGCGTTTTTATTGTACGGTGCGTCCTGGTGGTCGCACATCATAGACGGCAAAACATTCAACGCACCTCCCAAGTTCCGCAGCCTGGACAAGTTCAAAACCCTGCCGCTCGCCAACGTAGACCTGGCCCTGTTCGGCCACCACATCGCGTTTTTTCAGCAGTGGATGCAGCACCCGACGAATGACTTCTACTGGCAATTGGGCAGTTTCAACGCCCGCATGAAGAACATCGGCCCCCTGCCCGCCCTGCACGTTTCCGGCTGGTTTGACGGCGACGGCATCGGCACCAAGCACAACTACGCGGCGATGGTCGCGTCGGGCCATAAAAACCAGCGCTTGATTTACGGCCCCTGGGAACACGGCGTGGACGCCGCCACGCAGGTGGGCGAACTCCGTTTCGGCCCGACGGCCCTGCGCGATTTAGACACGCTGTACCTGCGCTGGTTCGACCACTGGCTCAAAGGCACAAACAACGGCGTAGACACCGAAAAGCCCGTTCAGGCGTTTCTCATGGGCGCGAATCAGTGGCGCTCTTTCACGGCCTGGCCGCCCCAAGAAGCGGCGATGCAAAAGTGGTACCTGCACGCGGGGCAGTCACTGTCGCCCGCCGCCCCGCCCCGAACCGAGGCTGCCGACCATTACACCTACGACCCCGCCCACCCGTGGACAAGCCCGGCCCTTGCCAAGAGCCTGAAGACCGGACAGGACATCAACACGTTGGACATCGCCGCCGGGGAACACCTGCCGGGCATTCTGGCCTACTCGTCCGCGCCCCTCAAACGGCCCGTCATCGTCGCCGGGCCGATCTCCGTTCACCTGACCGCCGCGACTTCGGCCCGCGACACGGACTGGATCGCCGTCCTCACCGACGTGCGGCCGGACGGCAAATCGCTGGCCCTGTGCGAAGGCATCATCCGCGCCCGCTATCGTCACTCATTTTCTCAGCCCCAACTGCTGCAACCTGGCGAAATTGTCGGGTATGATATAGACTTGTGGGCATTGGGCAATGTCTTCGCGGCGGGCCATCGGATACGCATTGATGTCCTGTCGTCGGACTTCCCCTCCTACGACCGGAACCTGAACACAGGCGGCGACATCGCGCACGGCACGGCGATGGTCACGGCCCGCCAGGCGGTCTTCCATGACGCCGCCCATCCGTCCTACGTGACGCTCCCGGTCCTGCCCCGATGAGGGCGTAGAAAAGAGTTTTGGCCGGCGACTGAAGTCGCGCCAACAGGAGCACAAAGTCCGCCTGCGCGGACTAATTTTTAGTCGGCGAAAGCCGACTTCGTGATCTTTTTGCCGCGACTTTAGTCGCCGGGCAATCTGCCGTCTCTGACCGCACAGATTA
>CAZZVX010000462.1:0-3204 GCA_964657535.1 Armatimonadota bacterium | reverse complement strand
TGATAGTTGCCGAGCATACGGTTGTTGCGGATGACGATGGCTTTGTTGCCGATTGCCCCGTCGCCGTGGACCAGGATGGCCGCGCCGCCGTAGGTCGCGCCGCCGTTGGCATGGATGGTGTTGCCCTCCACCGTGACGTTCTGCGCGTAGTCCGCCTCGCCCCAGTAGTATTCGGGGCCGAGGCTGACGGCGGACATCCCACAGCCTTCCAGGACGTTGTTCTGAATCAGGCCGTTGTCGGCTTTGGCGAGGATGCCGCGCGAGCGCGTACTCCCCAGATGGCAGCCGATGATCTTGTAGCCAGCCCCGTCGGCGCGCGGGTTGCTGAGTTTCGCGCCCGCCGGGACGCCGTAGTCTTTATCCAGCGTGACGGAGGTCGTCTTGTCGCCGTTGTCTTTGAGGGCGGTGACGGTGGCCTCGGCGAAGAAGCCTTTTTGGTCGGATATGCGGGCCGGCTGTCCGACCTGAAGATCGCCCGCGCCGCCGTCGAGGGTCAGCACGGCCCCCGCGACGCTCTTAATGGTGTGGAAGTAGCCGTGAATGGCGATGCAGTCGTCGAGAAAGACGCCCTGGAACTGGCAGTCCTCGATGTCCGGGCCGGTCCCCGTCCCGGTCATGTGCATCCCGTCGGCGGCGTTGGTGACCAGCGGGTCTTCGGCCGCCCCGTGCGGGCGCGGGCCGAGCGCCCAGACGCAGTGCAGGTAGTGGTTGCCGCCGCTGCCGCCTTCTTCGCGGACCGGGGCGAAGCCGTTGCGCATCATGGTCACGTCTTTGATGGTGCAGTCCCGGCTGTCGCTCAGATGGACCTTGAAGGGGGCGTTGCCGTAGCGGCCCACGAGCCAGTCCCCCACCCCGAAATTGCCGCCCATGTGGGCGCGGAACGTGCCGTCGGGCCGGGCCTCGTAGGCGATGCCGTAGAAGTCGCCGCAGCCGACTTTCAGCAGGCGCGTGTGGGCGTCCACCACGTTGGCGTCGCCGCCCAGGAACTTGGTTTTGTCGTCGGGCGGGGGCGGCACGGGGTAGCCCGCGTCGGGCTTCCAGTCGCAGTAGGGCTTGCCGCCGGCGTCCTTGCCGACGGCGACGACGCGGCCCTGATAGGACGTGATCTGGTTCTGGGACAGCAGCGGCCCGGCCACGGTGACGCGGTCGCAGTCGTTCAGGTCGAAGCCGTCGTGCGTCCAGGCCAGGTCGGTCAGTATCAATGTCACGCCGTAGGCGCTCAGCGCGGCGTCCTTCCAGCCCTGCAGCGTGATCGCCGTGCGGCCGACGTTCGGCAGGACGTAGACGCCGGGCCGGATGACGATCCGGCGCGCGCCGCCGTTGTAGGCGTCCTGGATGGCCTGCGCCAGCGCGGCGGGCTGCTTGGGGTCGCCGACGGTGACGGCGGCGGCTGTGACCGGCTTGGCGCCGCCGAGCAGGGGCTTCAGCAGGGGGGCGAGCCGCCGCGCGACCTTGACGTTGCCGAACGCATTGGGATGGACGCCGTCCACGAAGTCGCCCTTGTCCAGCCAGCCGGTCGTGTCAATGTAGTGGACGCGGGCGTCCCCGGCCGCGTTGACCGTCTCGACGGCCTTGCGGATGGAGGCCTCGTAGGGGCCGCCGAACGTCCGCAGGGCGACGATCTGCGTCTTGGGAAATTTCGCCCGGATGTTCTTGAGGAAGCTCGCGTAACTGGCCGTCATGGTGTCGGCGGGTTCATTGCCGCACTGGTCGTTCTGGCCCAGGTTGATGACGACGACCTGCGGCGTGTAAACCGAAGAATCCCAGGGGACGGGCGGATTGTCGGTGCTGTGGTTGTAGTTCTTGAGCCGGAAATACTGCGCGTCCTGGCCGATCTTACTGACACAGCCGTAGCCGCTGGTCAGGGCGACGCCGCTGAAGGCGATCTGCGTGTGGTCGCAGCCGAGCGCCTCGCCGGTGAGGAAGGAATAGTTGCCCGCGCCTTGCACAATGGTGATGGAGTCGCCGACGAACTCGATCAGCGGGCGCGGAGCGGCGGGCAGCGTCTTCGCGCCGGGGTCGAGCGTCAGGCCCTGGAACTCGACCTCGTAGTTCTGCCCCGCCGACCCGACCAGCAGCGTGTGGACGCCGGGCGGGAGCGGCGCGGGGTTGAGGGCCGTGACGCCTGTTCCGGCGTCCATCTCGCGGGGCGTCTCGCCGTCAATGCTGACATCGAGGCGCGTGCCGCCCGCGAGTCTGATCCCGACGGACGTGCCGGTGAACCCGACGCGCAGATAGACGTTGCTCCAGTAGCCGTGATAGTCGGACGGATTGCTCTTGTCCCACCGCCCGACGTAGCGGATGTCCGAATCGCCGAGCGAGCCGTCGCGGGCCGGCGCGGCCTGGACGCCCTGCGTCGCGCTTAACAAGCACAGAGCCGAGAGCACGGCCAAAATAAAGCGAGGCATAGCGATTCCTTAGAATTGACAATGATTTCCAAGAAGACGGCATCGGCGTCCTGCCGATGCCGTCTCAAGAAATTCGGTCTGGGAGTGGCAGATCATTCGGGCTATTTGGGGCTGAACGTCATCCCGAATTTGTTGCCGCCCGTGTCCTGCATACTGTCGGTGCCACAAGCATAAGCCGACGTCGGATCCTCGGCAGCAGTGGAGGAACCCGCGTCGTAGCCATTGCTCACGGCGGCCCCCTTCAGCCATTTCACATGTCCGTCGGCGGCCAGAAAGTTTGAGCCGTCCGTGTGCCGTCCGGTTGGACTCTTGACTGGATCGCGGTATGAGGAGCTTCGGCTGCCCATGTATCCCGTTTGCAGATAGCTTACGGAACACGAGTTGCCCTGATAGCCGTTCGTCTCGCCTGCATTCCCATAATAACCACTTGCCTCCAAAAGCAGAACTGTCGAAGCAGGGGCATTGAATTGAGAGATCGTCATTCCTTTGCCGCCGTTGGCGACATCTATATTTTCGGCGTAGGACACCGTACCGTCTGACTCGTCCGGGCAAAGGTAAACTCCCTTGCTCTTGACATAAGAATAGATCGTGTTATCCCATCCGTTACAATACGTGCTCGGATAAGTCTCGTCGTTGTCCTGCACATACTGTAGGAAACCCAGGCCGAGTTGCTTCTCGTTGGAGGCGCAGGAGGTCTGGCGGGCCTTCTCGCGGGCCTTAGCGAAGACGGGGAACAGAATAGCTGCCAGGATCGCGATAATAGCGATGACGACGAGCAGTTCAATGAGTGTAAAAC
>CAZZVX010000461.1:0-3209 GCA_964657535.1 Armatimonadota bacterium | reverse complement strand
CGCCGCCGCAAAGCGCGTGTTGATGGTATCGGTTCCTGTCATGCGCCAAGAATAGCAGACAGGGCCGGATTTGTCAAGGCAAACGGTCGTTACTTGCCGGCGTCTGCCAAGCCGACTTTGGCATCGGTGCGGCTTGGGTCGAGCGCGAGGGCTTTCTGATAAGCCGCTTTCGCGTCGGCTTTCTGACCTTTCTTCAGGTACATCAGGCCGAGCGCCGCCTGCACGTCGGCGTTGGACGGGTCGGACTGCGCCGCATCCTTCAGGGCGGCGATGGCCGCGTCGGGATCGTTGTCTTTGGCGAGCAGCAGGCCGTAATTCGCCTGAGCGGGCTTGAGCAAGTTGGCATCGGTGGGATTCAGGGCCAAGACTTTTTTATACGACGCTTCCGCGCCGGTCCGGTCGCCGGACTGCTCCTGCAAAACGGCCAGATTAAAGAGCGGGCCGGGTTCCGTCGGCTTGAGCTGCGAGGCCGCCGCGAATTCTCTCAAAGCGTCAGCGTTGTCTTTGGTGGCGCTGTAAGCCTGCGCCAGCGCGGCGTGGGCATCGTAAGCGTCGTCCACATTGAGCGTCAGGGCTTGCTTCAGGGCCGGAACGGCTTTGTCATAACTGCCCGCCTGCGTGTCCAGCATCCCCTGGTACAGCCAAGCGTTGGCGTTCTTGGGATCGAGCTGGGCGGCCTTGCCGAATGCGTCGGCGGCCAGCGTGTCCTGCCCGGCGGAGTGCAGGGCGACGCCGAGCGCGAACTGGGTCTGGGCGTCTTTGGGCGTCTTGGCGAGGACGGCCTGGAACTGCGTGACGGCGTCGGCGGGCCGATTGGTCTGCAGGTACACCTGACCGAGATTGGTGCGCGCCTGCAGGTCTTCCGGTTTCAACTGGGTATATGCTTGCAGATGAGAGGCGGCATCGGCGGGTTTGTTCAGTTTCAGGTCTGAGTACGCGAGCAACTCCTGCGCCTGGGCGTCTTTGGGCGAGTTTTTGACGATGGTTTCGAGCTTGCCGGCGGCGGAAGCGTAGTTTCCGGCCTGGTAGTCCTTGTAGGCATCGGCGAGGCCGGCGCTGGACTCTTGGTGATTGGTCGCGCCGTTGTCGGCTGACGCGCCTTTGGTGACGGCGACGGCGTCATCGGGCTTGCCGGACGATTGATCGGGCGTGGCGGGACCGGCGTCTTGGGCGAAGGCGACCGTGCCGGACAGCAGCATCAGCCCGGCGATCAGGGGAACGTGGAATTTCATCGTGTTGGTCTTTCTTTGGTGATCGAGATGTGATGCTATTGTAGCACATATCGCCCCGCACGGCGGCTTGACAAACAGACTTCATCTGTGTTATACTTGTTCCCGTTGTCTACAGCGAAAGGAATCTGTGCGTTATGTACGCGATAGTCCGCTCCGGCGGCAAGCAATACCGAGTTGAAGAAAAGGGCATTGTCACCGTGGACAAGCTGGCCGGCGAAGCGGGCGAAAGCATCACGCTCGGCGAAGTGCTGTGCATCGGCGGCACGGACAGCCTCCAGTGGGGCAAGCCCATTGTCGAAGGCGCAAGCGTCACGGCTACTATTGTGGAACAGGCAAAAGGCAAAAAGATTGACGCCTATACCTACAAAGCCAAAAAGAACATCCGCAAGCACTGGGGCCATCGCCAGCAGTTGACCCGGGTGCGCATCGAAAGCATCGCCACCGGCGCGTAACCTTTGAAGGAGTAATTTACTAATGGCACACAAAAAGGGCGTCGGCTCCACGCGCAACGGGCGCGACAGCAACCCTAAAATGCTCGGCGTCAAAGAATACGCCGGCGAAAAAGTCCAGCCGGGCAGCATTCTGATCCGGCAGCGCGGCACGCAGTTTGATCCCGGCGTCAACGTCGGCATGGGCCGCGACCATACCTTGTTTTCCCTGATTGACGGCTACGTCAAGTTTGAGGGCCACAGCAAGCAGTCCCGCCGCATCAGCGTCTACCCCGACAAGCCCGTCCAAACTCCGGGGCCTTAACTCCCCGTCAAAAAACGCCCCGGCTTTTGCAGCCGGGGCGTTTTTGCGTTCGGGGTCAGACGCCGTCTTGGGCTTGTTTCACCTGCGCGAAAAACTCGGCGGGCGTTGTCGTGCCAGGGACGGATTCCGCGCCCAGTGCGCCGAAATGGATCCACCCGGAATTGAACCCGTCCAGCATCTCCTCGTAAAGAGCGGTGCGGCCCGGCGGCAGGCCGAAACTTTCCAGGGTTGCCGCCCACTGTTCACGGGGAATCACCTGCGTTGTGACCGGCTTGCCGAGCGCCTCACCCATCGCGCGGGCGATGTCGTCCGGGCTGACCGGCGAGCCGATCTCCACGATCTTTTTGCCTTCCCACCCCTCTGTCAGCAGCCGGGCGACTTCCGCGCCGATGTCCGCCGTCGCCACCATCGGGTGAGGGCGGTCGGTCGGCTGGTAGAAGCTGTAATAGATTCCTGTCGCCGCCGCTGTTTGCAGCCCGCCGACAAAGTTCTCCAAAAAGCCGCCCGCCCGGACAAAGGCCGTCGGAAAGGGCAGATCGCCCAGCGCTTCTTCCATCAAGTGGGTCGTGGTGATGTTGCCCAGCCCGCTGCTTTGTTCCGAGCCGACCGACGACAGCAATACCAGCCGGGGCGGGGGCGATTGACGCAGGGCTTCTTGGAAGGAAGCGATCACGGCCTTTGCCTCCGGGTAGCCCGGCAACGGGACCATGATCGGGGGCATCATCAGGTAAGCGCCTTCCACCCCATCCAGGGCGGCGGCCACGGCGGCGCGGTCGGTGAAGTCTCCCTGCCGAACATCCACGCCCAGACGCGCCCACGCGGCGGCCTTCTGCGGGTCGCGGGCCAGCGTCCGCACCATATGGCCTTCTTCCAGCAGCCGCCGCGCGGCGGCCCCACCGACATTCCCGGTCATTCCTGCGATAAAATACATTGTCTGATCCTCCTGTTTTTGGTAATTCACTTCGTCGTCAACGCCCGCTCCGCCGCCTGTCGGAAAGACAGAAGTGGCCGAGGCAAGAGTGCGCGTATCGGCGAAGGGTCGCCGCTCGCGTCCGCTTCCAGGCTGTCCAGCAGTCCGCGCATCGCGCCTTTCGGCAGCCTGCCGGCGCGTTCAATGGCTGGAGCGAGCGCCCCCAGAAGTGCCGGGGTGATTTGGAGTTTGATGGGCGGGCGGCGGCCAAGAATTTTTGCGGCGGCATCCATCATTTGACTATTTGTGAGTAC
>CAZZVX010000460.1:0-3222 GCA_964657535.1 Armatimonadota bacterium | reverse complement strand
GCACGGGCGGGAAGACGGCAGCCGCCGCGAGAAGTCCCGTCAGTCCCAGGAGCCGATGCCGGGGCCAGACTATCTGCGCCGTCAGCGCCAGCCCGGCGACCAGGCAGACGACCTGCCCCACGGACCAGAGCATCTTGGCGTGGAAGTAATCCATCCGCGCCAGCAGGGTGAACAAACTGCCGACCAGGGGCGGGTACATGAAGGCCGAGTGGTAGAACAGTTGCCCGCCGGGCGCGGCGGGCGTGAAGTCGTAGGGGTCGGCCCCTTGGAGCATGGCCTGCCCCGCCGCCCAGTAGGCGCTGAAGTCGCCCTGATAGACCGTCTCCACCACCCGCCACTGCATAAGGCACAGGCGCAGGAGCGAGAGACCGATGACCAGAAGCATCAGCGGCAGCCAGCGGCGCTCAGGAGCAGCAGGTTGATCTAAATGGCGTGACATCATTCTTCTGAATCACCTGCGGCGTTTAGAAAGATAATCATTGACTTCAGGATCTTTACTTAAACGATACAACAAGAAAAGCAAAAATAAAAAGGTCAAGGGAATTATAAAGTAACACATCCAGCCTTTCGCCAGCACAACAAACCACATAATAGGCGTCAGTACCGCTATCTCAGGAATACGGCTATATGGTATCCGTCTCGTAGCAAGACCGGCAACGAACAAGGTAGTTATGAAGACAGCCAGATAGAAATGTACGCCGTGCATTTTCTGCTCCGTTTAAGGGTTGCTATAAACAGCTGCTCCAGCTTTATAAAAGTACGGGAGCAGCTATGACCGGTTAGAAGCGGTTAGTCAGCTTTCTTCATGCGTCAATGCCCAAACGTAGCACGACTTGATGCCGTTTGTACGTTTCGGAATTTGACACTTTAACGAAGATTGGCGATAAACCTCTCAAGTGTAAATGCTTCGGCGTCCTTAACACCTTGAAAAAACACCGCTCCACCTGCAATTCTCCCGGTCGAGCCGGGGCCGATAACTGCCATGAGACCGCCAATCTCAAACTCGAATCCAGCAGAATTGCTGTGGACATTAGCGTAGTAATTCAGGATTGGGGCAGCATGGCTCATGGTGTAGTCAAATCCATTCCTAGCCATGTTCAACAAATCCTGCAGCGTAGCCCAGTGTCCGCTCGAGTCGGTAAAATTGACGGGATCACCTTTGCAGTAGGCGTAAGGGAGTTGGCTGAGGTCGCTGTCTCTTGTGGTGAAGCGGCCTACGGCGGGGTCGTAGTAGCGCGCCCCCACCTTGACCAGCCCGCAGTCCCCGCCGCCACCGCTCGACCCGTCCGACCGGTACCCGCTCTGCGCACCCCACTGGTACACGCTCTGGAATGCGCCGGGGTTGTTGCCCCCGATGGACTCCCCGAACGCCGAGTAGTCCGCCTGGCCCGTGAACTGCCCGCTGCTCGTGCTGACGCCCTGGCGCATCGAACCCAGCCCGTCGAGCTGCGGCGCTTCCCCGTACTTCATCAAGAGGTTCGTTCCCAGCAGGTACTGGGCGGTTGTCGTGCTGTTCTGCTTCTCCGTCAGCACCGAATCCCCGTCGTACTGGTAGTCCGTGCGCGTGCCGCTCTGGTCGTAGCGCTGAACCTGGCGGCCCAGCGCGTCGTAGCCGTAGCTGTAGGCCGGGTTCTGGCCGCCGGTGTAGAGGACGGCCATCTGGTTCTCGTTCGTGTAGTACGGGTAGACCCAGGCATTGTTGCGCCGCCGCCCGTTCTCGTTGCCCTCGGCGTCGTACTGGTAGACGTTGCCCGCGCTGTCGCCGGTGAGTTCGTCGTCGGCGTCGTAACTGAAGGTCGTCGTCTGGCCGTTGACCGTCTGGCTGGTGCGGTTGCCCGCCCCGTCCACGACATACGAGGCGGTCCGCGCCGAACCACCGGTGCGGTTCTCGCTCGTCAAGTGGCCCAGAGCATCGTAGCCCCAGGAGACGGCGGCGTAGGACGCGCCATTGTAGCCGTTCTCGGTGCTGCTCTTCTTCTGGCTGTCGCTATTATACCCGTAGCCGTAGCCGGACAGGTAGTTGCCGTAGGGGTCTTTGTTGACGAGGGCGCTGAGACGCCCGGCGTTGTCCCACGTCTTGGTCGCGAAGTTGCCCCAGGGGTCGTTGATCGTCCACTCGTGGCCGTCGGCGTCGTAGGAGTAATTCGTGACGTTCCCGTACTCGCTGACCGAGGCCAGTTCGTTCCGGGTCGTATAGCCGTAGGAAGTCACGTTGCCGTCGGCGTCGGTCGTGCTGGACAGCAGCCCCGACTCGCCCGTGCCGTCGTAGGCGTGCTGGACCTGCATCACCCCGTCTTTGTCTTTCTCGGTCATGCGGCTGCCCTAAGTCGGCCCGTCGGTGAGATGAAAATTGTGCAGAGCCAGGTACAATGAAGACAGATGCTGTCGGCCAGTGGAAGACGCACGCGCGGCGAAATGCACAAAATTGCAAAAACGAACTGTCGCGCCGGCCACTCCCTTGTCGGAAGCACTCGCGCGCTAGGGCATTGAACCGGAGGCGCGAATCGGGTACAATAAGCGCAAGTCCAAATCGCTCCCCCACCAGGGCATGAAGGCACCAGACGTTATGGCTGACGAGACACAAACTCCCTACCGGGTCAAAGTCCCCGATATTGACTACTGGCGCGGCAAGATCGGCTGCCAGACCGGCTGCCCGGTCAAGACCGATGCACGCGGCTACGTCATCGCAATCGCTGAAGGCCGCTACAACGACGCCTACGCCATCGCCCGCGCCCCCAACCCGTTCGCCTCCATGTGCGGGCGCATCTGCGGCGCCCCCTGCGAAGTCAAGTGTACGCGCGGCAACATCGGCACGGACACGAGCGGCCCGGTCGCCATCCGCGCCCTCAAGCGTTTCGCGACCGAGCAGTACGGCGTCGAAAATCTCAAAGACCTGCGCAAGTCGCTGTCCTATTCCAACGCGCGCGGCTCGGCCTACCCGACGCTGGACCGCGAAAAGATCGCCGTGATCGGCGGCGGCGTCGCCGGGATGTCCGTCGCGCATGACCTGGCCCGTTTGGGCTACCGCGTCACGGTCTTCGAGGAACTCGAAACGCCCGGCGGCCAGATGGCGACCGGCGTTCCCGTGTACCGCCTGTCGCGCGAATTGATGAACCTGGAGATCGCCGCCATCTGCGAACTGGGCGTCGAACTGAAGTTGGGCGTTTCCGTCGGCAAGGACGTGACCATCCCGGAGCTGCGCGAGCAGGGCTACAAGGCCTT
>CAZZVX010000459.1:0-3240 GCA_964657535.1 Armatimonadota bacterium | reverse complement strand
TTCCGGGCGAGCAAGGTCGGCGGCTACCTGCACCTGTACAGCGGCCAGGAGGCCGTGACACAGGGCGTGCTGCACACCTTCCACCCCGGCGACCAGGCCCTCTCCACGTATCGCGACCACGCCCACTGTATCGTGCTGGGCAGCGACTACGGGAAGATCATGGCCGAAATCTACGGCAAGGCCACCGGCGTCTCGCGCGGCAAGGGCGGCTCCATGCACCTGTTCGACCGCGAACACGGCTTCGCGGGCGGCTACGGCATCGTCGGCGGCAACGTCCCTCTCGCCGTCGGCCTGGGCTGGGCCTTGAAGCACAAAAAAGACATCAAGGACAACCACGGCGTCTGCTACTGTTTCCTGGGCGACGGCTCCATGAACGCCGGCGGCTTCCACGAAGCGATGAACATGGCGCAGCTGTACGAACTGCCGATTCTGTTCGTGCTGGAAAACAACAAGTACGCGATGGGCACCTCGGTTGAACGCTCCCACGCCAACACGGACCTGGCCTCCCGCGCCGACTCTTACGCGATGGCGAATTCCAAAGTGGACGGCCAGGACTATTTCGCGGTCCGCGAAACCGCGCAGGAGATCGTGGACCACATGCGTCAATCCCCCGCGCCTTATTTCTTGGAAGCCGTCACGTATCGTTACAGCGGCCACGGCGCGGCGGACGGCGCGGCGACACAGAACACTTACCGCGACGCCGAAGAGATTGACGAGTGGAAGAAGCGAGACCCGATCAATATCCTCGGCGACGTTCTGCGCAAGCGCGGCCTGCTCGACGATGCCAAGCACGAAGAACTCGACCAGTCGGCGGTCGGGCGCGCTCGTGCGGCGGCGGAATTCGCCGACAGTAGCCCGTTCTGCTCGCTCGAAGAACTGACCCAGGACGTGTACGTGGAGTAGGCCCCGGATAGGACCATCCTCCGGCCCGACATTCAAGGAAATCGAGAATTTAGAGTATGCCTGAAGTGATCATGCCCAAGATGGGCGACGCGATGGAAGAGGGGACTCTGCTGTCCTGGAAGAAGCAGGACGGGGAGAGCGTGCGTGCGGGGGACGTGATCGCCGAGATCGAGACGGACAAGAGCAACGTGGAGGTGGAGGCGGAGGAGGCGGGCGTTCTGCACATCCAGGCCCAGCCCGGAGCCGTCGTCCCCGTCGGCGGCATTATCGCCGTCATAGGCGACGTGAAAGCGTCGGTCAACGGGACGGCGAACGGTGCGGCCCCGGCCAAAGCGCCCGCCGCCAATGCCAACGGGTCCAAAGCCGAGACGCCCGCGAAAGAAGGCGGGCAGGAGGGCGAGGCCGTCGTCAGCGGCGGCGAGGGGACGCAGTTCAAGGCCGACAACAAAGACGACCAGGACATTCAGCGCGTCGTCGCCGAGACCCACCCCAAAGAAGAAGCGTCCGCCGGCGAAACGGTCCACATCGCCTACCGCGAGGCCATCCGCATGGCCCTGGAAGAAGAACTGGACCGGGACGAGAACGTGTTCCTGCTCGGCGAAGAGATCGGCCAGTACCAAGGCACGTTCAAGATCACCGAGAATTTCCTGCAAAAGTACGGCCCCGAACGGATCGTGGACACGCCCATTTCCGAGGCCGGCATGGTCGGCATGACGACCGGCGCGGCGATGCTGGGGATGCGCCCGGTCATCGAGTTTATGACCCTGAACTTTGCCCTGGTCGCCTGGGACCAGATCATCAACCACACGGCCAAAATCCTTTACATGAGCGGCGGCCAGTACAATGTTCCGTGCGTCCTGCGCGGCCCCGGCGGCGTCGGCGTCCAACTGAGCGCCCAGCACTCGCAGGACTTGGCACACTGGTACGCCAACACGCCCGGCCTGAAAGTCGTCGTCCCCGCCACGCCCGCCGACGCCAAAGGCCTGCTCAAAGCCGCCATCCGCGACAACAACCCCGTCGTCTTCACCGAACACGCGGGCTTGTACGCTTCCAAAGGCGACGTGCCGACCGACCCCGAATTCATCGTCCCCATCGGCGTCGCCGATGTCAAGCGCGTCGGCAAGGACGTGACGATCATCTCCTACTCGCGCGGCACGATCCTTTCGCTGGCCGCCGCCGAGCAGCTGGCGGCGGAAGGCATCGAGGCCGAAGTCGTGGACCTGCGCTCCCTGCAGCCGTTCGACATCGAGACCGTCCTGACGAGCGTCCGCAAGACGCACCGGGCCGTGGTCGTGCAGGAGCAGTGGCTGCCTTTCGGCACCGCCGCCGAGTTCGCCGCCCAGATTCAGGAACACGCCTTCGACGACCTGGACGCGCCCGTCGAGCGCGTCGCTGGGGCGTTTGTCCCCATGCCGTATGCGCGCGTCCTGGAACTGGCCGCCACGCCGCACGAGGCGGAGATCATCGCCGCCGTCAAAAAGACCCTGGAGCGGAGCGCCTAAATGCCTGAAGTGATCATGCCCAAGATGGGCGACGCGATGGAAGAGGGGACTCTGCTGTCCTGGAAGAAGCAGGACGGGGAGAGCGTGCGTGCGGGGGACGTGATCGCCGAGATCGAGACGGACAAGAGCAACGTGGAGGTGGAGGCGGAGGAGGCGGGCGTTCTGCACATCCAGGCCCAGCCCGGAGCCGTCGTCCCCGTCGGGAACGTCATTGCGACCATTGGCGATGCTGTTGCGGCGCCTAAACTAGCGGCTACGCAGTCGGCTCCCGCTGTGACGAAGATGGCGGCATCACCCGCCCCGCCGGCCGCCGTCGCCGCCCGCTCGGCGAATGGCAGCGGCGGCGAGCATGAGCGGGTGAAAGCGTCCCCACTGGCCCGGCGGATCGCCCGCGAACGGGGCTTCGACATCGCCCGCATCAGCGGCACCGGCCCGAATGGCCGTATCATTGAGGCCGACGTGCTGGCGTTCGCCCAGAGCGGCTCGTCGGCCCCGGCGCTGTCCACCGCCGTTCAGCCCGGCCTTCCCGCCGCCAAACCGACCGCTGAGACGCCGCAGCAGCGCACGGCGACCACGCCCGCCCCGACCACGGCGCCCATCGAACTCTCCGCCATGCGCAAGGTCATCGCCCGGCGCATGGTCGAGAGCAAGACCACCGTCCCGCACTTCTACATCACCTCCGAAGTGGACGTGGCCGAACTTTCCGCCCTGCGCGAAAAGCTCAATGGCTACGACGAGACGCTTGTGAAAATCACGCTCAACGACATGATCGTGAAGGCGTCCGCGCTGGCCCTGGCGAAGTCAGGCCCCATCCACAGCGACAGCAGCGGCGCGG
>CAZZVX010000458.1:0-3275 GCA_964657535.1 Armatimonadota bacterium | reverse complement strand
CCTTCTCTTTGGGAGTTAAAGGAGGGACTTGACGGCGGCGGCGATGGCGGCGGCGTCAATCTTGGCGGCGGCCATCAGTTCGGCGGGCTTGCCCGAAGTAGACATTCCCGTGACGGCGAGTTTGACGATCACGGGCGTCTTCTCGCCGACGCCGACGAAGGCATCCAGCACGGCGTCGCCGATACCGCCCTCAAACCAGTGGTCTTCCACGACGACGAGTTTGCCCGTTTCCTGCGCGGCGCGGTGCAGGGTTTCGGTGTCCAGGGGTTTGACGGAGTACAGGTCTATGACACGGACAGTGATGCCGTCGGCTTTCAATAAATCATAGGCTTTCAGGGCTTCGTGGAGGGTGATGCCTGCGCCTATGACTGTCACCTGGTCGCCGTCGGAGTGCTTGACTTCTTTGGAGCCGCCGATGGGGAAGGCCTCGTCCGGGCCGTACAGGATCGGGGTCTTTTCGCGCGTCGTGCGGATGTAGGAGATGCCCGGCAGGTCGGCCATGGCGTTGACAAGATGGGCGGTCTGGTTGGGGTCGCTGGGGTACAGGACGGTGCTGCCGTGGACGCAGCGCATCATGGCGAGGTCTTCCAGGGCCATCTGCGAAGGGCCGTCCTCGCCGATGGAGACGCCTGCGTGCGACCCGCTGAGTCTGATGGTGGACGCCGAAATCGCCGCCATGCGGATCTGGTCGTAGGCGCGGGAGAAGAAGGCGGCGAAGGTGGAGGCGAAGGCCTTCTTTTGGCGGACGCCGAAGCCGACTGCCGCCGAAACAAGCTGCTGCTCGGCGATGTACATCTCGAAGAAGCGGTCCGGGTAGGCCTTATGGAACTCGTCGGCGAAGGTGGAGTTGGAGACTTCGCCATCCAGCACGACCACGTCAGGGCGGTTGGCTCCCAGGGCGACGAGGGCGTCGCCGTAGGCTTTGCGGGTGGCTTCTTTGGCGCCGAGTTCGTAAGTGGGCAATTTGAGGGCTTGCGCTTCGCCCGTGGAGGCGGGCGCGCCGTCGCCGGGCTTTTGGACATCAATGATGAGGTGCCGCTCGCCGCCGAGTTCCTTGATGGCGTCTTTGGCCTGGTCGGGGCTGAGGGCTTTGCCGTGCCAGCCTTCCTTGTTGGCGAGGAAGGAGACGCCGCTGCCCTTTTCGGTCTTGGCGACGATAAAGGTGGGCTTGTCGGTCTGGGCGAGGGCTTCCTGGTAGGCGGCGTCAATGGCGGCGTAGTCGTGGCCGTTTATTTCAATGGCGTGGCAGCCGAAGGCGCGGGCGCGGGCGGCGTAAGCGGCGCTGTTCCAGCCTAAATCCGTCTCGCCGCGCTGGCCCAGGCGGTTCATGTCCAGGATGGCGATGAGGTTGTTGAGTTTGTAGTGCGAGGCTTTGTCGCAGGCTTCCCAGATGGAGCCTTCGGCCACTTCGCTGTCGCCCATCAAGGCCCAAACGCGGAAGGGGAGTTTGTCCACATACTTGCCGTCCAGGGCCATGCCGACGCCGATGGGCAGCCCTTGTCCGAGCGAGCCTGTCGCAACGTCCACCCAGGGCAGGCCGTAAGGCTGGCCGTCGGGGCCGTTTTGCAGGGGCTTGGGGTGGCCTTCCAGGCGGGAGCCGAACTGGCGCAGGGTGAGAAACTCTTTGTCGCTGATGACGCCGGCGGCCTTGTACATGGAGTATAAGAGGGGGCAGGCGTGGCCCTTGCTGAAGACAAGGTGGTCGTTGTTGGGGTTCCTGGCGTTGTTCCAGTCGTATTTGAGATACTTGGCGAGCAGCACGGCCATGAGGTCGGCGGCGGACATGGACGAGGTGGGGTGGCCGGACCCGGCGGCGGTGGTGCAGCGGATGCTGTCCACGCGCAGCTGCTGTCCGAGTTCGTGCAGGTCGGGGGCGCTGCTTTGTGCCTGCTGCGTGATTTCTTTTTCTGCGATTGCCATGTGGGGTGTCTCCTGGTGCGCCGTCGGGGGCGCGTTGGTGCGTGTGTTGATGAGTGCGTTTTGGTTATAGCCGGTTTTCGGGGTTTATAATCATGGGGAAAGGCAGGTGGTGAGCGGAAGCCCTGGGCCTACTTGGCTGGCTTTGACTTTGCCTTTTTGCCGGTGGTATTGAGGGCGACGGCGGCGCGGATGAGCGCCTGGAACGCGCCCGCGGCTATCTTCTCCCCCTCATGGATGTCAATCGCGCGCCGAGTGTTGCCGTCAAGGCTCGCGTTGAAGAGAGGGGCGGGGTCGGGCAGGGACGCGCCTTTGGCGAAGGTCAACTTCACATGGGACTTGTAAGACTCGCCGGTGCAGATGATCCCGTCGTGCGACCAGACGGGAGTTCCCATCCACTTCCACTCCTCCACAACGTCCGGGTCTGCCTCTTGAATGAGCGTGCGCATCGTGTTCAAGGTCTCCCCGCGCCAGTCCCCGAGTTCGGCGATTTTGTTGTCAATCCGCTCCGATGCCGGGTGGCCCTCGGTCAAATCCAAGTTATTCATGGTCTCCTCCTCAAACCTCCAGTGCGTCCCCAGTATTGGAATCCTGGGCTGACAGGGAGCGGACTGCCCGCCTGCGCGGGCGAAGATTGAGGACAGGCGGGGCCTGCTTCCGCGCCCTTACCCTCGGTCAGTCTTGTCCTCGGCAGCCCTGGGAACAGGGCTTTTGCACGCCGCCGGGGAAATGCCCAACGGCCACGTTCAGCGGCGACAAACGGAGCGATGTACGAGCGCAGGCGTCGGTTGCAGCGCGTGTTGGGCCGCAGACCGCGCTACCTCGCCCGCAGGAGTAATGAGCCAGATGACCATACTGCTCAACAGCGCAGCGCCAGCGGCACAGTTCCAGATCAGCGCCGCGCCCTCACCTCTGTGACGCTGCGACACGTATCCCGCCGCGAAGAGGACGTTTGTGAGCAGTAAGCCTCCATACCACCACAGCCGTCGGTACTTCTGATGCGCGATGGCCTGGTAGCGAATCAGCATCAACCAGGGCGGGATGAACACACCGCCGAACAAGACAACGAAGCGCATCTCTTTCTTTCCCGTGGCCTAAACACCGCCGTCCCTGCGGCATGACAATTCTTATACCGCGCATGAAGGACGCACCTGTGCGTCCTTCTTTTCCGAGTGCGCCTTATCCGCTGTTGTGGCAACAAGTATGCGCTATCCTATATGTCAGGATGGGGCTTCAGTGCGGCGGCTGACACTGGGGGAATTGTACCGCACTGGGGGCGGGAGCGCAAGGAGGATTTCAAGTGGTTGTTGGTCGGATGTTGGTTTATGCTTCCGCAATGCTTCTGTAACGCTTCCGCA
>CAZZVX010000457.1:0-3287 GCA_964657535.1 Armatimonadota bacterium | reverse complement strand
ACAGCCTTCGCGGCGGAAGGCGTCCATCGTCTCGCGGGTGTAGGCGCGGACGCGCTCCGTCAATTGCGAATGCGTCAGCGTTTCCCACTCGGCGGGGATGGTCTGGTGGAGCGGGTCGGCCCAGGCGTCGGAGTAGTGGAAGTCCAGCAGCAGGCGCAGCCCGGCCTGCTTGACGCGCCGGGCGAGACGCAGGGTGTAGGAAAGCGTGTTGACCTGCCCTTCGCGTCCACTGGGGGCTAAAAAGAGGCGCAGGCGGACCCAGTTGCAGCCGTGCGACTGGAAAATGGCGAGCGGGTCTTTCGCCTGGCGGTCTTGGAAATAATGGACGCCGCGATCTTCAATGTACTGGAGCATGGACAGGTCAACGCCCATCGCGAACGGCGCGTCAAAAGTTTCAGGCATGGCAGGGTTTTCCAATCACGGCGCGGCGGTGAGGCCGACATCAATCACCTGTCCGCCGACGGTCTGATGGCAGTGGACGGCGAGGGTGTTCGGGCCGGGCGTGAGCGCGGCGCGGGCGGCGTCGCTCATCGGCAGCGCGGCGTAGTCGCCGGTGTAGCCAGATGCGCTCGCGGCGAGGACGCCGTTGACATACACCTCCACGTCTTCGTCGTGCTGGGCCAGCACGTTCAGTTTGGCGGGAATTGATGTCGGCAGCGTGACAGTGCGCCGCAGCCAGATGTCGCCGGTGTGCCAATCGGTGTGGACGGTGTAGCCCTGGCCGAACGGGGCCGGGCCGGTCTTCCAGACTGAGGCGTCAAACGTCGGCTGCGCCCAATTATCGGCGGGCTTGTCGGTCGTGTAGGCCCACGTCTGCGGCGAGTCTTGCGAAGTCGGCACCAGGTCCCGGCTGATCGGGGCGGGCGGCAGGGCGGGAAACTTCCCCTGGTTGGCCGCCGCGACAATGTCCGGGAGCGGCTTGAGGACGGCGCGGTCGTAGGTCATCAGGCCGTTGGTCTCGTTCTCCACGTCGGCGATCTGCGTGTAGACGATGGCGCTCGCGCCGTTGTCGCGCAGGCCGTAGGCTTCCTGGAACAGCTGTTGGTAGCGCTGGGTCAGCCGCCAGCCGCTTGCCATGACCGCGCCGTAGCCGAAATTTCCCTGGCTCCAGACGTGGCCGGGGACGCGCAGACTGATGCCGCCGAACTCGCCGCAGACCAGGGCGCGGGTCGGGTCCTGCTTCTCCGTCGTCGGGTCGGGGTAGGTGTGGGTGTCGTTGATGTCGCCGACGCCCGCCGGGGTGGGCAGCCGGAATGCGCTCATCTTGCCGTCCACGCTCTGGTCGTAGCCGCCGCTGCCGGCGTTGATCAGCCGGGTCGGGTCCAGTGTTTTCGCCAGGGCCGCGATCTGTTCCGTGTCGTGCTGGCCCCAGCCTTCGTTGAACAGCGTCCACATGATGATGGAAGGGTGGTTGTCGTGGGTGGCGATCAGGCGCGTCATCTCGGCCAGCCACTGCTGCTTGGTCGCGTCAGTGAAGTTGTCGCCGAAGGCCTGGGGCATATCCTGCCAGACGAGCATGCCGAGTTTGTCGGCCCAGTAGTACCAGCGGTCGGGTTCCACTTTGGCGTGCTTGCGCAGCAGGTTGAAGTTCAGTTTCTTGGCGGTCTCGATGTCGTACTTCAGCGCGTCGTCGGTGGGAGCGGTGTAGAGACCGTCGGGCCAGTAGCCCTGGTCGAGCGCGCCGACTTGAAAGACGAATTTGTTGTTGAGCAGGATGCGCGTCCGGCCCTGGGCGTCCTTGCCGAGCG
Source organism: Armatimonadota bacterium (assembly GCA_964657535.1). Lineage (GTDB taxonomy): Bacteria > Armatimonadota > Armatimonadia > Armatimonadales > Capsulimonadaceae > CAZZVX01. The sequence goes on along the minus strand of CAZZVX010000457.1, from coordinate 1,539 downwards.
AGACTTTGCGCATGGCGAAGTAGCTGCCGACGGTGTCCAGCGCGGGCTGGCCGTTCCGCGTCAGGAAGACGCGCAGGCCGTACAAGTGCGGATCGTCCGGCGTCCACAGGCGGGGATTGGCGATAGGGATGGTGATCGGCGTGTTGGGCCGGCCGGAGGCCCGGCTGACAACGCGGGTCCCGTCGAAGGCCGTCACCAAAACGTCTGTGCCTGCCGTTCCCTGCGTCTGCACGGTCAGGCGCAGGGTCTGGGCGTCCACGTCGGGGACGATCCTCAGGGCGCTGATGCGGGCGGCGGGGACGGGCTCCAGCCAGACCGTCTGCCAGATGCCCGTCGAAGCGGTGTAAAGGACGCTGACCGGGTGGATGCGCTGCTTGCCGACGATCTGCGCGTCGGGCGTGTCCGACGTGAGCGGGTTGAGGACGGAGACGACCAGCGCGTTCGCGCCGGGCTTCAGGGCGTCCGTGATGTCGTCGTCGAAGGCGTCGTAGCCGCCTCTGTGTTCGCCGAGCGTCTTGCCGTTGACGCTGACGGTCGAGTCCCAGTTGACCGCGCCGAAGTGCAGCAGGACCCGCTGCCCGCCCGTGCGCCAACTCGCCGGGACGGTGAACGTGCGCCGGTACCAGAGCCGCCGGTCGGGGATGCTCGGCTGGCCGACGCCCGACAGCGCCGACTCGTAAGGGAACGGCACGAGAATGTGGCCGTCATACGCCGCCGGCGCGGCCTCGGCGCTTTTGTCGGTCACGGCGTAGTCCCACAGTCCGTTGAGGCTCTGCCAGTCGGGGCGGGTCATCTGCGGGCGCGGATAGTCGGGCAGGGCGTTGGCCGGGGACACGTCTTTGGCCCAGCGCGTCATCAGCGGGCCGGGCGCGGGCTGCCAGTCCGGGGCGGCGTGACAGGCCCCGGCGAGCGTCGCCAATGTTCCGGCGACCAGGACTGTGCGTACTTGTTTCCTCATAAAAGCGTCCTTTGGAGAAGTCTTAAGTCGTGTCGCCGACGAGGAGTTCGACCGGCAGGACGGTCTCGGCGGCAATGTCCTGGCCGTCCAGACGCCGCATCAGCAGGTTGACTGCCGTCTGCGCGATCTGCGCCCACGGAGCGCGCACGGTGGTCAGGCGGCGCGACGGGCGGGCCTGCGACACCAGGCCGTCGAACCCGACCACGGCGACATCGTCGGGGACGCGCAGGCCCAGCGCGGCGCAGCACGCAATCGTCCGGTCGGCCAGGTGGTCGTTCCAGCAGGCGACGGCGGAGGGTCCATTGGGGGCCGTCAGCCAGGCCCGTTCCCGGTCGCTCAGGTCTTCCGCCTCGCCGAAGAAGCGGTCGGCGTCGTCCAGGACGGTCACACCGTGCGACTCGGCGGCCTCGCGGAAGGACTCAAAGCGGCGCGTGGTGGAGGTCTGGAAGGCCGGGCCTTTGCGGTACAGCACGCGGCGGTGGCCGCGCGCCGCGAGGTGGCCGGCCAGCAGGCGCGCGCCGCCCCGGTCGTCGGCGACGACGCCGGGGAGCGGCGGCACGAGGTCGGCGACGGTGATGGCC
>CAZZVX010000456.1:0-3288 GCA_964657535.1 Armatimonadota bacterium | reverse complement strand
CCGGCCCTGCCGGTTCGTCGGGGGCTTCCGGTTCCAGTGGTTCCTCCGGTGGAACCAAAGGGCAGTAGGGCAGATCAGTGACGGCCCCGGCCCGGCGCAGCGGTGCGCGGTCCGGGGCTTCTTTACGCCTGCCCCACGGCTTGACAAAATACGCCCGCTGTGATACTCTTGCCGCAGAGGTCAGGGCGATGCGCATCTTTGAAATCGGCGGGGAGTTCGGCTTTATCGAGCGGCTCCGGGAGACCTACGCGGGCGCGACGGGCGACGGCCTGGCGGTCTCGCTTGGCGACGACGGGGCGGTCTTCGACCCGCCGCCGGCCCGGCAGATCGTGGTAACGACGGATATGCTGATCGAGAACGTCCACTTCCGCCGCGAATGGAGCGACCCGTACTCTATCGGCTGGAAGGCGGCCGCCGTCAACCTGTCGGACATCGCCGCGATGGGCGCGGACCCGACGTTCACTTTTGTCTCCCTCGCCTTCGCTTCCGAGGAGACGGTGGAGACACTGGAGCGGCTCTACGACGGCTTCTCGGACTGCCTCAACCGCTACGGCGCACGCCTGGCCGGGGGCGACACGAACGCGACGCCCGACCACCTCGTCCTCAGCGTCACCCAGCTCGGCAGCGTCCCCGTCGGCGAGGCGCTGACCCGGACCGGCGCCCGCATCGGGGATCTGCTGCTTGTCACGGGAACGCTCGGCAATTCCGCCGCCGGCCTGGCCCTGCTGACCGAACACGGCTACCCGCGCGCCGAGAAGTCCGCCCCGTCCGTCGTCGGCGCGCACCGCCGCCCGCAGCCGCGCGTCTTCGCGGGCCGCGCGGCGGCCCGGACGCACAAAGTCCGGGCGGCGATGGACATCAGCGACGGCCTTTTGGGAGACGTGAAAAAACTCTGCGCGGCGTCGGGCGTGGGCGCGCGTCTCGACGCGGCCTGCCTGCCGATGTCCGACGAACTCCGTCAGGCCGCCGCGACACTGGGCAAGAACCCCTTTGCGATGGCGCTGGAAGGCGGGGAGGACTACGAACTGCTGCTGGCCGTCGCCCCGTCCGACGCCGCCGCCGTCAAGGCCGCCGTTGAGGAGACGGGCGTGCCTGTTACGGTCGTCGGCGAGGTCGTGAAGGCCGGCCTGCGCGTCGTCGCCCCCAACGGCACGGACGACTGGGACGTCTCATCGGGCGGCTGGGACCACTTCAGCAAATAGACAATGACGCAAGACGCAACGCACACGTTCCAGACGCACAGCCCGGAAGAGACTCGCGCTCTGGCCGAACGCCTGGGGCGTCTTTTACGGCCCGGCGACGTGCTCTGCCTGATCGGCGACCTGGGCGCGGGCAAGACGACCTTCACGCAGGGGTTGGCGCTCGGCCTGGGCCTGCCCCCGGAAGAGCCGGTCAACTCGCCGACGTTCACCCTGCTCGCCGAACACCCCGGCGGGCGTCTGCCCCTGTACCACTTCGACGTGTACCGCCTCCCCGACTCGTCCGGCCTTTATGACCTGGCCTTCGACGAGTATCTGGACGCCGCTGGCGTTGTCGTCATCGAGTGGGCCGACCGTGTCGCCGACGCTCTGCCCCCCGACCGCCTGGACATCGCTTTGTCCGCATCGGGCCAAGACGAGCGCACCCTGACGATGACGGCGCGCGGCGCGTCGGCCTGTAAGATATTGGAAAAACTAGCAGCAGTGAACGAATCACAGGGTTGAAGCCCTCCGCTGGCGGTGACAAAGTAACCCATGACCTTTCTTGTTTTAGACACGAGCGGCGAGTATGCCGTGCTGGCGCTGGCGGCGGACGACGGGACGGTGCAGGCGTCCGCCGTCTTCGAGGGGCGGCGCGCGCTGTCGCGGCGGCTGATGGGGCAGATGGACGGCCTGCTGACCGGCAACGGGCTGACGCTGGACGATGTGGCCGCGTTCGCGGTCGGTGTCGGCCCCGGCTCGTTCACGGGCGTCCGGGTGGGCGTGACAACGGCCAAGACGCTGGCGCAGGTGACGGGCAAGCCGCTGGTCGGCGTGGGGACGCTGGACGCCTACGCCGTGGGGTGGGAGACGAGTCCGGCGGTCGTCGTGCCTGTGCTGCCGTCCCGGCGCGGCGAGGCCTACGCCGGGGTTTATCAGGCTGGAAAAGTCCGGGAAGCGCCCTTTGCGGAAAGCCACGAGGCGTTCACGGCGCGTCTGGAAGGGCTGGCGGTTCAGGAGCCATTGATCGTCTGCGGCGCGGGAGAATTTCTGCCGCCGGGACGGTTTCTGACGCTCGCGCAGCCGTTCGTCCCGCCCGACGGCCTGGCGCGGCTGGCGGCGCGGCGCCTGCAGGCCGGGGACACGGACGACCTGCGGGCGCTGGCGCCGCTCTACGTTGTCGCGCCCCGGATCACCACGCCGAAAGGGGTCCCTGCCGTCCCCGACTTCGGCGCGTCGGGAGAGACGGCCCATGAGTGAGGCGTCGGGCCGCTACCTGTCGTTCGACGCCGTGGCCGACGAGTACGACCGGACGCGCGTCATCCCGCCCGACATCCTGGGCGATGTGGCGCGGCTGTGCGCGGGCGCGGCCCATTTGCGGCGCGGGGGGGCGTTTCTGGATGCGGGCGTCGGCACGGGGCGTTTCGGGGCGCCGCTGAGTCAGCTGCATCCGGGGCAGATCGTCGGCGCGGACGTTTCACTGCCGATGATTCAGCGGGCGCGGGCCAAGACGCCGCGCGGCGGCCTGGCGCTGGTGGACGCCGACTTGCAGCGTCTGCCGTTCCGCGCGGGCGCGTTCCAGGGCGCGCTGCTGGTCCATATCCTGCACCTGATCGAGCGCTGGACGCTGGTCGTCCATGAACTGCGCCGCGTCCTCCAGCCCCGCGTCGGCGTGCTGCTGCTGGGCGCGGAACAGGGCGGGCGCTCCGCCGTCGTGGACTTCTACTACGACCGGGCGCGCGCCCTGGGACTGCTCAAGCCGAGCCTGGGGGCGCCCGGCCTGACGCAGACGCTCGCGCTGCTGCGACGCCCGGAACTGGGCGGGGCGCGTGTCGAGGCGCTGTCCGCCCCGTACCTCGCCTGGACGCGCCGCGTGCCGGTCGGACAGACCCTCCGCGCCCTCGCCGCGCGCACCTATTCCCAGATGTGGGCGGTCCCGGAGGAGGCCCACCGCTCGCTCCTGGCGGACGCCGAGCGGTACGCCCGCCGCGCGTTCGGGGATTTGGATGTGGAAGAGACGCTGGATGCGCGCTTCCTGCTCTACACGGTGCGCTGGCCGTGACGCCGACTCGCTCCAAGCGCCGCCGCCGACTGGCCGCCTTTCTCTTCT
>CAZZVX010000455.1:0-3319 GCA_964657535.1 Armatimonadota bacterium | reverse complement strand
CGACACACGGCTCCAACTCGACGACCAGCCCCTGCTGACGGTGACGGACGCGGACGCCGACAATTACCATGAAGAGCCGCTGCAGCTGGCGAACGGGTGGGCGGCGCAGATACGGGGCAGGTTCGGCCAGGCCCTGCAGGAGCGCGCGCCGGGCTACCTGCGTCACGCGGCCATTGAGGCCGGAATCCTCGTCGCCGTGGCGGCGCTGCTGCATCTGCTTCTGTGGTTCGGGGCCGTCCGACTCAGCGGCAGCCTGGGTTGGCCCGTGCAGGCGCTGCTCTGGTGGCTCGTCCTGCGCTGGGCGCTGTACCTGTTCCCGCAGACCAGGCCCTTCGACGCCTGGCTGATTTCCGGCCCCGCCCGGCCCGCCGTAATATTTCTAGACCTGGGCCTGGTCGCCGCCGTGCTGTCGCGGGTCTGGGGGTCGGCGCTGCGCCGTCTGTTCCCGCCGGTGCCGGAGCACCTGACGCATGAGGAATGGGGCCGCCGCTCGTTCCTGCGCCGGGCGACGCTGGCTTCTATCGCCCGCAACACGGGTGTCGCGCTGATCTGGTTCGTGGCGGGCGTGACGGCGCTCAGCTGGGCGGGCGTCAACCTGGCCGCGCTGCTGACCTCGGCGGGTCTGATCGGGGTCGGCATCGGCCTGGCGACGCAGGATTCTATGAAAGACCTGGTCGCAGGAATTAACATTTTGGCTGACGACCGTTTCGGGGTGGGGGATACCATTCAGGTCGGCGAGTACGAAGGCCGCGTGGAGAAGTTGGACCTGCGCATTACCCAGATCCGTGACCTGTCCGGGCGCTTGATCACCATCCCCAATCGGAACATTGCGCAGGTCGCCAACCTCACGTCGCGCTGGGCGCAGGTGGATCTGAAGATGGGCGTCTCCTATTATGACGATCTACGCCGGGCCATGGACATCATGACTCAGACAGCCCAGGCGCTCAAAGAGGAATGGCCCAACAAGATACAGGCCGACCCGGAGATGCTCGGCGTGGACTCGTTCAACGACAACAACATCACGCTGCGGATGCTCCTGCGCACCGTCCCCGGCGACCAGGGCGGCGTCGCCCGCGAGTTGCGCGCCCGCATCAAGCACGCTTTCGACGAGGCCGGCATCGCCCCGCTCAACGCCCTGCACGTCGCCCCGCCGCCGGACGAGGCGGAAGCGTCCCGGAACGGCAGCGGTATGGCCCACTCCGGGCAGAGCGATGAAACGCCCGCACAGAAATAAAGCGACTTCGCCAATTCAAAGCGCCACCAGTATCTCAACCCCGGCGGCGGCGAGGGCGTCGCTCACGGGATTGTCAATCTCGCCGTCCGTGATCAAAACGTGGGCGGCGGAAAGTGGGCCGACGGATGCGAAGGCGGCGATGCCAAGTTTGCTGCCGTCGGCGGCGACGACGATCTCTCGTGCGGAGGCCATCATGGCTCGCTTGACCTGCGCGGCGTCGAAGTCAATCACGGTCCAGCCGGCGTCGGGGTGGACGCCGTTGACGCCGATGAATGCCCGGTCTACGTGCAAACGCGCTAGAAACTCGGCGGCGAGCGGCCCAAGCGTCGCTCTCCGGTGCGCGTGGACACTGCCGCCGACCACGATGGTCTCGATATGCCCCGGCGGCGCGTCCATGAGTTCCCAGGCGGCTTCCAAACTGTTGGTGACGACGGTCAATCCGACGCGCTCTTTGAGGCGCACGGCGATCTCGAACGTGGTCGTGCCGGCGTCTAGAATCACCGTCTCGTGGTCCCGCACGCGGGCGGCGGCCAGTGCGCCGATCCTGGCCTTTTCGGTCCCATGCGTCCGCTCGCGCTCGGCATACGGCGGCTCGTAGAGCGTAGTCTCGGCGGCGATGGCGCCGCCGTGCGTCCGGCGCAGCAAACGGCGCGCTTCCAGCAAGCCCAGATCGGCCCGGATGGTGGGGGCCGAGACGCCGAGTGTCTCGGTCAGCGCCTCGACACTGACTTTCCCCTCCCGCTGCACTTTGTCCAGGATGACGCGCTGACGTTCCTCGGCGTACATGGTTTCGTTTTCTTTCGTTTTGGCTTGACGGGTTTCGTTTTCTGTGCTATTATAGCACAGATGTCCGAAATGATTAGCCTCAAAGACATTCAAACCGCCAGGCCCGTTGTCATGGCGACGGCGCGGCACACGCCTGTCCTGTCCAGTGACAGTGTCGCGCGGCAGATTGCGGGGCGTCCCGACGTGCTGTTCAAGGCCGAGAACTTCCAGCGCACCGGGTCGTTCAAGATTCGCGGGGCGACGTATCGGCTGTCGCTCCTGACGGACGAGGAAAAGACAAAGGGCGTCGCGGCTGCCTCTGCGGGCAACCACGCGCAGGGTGTCGCGCTGGCGGCCTTCAATCTGGGCGTGGCGGCCACCATCTTTATGCCGGAGTTTGCGTCAATCGCCAAGATCAAAGCCACCGAGGGCTACGGCGCGAAAGTCATTCTCCAGGGCAAGAACTTTGACGAGGCTGTGGCTGCGTGTAAAACGTTCGTCGCCGAGACCGGCGCGGCGTATATTTCGGCTTATGACGACGACGGCATCATCACGGGGCAGGGGACTCTGGGCTTGGAGATACTCGATGACGTCCCCGACGTGGAAACCGTGTTAATCCCCATCGGCGGCGGCGGACTGTTCGCGGGCGTTGCGGCGGCGATCAAAGAATCTAAACCCGGCGTGCGCGTCATCGGTGTGCAATCGGAGGGCGCGGACGGGGCCGTGCAGAGTTTTCTCAATGGAAACCTGACGCCCTGCGCCTTTCCGGTGCGCACCATCTGCGACGGCATCGCCATTAAAAGCCCGTCGGCGCGGACGTTCGCCTATATCCAGAAGTACGCCGATGACGTCGTCGCGGTCCCCGATACGGCCGTCTCCCTGGCCGTTCTTTTGCTGCTGGAACGCGCCAAGATCGTCGTGGAGCCGAGCGGCGCGGCGGGGGTCGCGGCCCTTCTCGCCGGGAGAACGACTGCTCAGGGCAGGACCGTCGCCATTCTGTGCGGCGGCAACATGGACGCGCTCGCGCTTGCCGACTTAACCCAGCGCGAGATGCTCCATCAGGGCCGGTACCTGCATCTTTTCACGGCGTGTGACGACCGTCCCGGCGGGCTGGTGCGTATCCTGGAGATCGTCGCCGAGACCGGCGGCAGCGTCATCAATGTCGCGCACGACCGTTTGGACCCGCGCGTGGAACTCGGCATGACGGCGGTCGAACTCCTCATCGAAGTCCGCGATTTCGCCCACGGCGCGCGCATTTCCGACGCTCTTTCCGGCGCGGGCTACCCCGGTGTGGCTTCGATGGACATCCTGGGCAATGCC
>CAZZVX010000454.1:0-3347 GCA_964657535.1 Armatimonadota bacterium | reverse complement strand
GCCTATTTCCTCAAGGAAGCCGACACCTACCGCGTCAGCAAGAGCGTGCTGCCCGCCCAGCGCGGCCTGTTGCTCGACCGGGACGGCGACCCGCTGGCGATCAATGTCCCCGCGTCCACCGTCTACGCCGACCCGCTGGAAGTCAAGGACGCCCCCGGCGCCGCCGCGCGGCTCGCGCCCCTGCTGGGTATGGACCCGGCGACGCTGCAGGACCTGCTGACGCCGAAGACCCCGAAAGACCACTACCGCCTGCTCGCGCACCGCGTCACGGACACCGTCGGCAAGGCGGTCACGAAAGCCGACCTGCTCGGCATCGGCGTCGTGCCGGACACCAAGCGCGCCTACCCGAACGGTGACCTGGCGGCACAGGCGCTCGGCTTCACCGACAAGGACGGCGTCGGCATCGAGGGGCTGGAACACAGCCAGGACGCCCTGCTGCGCGGCAAGGACGGCAAAGTCGTCGGGGAGATTGACCGGGAGGGACGCTTCCTGCCCGGCACGTACACCAGCAAAATCTCCCCCGTCAACGGCCACGACGTCGTCCTGACGATTGACAAGCAGTTACAGAACGCCGCCGACACGGCGCTCGCCCAGGCGGTGAAAGACCACCACGCCAAGAGCGGCGTCGTCGTCGTCCTGGACCCGCAGACGGGCGAGATCCTGGCCCTCTCCAACGCGCCGGACTACGACCCGAACCGCCCGCGCCCGTCGGGGCCGCTCAGCAAAGACGATGCCCTCAAGGTCGCCGCCCGCTGGCGCGACAGCGCCGTCTCCGACCTGTACGAGCCGGGGTCCACGCTCAAGACCATCACGGCGTCCGCCGTGCTTCAGGAGAAGGGCCTGAAGATGATGGACGTGTTCGTCCCCTGCACCGGCCATCTGCAGGTCGGCAAGCACGTCATCCATGAAGCGCCCGACGCGCTGACGGCCCATCTCGGCAGCCAGAACCTGCGCGGCATCCTGCGCGTCTCGTCCAACGTCGGCATGGCCCAGTTCGGCCTGGCGCTCGGCGCGGACAATCTGTATAAGTATGAGCAGGCGTTCGGCTTCTTGGACAAGCCCGGCAGCGGCCTGCCCGGCGAGCAGTGTTCCTGGCTGCAGTCGCCCCAGGCGTTCAACAAGTTCACGGGCAGCGTCGGCTGGTCCAAGATCGAACTCGCCAACATCGCCTTCGGCCAGGGCGTCTCGGTCACGCCGCTGCAGCTCGCGGCGGCCTACGGCGCCATCGCCAACGGCGGGACACTGATGCGCCCTCACATCGTCCGCGCCGTCCGCACCGACGGCCGCGATGCGCTGGTCGCCCCGGAGCCGATCCGCCGCGTCCTCGACCCCAAAGTCGCCGCCGCCGTCCGCTCCATGCTCGGCACCGTCGTCCAGGACGGCACCGGCAAGGCCGCCCAGATCGCCGGCTTCTCCGTCGGCGGCAAGACCGGCTCGGCCCAGGTCGCCGGGGCGCACGGCTATGAGGCGGGCCAGTACGTCGCGTCCTTCGTCGGCATGGTGCCGCTGTCGCACCCGCGCCTCGTGATTCTGTGCGCCGTGTTCCAGCCGCAGGGCATTCACTGGGGCGCCGCCGTCGCCGCCCCGGTCGTCCACGACATCGCCAAGCAGGCCATGCTCCAGATGCACATCCCGCCCGACGCGCCGAACATGGTGGACTGGAACGACCACCTGAAGCACAAGCCGCAGGACCGCGTGCGCGTCGCCCAGTTGGGGCGTTAGCCCTGTGCGAAAATAACACCATGAAACTCAGCGAACTTGCCGACATCCTGCCGGACAGCCGGCGCTTCGGCGAGGATGTCGAAATCACATCGCTCGCCTACGACTCGCGCGGCGTCGCCCCCGGCGCGCTGTTCGTCGCCCTGCGCGGCCAGAAGACTGACGGCCACGACTTCATCGCGCAGGCGACGGGGAACGGGGCCGTCGCGCTCGTCGTGGACAGCCTGCATGCGGGCTGGTACGGGGCGCGCGGCCTGCCCGCCGTCGCCGTCCCCGACACCCGCCGGGCGCTGCCGCCGCTCGCCGCCGCCTTCTACGGCGAGCCTTCCCGCTCGTTCGACCTGATCGGCGTCACGGGAACCAACGGCAAGACGACCACGACCTACATGATCGAGAGCATCCTGCGCACCTACGCCGAGCGCGTCGGCCTGATCGGGACTTTGGGCGCTTTGATTAATGGCCGCAGCCTCCCTTTAGAGCGCACCACGCCCGAAAGCGGCGACCTGCAGCGCCTGTTCCGCGAAATGGCCGACCAGGGTGTGCGCCGCGTCGTCATCGAGGTCTCCAGCGAAGGCATTTTACAGGGCCGCACCGAGCAGTGCGCGTTTGATACGGGCGTGTTCACCAATCTGTCCCAGGACCACTTGAACACGCACGGCACGATGGAAGCGTACTTCGCCGAGAAACTGCGCCTGTTCACCGAGTACCCGCAGGCCTTCCCCGACAAGCAGTTTTCGGGCGTCATCAATGCCGACGATGCCTACGGGCAGCGCATCATCGAGACCATGACGGCGGCGGGCCAGCCCGTCCTGCGCTACGGCATGACCGCGCCCGACGCCACTCTCAAAGCCGAAGTCGAGGAAGTCCGGCCCGACGGCACGCGCTTCACGGTGCATTACCTACCCCCCGTCGGCAGCGCGATCTCGTTCCCGATCAATCTGCGTCTCGGCGGTCTGTTCCAGGTCTCCAACGCCCTCGCCGCCATCGGCGTCGCCCTGCAACGGCGCGTGCCGCCCCAGGCCATCCAGAACGGCCTGGAAGCGATGACCGGCGTCCCCGGACGCTTTGAACTCATTCCCACGGGCGAGCGCGGCTTCACCGTCGTCGTGGACTACGCCCACAGCCCCGACGGCCTGGAAAACGTCCTGCGCTCCGCCCGCGCCCTCCATCCCACACGTCTCTTGTGCGTGTTCGGCTGCGGCGGCGACCGCGACCCCAAAAAACGCCCCCTGATGGGCCGCATCTCGGCGGAACTGGCCGATTTCATCGTCATCACCAGCGATAACCCGCGCTCGGAAAACCCCGACGCCATCATCGCGGACATCTTGGCCGGTATTGACGGCGGCGCGGACAACCCCAATCTACTCGTTGAGGCCGACCGCCACATCGCCATCCAGTGGGCCTTGTGCAAACTCGCCCAGCCCGGCGATCTCGTCGTCATCGCCGGCAAAGGCCACGAGACCGGCCAGCAGTTCGCGACTCACAAGATACCCTTCGACGACCGCCAGGTGGCGCGGGAGGCGTTGGAAGAGTGTCCCTGACCACAGACGACGTGCAAAAAGCCCTGGACGCCCCCTATCCGGCTTCGCCACCTTTCCCCCCGAAGACGGGGAGAAAGGCCAGTGGCA
>CAZZVX010000453.1:0-3367 GCA_964657535.1 Armatimonadota bacterium | reverse complement strand
AAGATGTCCACAAGCGCCTTTTGGTGTTCATCCGACAGTCGCAGGCAGCCGTTGGTCGCCCGCAGTTCGCCATCAGGCCCCGGAGCGCCCCCGTGAATCAGAAGACGGAAACGCCCGGCGGCTTCGGCCAGCGCGGCATCACCCCCCATTGCTTCCATAACCAGCACCCCCTGCGGCCCAAAGGCGTCCGTGCGGTAGGCTGTACCGTCGCCCGATGGCAGGATCGGCCCCACGCGGTATGTTCCCAGCGGGGTGTCGCCGTAAGGGAGAGTGCTGAGACGGTCCGGGTTGCCGTGCCGGGCCGCCGCCCCCGCGCTCGCCCGTCCACCGACCGGGAACGGGCCGGCCAGGAGCTTGCCCTGGTGGTCCTCCACGCGAAGCGAGCCTGACTGATCCCGGTCGCGCGGGAATTGAACAACGATTTTAGCCAACAGCTTCTCCTTCCATACTCGTAGAAGACTCGGCCTCTACGGACTCCCTGGTAAACAAGTTGAGGTAACCCGACACCATGCCCTGCATGGAAAACTCTTCGCGGGCGATCCGCCGTGAGGCGTCCCCGAAAGCCGCCCGCTTCTTCGGGTGCCGCAGCAGGGACTCGACACGCCGGGCCATGTCCGCCGGGTCGTCGTCCGAGACGAGAAAGCCGTTGATTCCGTCCCGGACCTGCTCCGCCGTGCCGCCGGACGCATTGGCGACCACGGGCAGCCCCATCGCCAGGGCTTCCAGCGACGCATTCGGGCAGCCTTGATTATCCGAGATCATCACAAAGGCCTGGAACTGCTGCAGGAACGGCCTCACGTCCTCATGTCCGCCCGCGAAGTAAACATTTGTCAGGCCGGTTTCTTCCAATTTGTCGACAAGCGAGTTCCAGTAAAGCAAATGGCGCGGGTCAACGCTTCCCACAATGGTGAGGGACGCTTCCGGCACGTGTTTTGTCAGAACCGCCATCATGTCAAGCAAAAACTCCACGCGCTTGCTCGGCACGATGCGGCAGCAGGTGCCGATAGCGAACGCCGGGTTCGCCCCCTTCGGCAAGCGGACAAGTTCCGGCGGCAGGGGAATCTCCCCCGGCGGGACAGGCACCCCGTTGGGAATCCTTGTCACTTTCTCCGAAGCCATCCCGGCGGGGATACCGCCGCTGTACTTTGTGACGAAACAGTCCAGGCGCTCCCAGTATTGCCCTTCGCTCAGACTGGCCCGGCCTTGAAGCACGCGCGCAGACCGGAGTTCCTCAAACAGCATCGGTCCTGGGCTGGCGTCAATGAGCCGCAGGGGGCGCACTTCCAAAATCTTGGCGAGAAGCAGCTTGACGCGGGCATCCACGTTCCAAAAACATATATTGGCGACCCGGAGCGCGTCGGCCCAGGCGAGGATTTCGGCGGATTTGTCCAGGATTCCTCCTTTGCCGTTCATGGGAATTATGGGAACCTGGGCTTGTGCGAGAGACGGAACGAATTCTTCCCGGTACACCTGGTCAACGATGCCCAGGAACGACTTGTGTTCCGGCGGCAGGTGAGACAGCAGGTTGACCAGCGAGCGCTGGGGGCCACCGAAGTTCAGGTTGTTCGTCAGGAACAGCGTGCCGGTTCGCGTCGGCGCGTGGTCGTCGGGTTGGGGGACGCCGTGCTGGGCCGTCATCGCCCACAGGCGCGGGACAAGGTCGGGGTCGGGCGGCGGCGGGGGGACGACGCGCCAGGACTGCTCCACCAGGCGCAGGATCGCGGCGGCATACGCCTCAATGTCCGACGTGTCTTCAATCACGGCGGCCTGAGGCGGCAGGGCCTCGCGGTTGCCGCCGGCGTCGGCGGAAACGATCAAGCACCCGCTCTGGACGGCTTCCAGCGTCGCCACGCTCAGGCCTTCGTAGATGCTCGTGTTCAGGAACACGTCAAAGGCGGCGTAATACGGCTCGACCGGGTCCACATTTCCTGGCATGATCATGTCCGCCATGACGCCCAGATCCAGCGCCTGGCGGCAGGCGGCGGTGTACGCCGCCCGGCCCGCCCCGTGCGCGTGGTCCCAGCCGCCCAAAATCATCAGTTTGGCGGGACACGCCTGCTGGACCAGATGGAGGACACGGACGGCGCGTGTGTACGCCTTCTGCGCCTTGAACTGGCCCACCATGCCGATCAGCAGGGTGTCGCTGCGGATGCCGTACTGGCGGCGGATGGCTTCCCGACTGCGCTGCAGCTCCTGCGGCGTAAACGCGCGCTGCAATTCATGCCGAATGGTCACGACGGGCTTGGGGCAGCCGAGACTACGCATCTGTCGGGCGACATCTTCGGAGACGGAAACGACAAAGGGAACCAGGGGATGGTCAAAGGCCGTCGGCGGGTCCTGCCAGGACGGCTGCGAGTTCTGAATGACGGGGATCGTCTGCACGCCTAGTTCCCAGAGCAGCCGCAGTTTTTGCGTCCCGACCATGTGCGTATAGACGACCGGAACAGGCGAGGCCAGCGTTTGGAGCGCAATCGTTCGGAACTTGTGCGCCTCCGGCTCTCCGGCCAGCCGAACAAGTTGGACATGATTCAATTGGGACAGTTCGTAACCCTGAAGGGTGTCATAAAGCAAAAAGAGATTGGCCGTGCCGCCGGAACGTCTCAGGCCCTGCAGGACATCCAAGACGGACCGCTCCGCCCCGCCCCGCGTCAGGCTGGGCATCAGGATGTTGAGGTGGGGCCGAGTTTGGACTGCCGGAAACGCGGGCGCGGGACGCGCGGCAGGCTTCGCCGTTACAGTCGGTTTCGGCGACGCGACGGGTTCGGGCAGGGGCAATAAATCGTACTTGCGGTACAGGGCCTCCATTGTGGAGCCGGGCTTAGGGCGGTCTTTGTCGGGAACGTAATCCAGGATTTGCTCGCCCTTGTAGCGGCCCTGGTCGGTCGCTAATGTGCGCCAGAACTCGTTGATCCAGTGAATCGCGTACCAGGAGAACGGCAGCGGCGAGAACTGTTCCACCAAGGGCTTGATGGCGTGCCACCAGGAGTCCTCGTTGCAGATGTCGCTGCGGATGAACCCTTCCAGCCCCATCCGCCGGACGTTCTCGGACAGCACCCGGTTGGGCCACAGCCATTCCGTGCTGCCGCTCGCTTCTTTGACGACGCTTTCGTAAGTTGCCAGCATCAGCGGGCTGCGCGGCGGACACTTCAGGATGTTGCCGACGACACCGACGCGGTGCGGGCGGAACAGATACTCGGCGTCGAAATCGAATGGGCGCAGACAGGTCACGTCCATGTCTACCCAGTAGCCGCCGTGTTCGTACAGCAGTTTGTACCGGAACAAATCGGAGAACGGGGCGCCGAAACTGCCCTTGCCGACGCCGCACTCCCGGTCCACGCCGGATTTGCGAAACACGTCTTTACGCGGG
>CAZZVX010000452.1:0-3379 GCA_964657535.1 Armatimonadota bacterium | reverse complement strand
CTTGCCAGCGCAACATTCCGCCTTTATGTTGACTCGCAGCGTCTATGTCCGCCGATCATCGCAATAAAACGACCGCTTATCTCAAAAATACAGCGTTTTGGGCGACGAATCGCGTGGCAGAAAAGCGATTCGTATGGTATACTGCTAACGTCTCAATTTTATTGGACCCCTCCAACGTCGGAGTTCCCTTTCCTTCTCTCTCACGCAACGCCGCGTTTCATCTCTTGTGTTCCCGCAGCGCCCGCTCCACACGGCGATGCGGCGCTGCCATACTGTCGCGGCGCGAACAGCCGTTAAGAAAGAGAAGCACGAATGCAATTCAACCTCAGAAACACACTCGCCTTGAGCACTGCCTCTCTCGCCGCTCTAGGCCTCGCGGCAACGGCGCCGAGCGCGTTCGGCCAGACGCTCTACGTGGACCAGGTCGGCGCCACCGGCGCGGCGAGCGCCTCGTCGGCAGGCACGGCGATTTATTTGGACGAGTACGATACGTCCGGCAACTTAGGGAACTCCTTCAACCTCTCGACTTACGGCACGAACACCATCGTTGACACCGGCAACGCAGGCTCGGAAGGCGCGCTCAATCTGGCCGGCAATTACCTGACTTTCGCCGGCTATGACACTCCGGTAGGTACGGCGAGTCTTCCCGGCGCCGTAAACCGTGGCGTCGGGATCGTCAACCTCACGACCGGCGCGGTGGACACGTCAACATCGCTCACCAGCGCAACGACGTACAGCGGGAGTAGTAATAATATCCGCAGCGCCGTCACGGGCGACGGCGCGAACATCTTCACGGCGGGAACGGCCAGCAGCATCACCACCGGCGGCGTCCGCTATACCACGGACGGCGGTACGACATCATCCTCGGTAGAAAGTACTGCTAACCCCAATACGCGCGTCGTCGAGGAATATAATGGCAACGTCTACTACTCCACCGGCTCTACGGCAGGTGTCGGCGCGACAGGCATCTACGAACTGGGAGCGACGACTTCCAAGACCGCAACGACTTCGACGCCCGTTGCCACTACCGCTAATATCAATACTGGTTCGTCAATCACAAGCCCTTACGCCTTCGTCTTTACAAGTCCCACCACTCTGTACGTCGCGGACAGCACGAGCGGCCTCCTCAAGTTCACCAACTCAGGAAGCGGGTTCACGGAGACGGAGTCGCTGGCGCTGACCAACCTCTCCGGCCTCACCGTTGATCCGTTGACCGGCACGCTGTACGGCGTCGCTGGTTCGTTCACCACAGGGACAGGCGCGACTGCAGTCACGACCAACTCGATGCTGTATAGCTTCACGGACAGCGGCACGGCGCTCAGCGACAGCGTCTTGGCGACCGCGTCGAGCGCCGGCTACAACTTCCGGGGCGTGCAGGTTGTGGACGCGGCCCCGGTTGCCCTCGTCGCCCCCGCCCCCGAACCCAGCGGCTTCGTCGCGATGTTTATCGGAATGGGCGCGCTGGGCCTCGTCGCCGCCCGTCGCCGCAAGGGCATTGCCTCCTGCCAGGCAGCGTAGGTTTCCTGAAAGACTGCCTCTGCGGCGCTCCCCCGTCAAAATGGACGCCGCAGAGGCAGTTTTATTGCTGGCCCCGGTCACGCTTCCTTAACGTTCTCTTAACAAGATTTTTTCGCAGATTACGCTATAATACCGGCAGTTGTTTCTGTTGTGTTGGATTGGTCTCCGCGCTGTTTCCTCCGTCTCGGTACGTTTGAAAGGCTTACTTAATGCAGTACACCTCCCGCCGCCAGGGTTTCACGCTCATCGAACTCCTCGTCGTCATCGCCATTATCGCGATTATCGCGGCAATTCTCTTTCCTGTCTTCGCTCAAGTCCGTGAAAAGGGACGGCAGACGGCCTGCCTCAGCAACATGAGCCAGATTGGCAAAGCCTGCCTCATGTATTCTCAAGACTTCGACGACATGACCGTGCCACAGCAAGTTCCTTACACCAGTACCACAAATCTTTTCTGGCCCAGCCTCCTGAACTCATACATTGCATTAAGCGGTGGCGGGCCGAACGGGGTCTTCTACTGTCCTTCCACGGGAAACACGGCGAACGGCTACTTTTCTCCTGACAAACAGTTCGTGGATTCTTCCGTAGGCACGGGGAAAACGAGCTACTGCGGCATCGTCAGCGGGGACAACTCAGCCAGCGCCTACACCTACAAGGTCAAAGCCCTGTCCTATAACAGAAACTTGATGCAGTATGACAGCTGGCACAGTAATGGGTGGTCGGCGAGTCTGCTGCGCTTCGGATACAATGGACGAAAGGCTGCGTCGGATCCTGCGATTGTCTCGGTCAGCGAGGCGCAAGTCGAAGACCCGGCGGGAACCATTCATATTTTTGATGGGATGTCGGGGGCCAAATACACCACGGCCCAGACGGCGACGAACAACACCTGCACGAGCGGCGGTTCTTCCATGGTCAGACTGGATGATGAATACCAGACAGATCACTTTCTAAACAGTGAAAGCACGAAGGTCGCCTATCGTCACTCAGGAGGGTTCAATGCCGTCTTCGGGGATGGACACGCCCACTGGCTGCACTACGGGAGGACAACCCCCTGCATGTGGTCCATTCAGGATGACCCCTATCCCAGTGACTCGACAGCGGTTAAGGCTTCCTGCAACAAATCTTAAAAAACGCACGGGCCGCCTGAGAAAAGCCTCAGAGGCCTCGGAGATAGACGCGGTTCCAGGTACAATAGGGCAATCATAACCCGAAAAGGCACGACCGTTTATGGAATTAACGCCGACGCAGTTCCGTGAGTACCAGGAGCGACTGGAGGCGCAGACGCTCTCGCCCTACGCCACGCAGGCCGCCCACACCAAAGGCCGCGCCAGACCCGAAGCGCCCGACCCGATCCGCACCGAGTTCCAGCGCGACCGGGATCGGATTTTGCACTCCAAAGCCTTCCGGCGGCTCAAGCACAAAACCCAAGTCTTTATTGACCCCGAAGAAGACCACTACCGGACGCGCCTGACCCACACCCTGGAAGTCGCCCAGATCGCACGCACGCTCGCCCGCGCCCTGCGGCTCAACGAAGACCTCACCGAAGCGATCACCCTGGCGCACGACCTGGGACACACGCCGTTCGGACACGGCGGCGAGGAGGCGCTGGATGAAGTCCTGCGCGAGTACGTGCCGGAGGCCGACTTCAAGCACTACGATCAGTCCCTGCGCATCGTGGACGTGCTGGAGAAGAACGGGCAGGGGCTGAACCTCACCTGGGAGGTGCGCGACGGCATCCTGGGCCACTCCAAAGGCAGCAAGGACTTGGGCATCGTCGAGGGGACCAACCTGCCGACCTCGCTCGAAGGGATGTGCGTGCGCATCGCCGACCGGATCGCCTACATCAACCACGACATAGACGACA
>CAZZVX010000451.1:0-3379 GCA_964657535.1 Armatimonadota bacterium | reverse complement strand
AGCCGGACACCGACCGCGTTTTCTATGCGTAGAATTAGCGACTCGTCCTGCATCAGTTCTTCATAGCGCACCACGACGAACAAACGGCCCGCTTCTTGATCCAGGCGAATGTTTTGCAAGAGCTGCTCGTTGTAACACACCCAGGCAGCGGCGGCGCGGCGGATGCGCCGCCACCGGCTGCGCAACCGGCGGCCCGGTTCGTCGTAGTGACACAACACTTCTTCGTGACTGCGGTAGGTATACAAACGAGGGCCGCCGGGAAAGGCCGCGCACCAAACGGGGTATGTCAGCGTCGTGCGCGGGTTCTTGAAGCCCCAGGGTTTGTCTCCGACTTCGGCAGCCAGTCGCGCCAGAGCATCAAGGGGCAGCGGGTGCAGCGTCGCCTGGAGAACGGCGATTGTTTCCTTGTTTTCCGGCAGGCCGAGGATCGCCACGTTCAAATCGCGCGTCAGACGACGCTCGTAACGCAGGCCGCCGTCGTAGGACGGGTCGGTCGCGCCGTCGTCCACGAACATCGGCGTCCCGCCCTTGTGAATCATTTCCGCCAGCAAAGTCGTCCCGGAACGCGCCATACCCATGACGATGACCGGCGGCTGCAGCGTATTTCCCGTCATGCCGTTTTACCTTCCAAGTGGTTACAATCTACCCTTATTCGGCATAATTTCACCGCTCAACGGATGACTCGCGCCCGAACGCTCGTCAACCGGCTTCCGCGCCGGGAACCCCGGGCGCTCTGCCCCGTGTTGAGACGACAAGGGCGTACTCGCCCGGAGGTACTTCAAGCAATGAACGCAGCCGTTCTTCATGGCGTCAGTGAAGACTTAAAAATAGAAGAAGCGTCACAGCCAACACCGGCGCCGGGCGAGGCTTTGGTGCAGGTCCGCGCGGCTGCGCTCAATCACCGTGACGTGTGGATACAAAAGGGGCAGTACGCGGGCCTGAGATTCCCCATCATTCTCGGCTCGGACGGCGCGGGGACTGTTACGGCTGTCGGCTCCGACGAAGACGGCGCCTGGATCGGGCGCGAGGTCGTCATTAATCCGGCGCTGGATTGGGGGCCGAACCCGAAGGCGCAGGGGAACGGATTCCGTATTCTGGGCCTGCCCGACGACGGCACTTTGGCCGAGTACGTGAAAGTCCCGGTCGCGAATCTCTACGGCAAGCCAACACATCTGTCCTGGGAAGAAGCGAGCGCCGTGACGCTGGCCGCCCTGACGGCGTACCGGGCCGTCGTGACGCAGGGAGGCATCGAAGCCGGGCAAAGCGTCCTGGTGACGGGCATTGGCGGCGGCGCGGCGACATTCGCCCTGCAGTTCGCGCACGCGCTCGGCGGGAAAGTCTACGTCACCTCCGGCGACGAGAAGAAACTGGCGGCGGCCAAAGATCACGGCGCGCTCGGCGGGGCGAACTACAAAGAAGACGACTGGGCCAAAGTGTTGGCGGCGCAGGCGGGCGGCGGCTTCGACCTGATCATTGACAGCGCGGGCGGCGAGGGCTTCGGCCACTTGATCGAGGCGGCCAATCCCGGCGGACGCATCGTCTTCTTCGGCGCGACGCGCGGCAACCCGCCCAGCCTCGACCTACGGCGCGTCTTCTGGAAACAACTGACCTTGCAAGGCACAACGATGGGAACGCCGGACGACTTCGCCGCCATGCAGCAGCGTTACGCCGAACACGACCTGCATCCTATTCTGGACCAAGTCTTCCCGCTGGCGCAGGTCAACGACGCCTTCGCGCGCATGGACACAGGAACTCAATTCGGCAAGATCGTCCTCTCGCTTCCGTGAAACATTATGAACATCCCGCTTTCCATTTTGGATTTGGTCCCGCTCCCGCAGGGGACGAGCAGCCGTCAGGCGATGCACAACAGCCTGGAACTGGCGCGTCTGGCTGAAAAATGGGGCTACCGCCGCCTCTGGTTCGCCGAACACCACAATATGCCGACGGTCGCCAGCACGACGCCTGAAGTGATGATCGCGCTGGCCGCCGACGCGACCTGCCGCCTCCACGTCGGCTCCGGCGGCGTGATGCTGCCCAACCACGCGCCGCTCAAAGTCGCCGAGAGTTTCAAGATGCTGGAGGCGCTGCATCCGGGCCGGATTGACCTGGGCATCGGGCGCGCGCCGGGGACTGACCCGGCGACCGCCGCCGCGCTGCGCGGCTCGCGTCAGGCGTATGGTGCGGACGATTTCCCCGAACAGCTTACAGCGCTGATGAACTTCGGCAGAAACGGCAGCGCATCCCGAACAACGCCCGCCGTCGCGGCCATGCCGCCGGATGTGTCCCTGCCGCCGATCTGGCTGCTGGGGTCCAGCGACTACAGCGCCCATTTGGCGGCGCATCTGGGCCTGGGCTTTGCGTTTGCCGCCCACTTCAGCGACTTCCCGCCGGACCTGCCCTTGCAAGCGTACCGCCGGGAGTTCACCCCGCGCGACGGATTGGAGCAGCCCCACGCCGTTCTCACGCTGTCCGTCATTTGCGCCGAAACGGACACCGAGGCCGAGCGTCTGGCATCCAGTTTGCTGGTCGCCTTTGCGCGGCTCCGCACCGGCCAGAAGTCCTTGCTGCTGTCCCCCGACGAAGCGCTGGCGTATCCGTTCTCGCCGACCGAGCGCGCCGTTGTAGAAAGCATCCGGCCCCTGCATATCGTCGGCGCACCGACGACCGTGAAACGGCGCATCACGGATATCTTCACCCGCACCGGCGCGGATGAAGTCATGGTGACGACCTTCACTTACGGGCAGCAGGAGCGCCTGCGCTCGTATGAACTTTTAGCCGAGGCGTTCACTTTGCCCCGGCCCTGAAGGGCCGGGCTATCCATGCGGCAAGGAAACCCCGCTACGAGGGCTGAGAAACAGTCTTCAGCCACGGAGGGATTTCCTTGTGGGCAGGCTGGCCCTTCAGGGCCGGACGACACTGACATAAAGGAGAAAAGACACGATGGCAGTTCGCAAGGCTGACGCCGAATGGCGCGGCGATTTGAAGACCGGCAAAGGCACAGTCAAACTGGGCAGCGGCGCGTTTGAGGGGTCGTATTCGTACCAGTCGCGCATGGAAGACGGGGCGGGGACGAACCCGGAAGAGTTGATCGGTGCGGCCCACGCGGGCTGTTTCTCCATGGCGCTGTCGGCGGGACTGGCCGGGGCCGGTCACGTCCCCACTTCGGTGCAGACGACGGCGAAGGTGTATTTTGGGCCGGTGGACGGCGGCTTCGCCATCAGCAAGATTGAACTGACGACGAAGGGCGACGTGCCGGGCCTAAGCGCGGACGAGTTCCAGAAGTTCGCGGAAGACGCGAAGGCCGGCTGCCCGATTTCCAAAGCGCTGGCGGCGGTGCCGATCACGCTGGACGCCTCGCTGGTTTAAGACAAGAAGAAGC
>CAZZVX010000450.1:0-3412 GCA_964657535.1 Armatimonadota bacterium | reverse complement strand
TCGGCTACGAGGGAACCGCCAACTACCAGAGCGACTATGACAGCGGCCTGATCCTCTGCGGCAACCGCTACTACGACCCCAGCATCGGCAGGTTCTACAGCCCCGACCGGGCGAAGGCGGGGACCAACTGGTACGAATACTGCGGCAACGACCCGCTCACGGAGAACGACCCGACCGGCAACGTCACCCAGCCCAATCCTGCCGACATCTACGGCACGCCCTCCGAGCATTTGGGCTTGATTATGGACTCGCTCGACGGATGGAGCGCCGCCAACGCCCCGCAGACAAACACCCACACGGGCATGAAGCCGTCCGGGCCAGCCGTCGGACAGGCCAGTTTCGACACCTACTTGCAGAAGATTAATCAGAGCCAAACGGAAGATGGGCTGGACGGCATTATAAAACCCAACCCATATTCTCATACGTCCGATGACATCTTCAACTTTGACGTCCACTTTAACGGCGACGACATGATTAACATCGGTCAGACAATTGACGGTTACTCAGACACGGGTTTAGATTTTTTAGCGGGTCATGGAGGGATTTACACAAATCTGGCGGTCTATGCAGCAGCGAGACTTTTGTCAAAGGCGGCGGGAGAATCTGCTGTGGCGGCTCAAGTCATTGTGGAAGCGAGTCTGGTAATACTCAAGTTACAAGGCAAATCTTACGAACTTCAGGGGGCCATAATGAACAAATTGAAAATTAGTTTATAGTCGTATTGTCTTCGGAGACAATGAACATCATCCAAAATCTTTGACACATCTCGTAAAGACAACAGTGACAGATAGTAGTTACGCTGGGAGGTAGGTCAAAATGTTACTCAGTCAACACTGGGATTTATTAGCCATCACTATATTCTGTGCTGTGCTGGCTTTGAGGCGTTCTAAACTTGGTGCCAGCCTTTTTCTTATCATGCTGGGTCTGGTGATACACGTGTCGCCATTAGTTCACTCCGAACAGATTTGGCAAAGTAATCTCTGGGATCTACTATCTGCACTTTTGATGCTTGTCGGAAGCGTTATGGGGCTTGTTATCTTAAACACCAGACGGACTGATGCCAAGCCCAAATAGAATGACAGGGATAGCCGCGCGACCTTATACGATACGAAAAGGAACCACACTTGATGGCTTCGGCACCCTGCGCAACCTGCGCGACGGCGGCAACACGCTCGGCGGCGACGTGCGCTATGACGCCTTCGGCCTGCACATGATTTTTAACGTTTGACGCCCGAACAGGAAGACGGAGCCGCGAGAGGCGGCAGCAAGGAAAGGAACTGCACTTGATGGCTCCCACGCCCAGCCCGACCCGCCGCCCGCTCGCCGTCCGGCCCCTGCTGATCACCCTGCTCGGACTGCTCATCCTCACCTTCCTGGAGTTCCGCGTCGTCTGGCTCATCCAGTCCGACCGCCTCCCCGCCCAGCGGATCGGCGCCCTCGCACACCTCACCCACCGCCCCTTTGCCGCCTGCTACGCCCTCGTCTGCCGCGCACTGCTCCTCCTGGCAAACGCCGCCTGATACCTGCTATGCTTCGCCGACCTGTGGATGGTCATTGACGCGGTGGACATCCTGCCGGGCGGCCACGCGCGCCGCCTGCGGGTCAGCCCCCCCCTGCTGGCGGGCGGGGCTGATGCTGCTGGGCAGCCTGTGGACGCGCTGGATTCGCGGCCGGCTGTACGTGGCGCAGGTGGAGCCACCGGCGCTGTTCCTGTTCGCCGGGTTCGCCGAGAGCCGCATCTGGTTCGAGTTCATCCCCTTCACCCTCCTCCTCTGGGACGCCGCACCCGGCGCCGGAAGAGCTTCCCGGCCGCAAATCGGCAGCCGTGACGTAAACGACGGGTCTGGATGGGAGAGACAAACAACGCCCCCGGCGACTGCCGGGGGCGTTGTTTTGATGCATACTCCGAACTGTCGGCTAGGCCGCTTTGTAAACGTAACCGTTCGGGCCGGAGACGGGGGGCAGCGTGCCGCCGGGGACGGAACCGCCGAGATACAGGATCGCGTCCGGGTCCAACGGCTCATCGCGGCCACCATTCTGGTTTGCCAGCGGCGCGGTCTCCGTCGGCACGCCGAGCTGCGTCAGCGTGTTGCCGTAGGAGGAAGCGTGCCGCCCCTCGACTCCCAGCGCGGCGGCGGCGATCTTCAGGAACGGATTGCCGCCCGGCACGACCGACAGCGCCCGCGATCCGGCCAGATAACCGGAAATGCCGCGCTCTTCCGACAGATACAGCGACTGGATGCACTGGACGCGGCTGAAGTTGCCCACGCCCACCGTGCCGTCGGGCGTGCTGAAGGCATAGACTAATCCCAGCGCGCCGTTCGGCAGGAACGGATTCGCTTCCGGGCTGCCGTACAACTGCGTCGCCAGAAAATCTCGATGCACGGTCTCCACCTGGAAAAACTCGGTGACGAACGAAACGTCCTGTTCGGACGTACTCAGCCCCAGGCCGGTGATCGGCTGCCCTAAGCCGTCGGTGGTGCCGCCCGTCGTCAGTCGGGCCAGCACCTGCCGATACAGTTCTCGTTCCAGCGTCTCCGCCGTCAGAGCGAAGTTGACGACCCGGACGTCCGAACTCGTGCCTTTGTTGGTGGACGTGGCCGGGATTTGGAGCAGTGTCGTGTTGTTGGCCGACGGCGGCGCGGCGAAGTAAAGCGTGACATGGGTCGGCATGGAAGATCATCCTTTCAAATCAAGGCGGCGTCACTGCACAAAGAAGGGGCTGACTTTTGCCAGCACCTGTTTGGGCGTCAGGTAATACTCGAACGTGCGCGGGCTGGGCGACGGATAATCGGTGGTCGGGTAGGCAGCCCCGGTCACCGTCAGATCACCCGGCATCGGCGACGGCTCGACATCCACGCCGAGCGCCAGATTGATCCCTGCCGAGTGACGCGACTCGGTCGAATAGATGCTGGAAGCGGTCTGGATGAGGGCGGGGTCCGTCAAAAATCCGGCGGCTCCCAGATAAGCGCGCACGCCGGTTTCCTCGGCAGTCCGTATCACCGTCAGAATGGAGCGCAAGTCCGTCCCGAAGGGGGCGGTATACCCTTTGGGGTTTGCGGGGACGGCGGCGCTTCCCAGCGCCGTCCGCAGGAAGTCGCGGTGCGCCGCCTCCACCCCCGCGTACTGCTGCAGGTAGACAAAGCCTGCCTGCGCCTGCGCGCCCGACAGCCCGCCGGTGCCGACCGACAGCGCGTAGCCGCTATAATCGCTGTTCGCGGGTGCGGGCGTACTCGCGGGTTTTCCGGCGGCAATATTAATCGCCTGCCGATACAAATCGGCTTCCAGCGTTTCCAGGGTCAGCGCATAATTGAGAACCACGACGTTCTCGCTGCTGCCGGGAATGCCGGGGAAGTGGGTCTGGTCGGCGAACTGCGTGCCGCCGTTGCTGCCGCCGTTGTTGTTGCTGCTG
>CAZZVX010000449.1:0-3444 GCA_964657535.1 Armatimonadota bacterium | reverse complement strand
CTCTGCGTCAGCCCAGGGGTTCAGCCCTGGGCAAGTGTTTCTTTTGCTGGCACGGCAGGACATTCCCCCCGGCGCGGTGAACCTGACGGCGGCGTTGACGCTGCTCAGGAAAGGCTTTTCTCTTTATGTCTCGTCTATGGCGTGTTTTCCCGCTTCCCCCGTTCGCGATCTTCGTGCTGACTCTGCTCGCCCTGTCGCCCCGGCTGTGGGCGTTCGGCTTTCCGGGCAGCAACGATAACCTCTTCCCGCCCGCCCCGGCGGCCAAAGCGTTTGTTGACTTCGACGGGCGCGGCTTTCTGATCCACGGCAGGCGGACGTTCATCGTCGCGGGCGACATGCACTACAGCCGCATCCCGCGCGCCCTCTGGCGCGACCGGCTGCTGCGCGTCAAGCGCGCCGGCTACAACACCGTCCAGACCTACTCGTTCTGGAACTTCCACGAGACGCACGAAGGCAAGTTCGACTTTTCCGGCGACAAAGACCTCAACGCCTATCTGCAGCTGATCCACTCGCTGGGGATGTACGCCATCGTGCGCATCGGGCCGTATGTCAACGCCGAGTGGGACAGCGGCGGCTGGCCGGTCTGGCTGCGCTTCAAGCCGGGCCTGGTCGTCCGGGACAACAACAGGCCCTACCTGTTTTATCTGGACCGCTGGCTCGACCACCTCATGCCCATCGTCTCCGCCAACCAGATCAATCGCGGCGGCTCCGTCATTATGGTGCAGATGGAGAACGAGGACACGCGCGGGGCGGGGACGGACCTGCCCAACCCGTACTTCCAGCACCTGAAAGACAAGTGCGTGTCGCTCGGCCTGCAGGTGCCGTGCTTTTTCAGCGGCCTCAACCACGGCGACAACCCCGCCAGTGACGCGCCGTTCGACATCACCCAGCGCACCAGCCCCTGGTACAGCACCGAGTTCTGGACCGGCTGGATCGCCTTCTACGGGTCCGACCCGGACCGGACCGCCGCCCGAATCCACTCCACCTGGAACGTGATCGCCAACGGCGGCGCGGGCTACACGCACTACACCATCGCGGGCGGCACGGACTTCGAGACCTGGGGCTGCGACCAGCAGGCCGCCGCCTACGACTTCGGCGCCCCCATCGGCCAGGCCGGTGATTTACGCCCCATGTACTACGGCTTCAAGCGGGCCGCGCTGTTCGCGACGAGTTTCCCGGAGATCCTGGCGGACGCGCCGGACGCCACGCCCAAGTATCAGGGCGTCGCGACCGGGCCGGGCGTGAGCGTCGTCGCCCGGCAGGGTCCGGCGGGCGCGGTCGTCTTCCTCCGAAACGATGCCGACGCTCCCGTCAAGACGCAGGTCAAGGACCCGTCGGGGGCGTCGCTGCCGAACGCCGGGCCAATCACGCTCACCCCGCGCGAGATCATCCCCGTCGTGGAGAACACGGCACTCGCCCCCGGCGTCAAACTCGAAATCGCCGCCGCGCGCACACTGGGCGTCATCCGGCAGGGCAGCGTGACGACGCTGGTGATCTACGGCGCCCCCGGCGACCCCGCCGAGGTGCATTTTCAGGCCCCGAAGCGCGAGTCGGTCAAGATGAAACTGACGAAGGCGGGCGGCCCGATGCTGGTCAACGCCCAGGGGCAGATCAGTTACTGGACGAAATTCCCGAACGGCGCTCCCGAACTGTCGCAGTTCGCCGTCGGCGACCAGACCATCCGCGTGCTGGCCGTGAGTTCCGACATGGCCGACCGCACGTATTTCCTGGACGCGCCCGGCGGTCAAAAAGACATCGTCTGCGGCCCGGACTACGTCGGCGAGGTCACGGAGGCGCAGGGGCATCTCGTACTGGACGCGGAGCAGGCGGCGAGCGACGTCGCCAAGCCACTGGATGCTTATGTCGTCCCCGCCGACGGCCCCGTGCAGCCGCTGACGCTGACGGACCGCACCAAAGCCTCGCCGCCCACCGACCCCGTCCCGGCGCTCTCCGACTGGCGCACGGCGTCGGGCGTCGCCCCCGCGCAGCCGAATTATGCCGACGCCGACTGGAGAAAAAGCGACCAGCCGCTGGCGATGGGCGCGGACGGCGACCCCGGCGCCTACGCCTGGTACCGGACGAGCGTCCACGCCGACAAGGACGGCCCGGCCCGCGTCATCTTCACCGACGCCGGTGACTGGATCACGGCGTTCGTCAACGGGGTCCGCGTGGACAGCAGCGATGTCCGGCAGCGGTTCCGCGACCCGACCCCGCGCGCCCTCACGCTCCCGCTCAAAACCGGGGATAATGTCGTCGCCATCCTCGCGGCCCACTACGGGCGCGAAAAACTGCACGCCTACATCGGGCCGCTCGACGAGATTGACGCCAAAGGCATTCACGGCGAAGTGACGCTGGGCGGCAGCGGCGGCAACTCCGTGTCGCTGACCAAGTGGCGCTGGAAGCGCGACGACCGGGGCGACGCGGCGGCGGCGGAGATGGCCGCGCCCGGCCTCGCCACCGACGGCCCCGGCTGGGCGGACGCCGCTATCGGCGACGACGTGTTCCACGGCGCGGCGGGCGCGGCCTGGTTCCGCGCGACCGTCCCGCAAACCTCCGGGCCGCACCCGTCGCTGCATTTCGGCGCCGTAGACGACACGGCGACCGTGTATCTCAACGGCCAGAAACTCGCCCACCACGAGGGCTGGAACGACCCGTTCGACGTGCCGCTGGACGCCGCTTGGAACCCGAACGGGCCGAACGCGCTGGCCGTGATGGTCGGCAACACCAACCTGGGCGGCGGCATCACCCAGGAAGTCGTGCTGCAGACGGCCCCGACGCCGGGGACGCCCTTGACCGGCTGGAAGATGCGCGGCGGCATCACGCTCCCGCCCGACGCCGACGCGGTTTGGAAGCCGCTGCCCGCCGGGAGCGCGCCTGCCGTGCCGTCGTTCTATGCGGCGCAGTTCGCGGCGACGCCTCCCGGCGGCGTCGGCCCGCACCCGATCTGGCGCGTGACGTGTGACGGCCTTTCGCGCGGCTTCATGTGGCTCAACGGCCACAGCCTGGGCCGCTACCCGGAGCGTTCGCCCGTCAACGGCCTGTACCTGCCCGAATGCTGGCTCCGTCCGGGCCGCAACACCGTTTCTATCTTCGACGAGGAAGGCCAGTCGCCCGCGCAGGTCAAGATCGTCGAGGAGACCGAAGCCAGCCGCGTCGGGGCCGAACTGACGACGGCGCACCCGGCCCGAAAGTCTCGCTAGCGGCGAAGGCGGCCTGCCCTATGAACACAGCCAAACGCGCCGAAGCGGAACACGCACCGGGCAATCGTCGGCATCGCGCCTGGCGCTTTCTGCGCTGGCGTCAGCGCCCGCAGTCCGTGCCGTGGGGCAGCTTCCTGCTGGTGCTGCTGCTGACGATGGGCTTCCCGACCCTGCTGTACGTCTGGGTCGGGGCGTCCCGCCCGGAGATCGTCCAGGCGCTGCACTACGTCGTGTCCACCGTCTA
>CAZZVX010000448.1:0-3505 GCA_964657535.1 Armatimonadota bacterium | reverse complement strand
GCCGGGAACAGACCCGAACAAGACTTTTTGGGACAACCTTTGGAACAATCTCAAAAATTGGCAGGAAAACAATCAAAAAGAAAGAGATGCCAACCCGCTCAAAGGACTGGGCGGACCGTCTAAAGGCGACCCCATCAACCTCGCCACCGGCGAAGAGCAGTATATGCCCGACCCGGACTTGACGGTCTACAATCCCAACGGGCCGTCCCTCACCTGGAGCCGCGTCTACAACAGCCTGCGCGGGTTTGATGCCGGGGCTTACGAGTACAATGACTTCGGGGCGGGTTGGTCGCAGCCTTACAACGTCGGTGTGTATGACCCCAGCGGCGGCAGCACGACCGGCACCAAGTACGTGTTCTACCCCAACGGCGGACGTGTCTCCTTCACCGCGCCCTCCGTTCCGACAGCCGGGACGCCTCGCGTCGCCTGCACCGTCGCGGCGGGCAACGCCCTGCTTGTGGAGTGGGACTACGCGCCGGGCATGGCCGACGGGTATTTCACCATCACCCAGGCCGACCGGACACAGTGGATCACCACGTCCTACAATGCCGCCACGGCCTGCTTTCTGCTGGCCCAGATAGTAGACCGCAACGGCAACGCGATCAAGATGAACTACGGACAGCCGTCTACGTCCAGCGGCTGGCCGCTGCTGGCCTCCATCAGCGACCCCGCCCACAGCCGGACGCTGCTGACCATCAAGCGCACCAACGACGGCACGGGCAACATCGCCAGCGTCACCGACATCTACGGGCGCAGCATCGTCTACCATGTCGGCTATTATCCGACGGCCAACGTTCCCGGCGGCTACACCCAGTCTTACCAGCAGGTGGACCACATCGGGCAGGTCGCCGCCGCGCACACCGTCAGCCCGCTGGACCGCTGGCATCTCGGCTACGCGCTTGTCGGCAACGGCGAAAACACCGAAGCCGTGCCGTTTATGACCGCCATCACTGTTCCGTCGCCGATGGGAGCCGGGACCAGCACCGCCACCCTCAACTACACATCGGGCAGCGGCGCGATCTCTAGCCTTGTGGACGCCAACGGCAACGTCATCAGTTTCCAGCCTGTGGACGCCGGCGGCACGCCCGACAACAACGGCACGTTCACCAAAGTCACCGTCACCAACGCCGCAGCCCATACGGACTATGTCACCACCGCAGGTTTCGACAGCCGCATGGACACGACCACTTGGAAGACCGCTGCCGGCACGACCTACACGGCGGTCTACTCGGACCCGAACGATCCCTACCGGCCCTCGTCCACCACCGATGCCGACGGACGCATCACGACCTACACCTGGGACGCCTTCGGCAACCTGCTTTCGCGCAAGTCGCCGCGCGGCACGGTCACGACCAACACGCTGGACTACTCTCAGTTCGCGCTCGGCGAAACAACCAAGACCAAGACGGGCGGCAAGTCACCGACGATAATCACCTATTACGAGCCGAGCGGGCTGGTCAACACCCTCACTCGTCCCGCGCCCGGCACGGCGGGCAGCACAAGCGCCGTCACCGCGACATTCCACTATGACGCGCTGGGCAATGTGACACAGATCGCCGCGCCCGGCAACAACGCCGCGTCCACCCTCACCTGGACGCTGAACTACACGAGCGACGGTTCCTACAGCCAGAGCAGCGCCATCGGCGAGCCGCTGACGGTCACGGATCCCCTCAGCGACATCCGGCACTACCGTTACGACGCGCAGGGTAACATCACGACGTTCACGGACGCTTCCGGCAACACGACGACCACAACCTACAACGCCGCCAACCAGCCCCTGCTGCTGACTCTGTCCGCGACCGGCCAAACGGGTTCAGGCCACGGCACCTCCCTCAACGCCTATCTCTATCCCGACGGGCCGCTCACCAGCCTCACCGTCAAGGATGAGGCTGGGACGCAAATCCGCCAGACGCTCTACGGTCACGGCCCGGAAGGAGAACTGCTCTCCGTCAGCGGCGAGACTGAGTCGGCGACCTATACCTACGACGGCTTGTACCGCCTCCATACGCTCACCGACGGCGGCGGCCATGTCACCACCTACGCCTACAACACGGCAGGCTTCCTGGCAACAGTCAGTCTCCCCGGCGCGGCGGGGGCCGTCGCTGGCAAGGACACGATCAATTTCTCCAGTTATGACAAATTCGGCGACCCCCTCAAGCGCGTGGACGGGCGCGGCATCGAGACCGACTACACCTATTCCGACGCCGAGAATAAGTTGACGGACATCAAATACCCGTCCGCCGCGTCCCTCAACGTTCACTTCTCCTACGACGCCTACGGGCGGCGGGCGACCATGACCGACGGCACCGGGGCGCACGCCTACACCTATGATGACGACGACCTGCTCCTGAGTGACAAGACAACCTACACGGGCCTGGCCGCGCAGACGATGGGCTACACGTACTACCCGGACACCACCCGCAAGACCATGACCACGCCCGCCGGCACGTTCAGTTATTCCTACGACGGGGCCGAGCGACTGACGGGCCTGACCAACCCGTACAGCGAGGCGACCGCCTGGGGCTACGAGGACAACGGATGGCCGGCGGGCCGGACGCTGGCGAACGGCGTCACAGAGACGCTAGGCTACGACGCCAAGGGCGACCTGCTTTCCCTCGTCAACCAGGCGTCGGACAGCACGGTGCTGTCCTCGTTCACAGCCATGCAGTACGACGGTGCCGGCAATCGGGTCTCGGCGACCGCCGCCGACGCGACCGATGCGAGCGCGGCGGGGCTGACGACGTACACTTACGACACCCGCGACGAGTTGACGCAGGAGAAGTCCGCGCGTAACGGCGGCTTCACCGACAACTTCGTCTATGACGGGGCGGAGAACCCGACCACCTTCCGCAGCGTGGCGGGCCTCGGCTATAACACCGACAACCAGGCGACCACCAACACCTACGACGGGGCCGGCAACCCGACGACTTACAAAGGGACGGCTCTGACCTTCGACCCGGAGGACCGCCTGACCGCCGACGGCTCTCTCCTCTCCGCCGGCTACACCGGGGACAATCTTCGCGCCTGGAAGCAGCACGGGTCCACCAAGACCTATTTCCTCTATGACGGCACAATCCCCGTCTGCGAACTCAGCGGTTCGGCGGCGGTCGTCACGGCCAACACGTTCGGCGCGGATGGCCTGGTCTCGCGTCGGGTCGGCAGCACGAGTACGCTTTACGCGCTGGACCCGCAAGGCAATGTCGCGCAGCGCCTGACGTCATCAGGAACGGTCGCTTCGACGAGCATCTTTGATGCTTTCGGGGCGAGCGCGGCGGCGCTGCCCGACCCGTTCGGCTTCGGCGGGCAGTGGGGCGATTACTCGGACACGGAGACGAGTCTCCTGCTGCTCACGCACCGCTACTACGACCCTGCCACAGGTCGATTCCTGACACGCGACCCGCTCGGCAGCGCAGGGGGTGTCAACCTCTACTCGTATGCAGAAAACGACCCGGTCGTCAAGAGCGACCCGGACATCGAGAACGTCATGGCATCGGTCGGCGGCGGA
>CAZZVX010000447.1:0-3510 GCA_964657535.1 Armatimonadota bacterium | reverse complement strand
TCCTCGCTCGGCGAGCCGATACGAAGTAATGCCTTCAGGCATAGAGGCTTCGCCCGAAACGGGAGGATTCGGAGTGGGAACGTGGGCGGGCAAGTGGAGTGAATGGTTCTGTGGGGCGATGGGGGCAAAAAATCCTAACATATTTTATATAAAAGGTTGAACTTTGGAGGGCGTATCGGGGACAATAGAGTGCGCCTGAACTCAATCGGGCGCGCACCGCTCCGGGCTACGGTCCGATGGTCATGCCCGCCGGACGTTTGGCGGGCAAAGAGTAGACACGAAAAAGGAGCCAATCTGATGTCAGTCACCCTCCGGCGGCCCCCGCAGTTACGCCGGGCCAGACGGCGCGATTCGCTCGCCGAGGCGCGGATGCGTCACGCGGAAGAGCAGGTCCGCGACCCGCGCAAAGAGCGGGAAGCGATGCTGCGCTTTCTGGCCTACCTCAAGCCCTACGTCCCGCTGTTCTTCTTTGCCACGCTGTGCGGCATCGCCAATTACATGATCGGCGCGTTCGTGCCGAGCGTGACGGGCTACGTGCTGGACCGCATTTTAGGGATGGGCGGCAAAGTCCGTCACGCCAACACCAACCCGCTGTACCCGACGTTTGACGCCATTCTACGCCATTTCGCGCCCCACGCCGGGCCGGTCAGCCAGGTGGAGATTCTGCTGGGCAGCGTGATGGGACTGCTGCTGGCGGCGGGCGGCATCATCTTTCTGCGGGCGTTCATGGCGAATGTCGGCGGGCAGCGGGTCATTTTCAAATTACGCAATGACCTGTACGAGCATATCCAGAGCCTGTCGCTGTCGTTTTTTCAGCAGAACCGCTCCGGGAGCATTGTCTCGCGGCTGACTTCGGACATCGGGCTGGCGCAGAACTTTATCGGCAATGCGTGTACGCTGCTGTGGATGGACGCGCTTTCGGTGATCGGCATTATGATCTGGCTGTACCGATTGTCGCCGCACATGGCGCTGGTGTCGCTGGCGGTGCTGCCGCTGTGGGTGGTGAGCGTGCGCGTGTTCGGGCAGCGGATCCGCAAGGCGTCCCACGCCGTGCAGGAAGGCCTTTCCGAATTGTCGGGGCAGGTGCAGGAGAAAGTCGCCGGGGCGACCGTGGTTCAGGCGTTCGCCCGCGAGAAGCGGGAAACGCGGATGTTCCACCGGATGCACCGCAGTCTGTACGACCGGCAGATCAGCACCGTCCGCTTGCAGGCCTTGAACATGACGGCGTCCAACGTGCTGACCAGCATCGCGCCGGTGACGGTCTTGCTGTTCGGGGCGCGTGAGGTGCTGCTGGGGCGGATGACGCCGGGCATGATGATCACGTTCACCTCCACGCTGGGGATGTTTTATATGCCCCTGCAGCGATTGACGGACCTGGCCGCCGTGATCGCCAACGCGAGCGCGGCGATTGAGCGCATCTTTGACATCTTCGACACCAAGCCGGATATTGAGGACGCGCCGGGCGCGGTGTCCCTGCCGGCGCGGATCGAGGGGCGCGTGGAACTGCGCAACGTGACGTTCGGCTATGACCGGGAGCAGCCCATTCTGAAGGGCTTAAATTTAGACATCCGGCCCGGCGAGGTGGTCGCGTTCGTGGGGCCGTCGGGCGCGGGCAAGTCTACATTGGTGAATTTGGTCCCGCGCTTTTACGACGTGACGGCGGGCGAGATTCGCGTGGACGGCAAGAACATCGCGGATGTCAAGGTGAAGTCGCTGCGCAACGCCATCGGCATGGTGCTGCAGGACAACATCCTGTTTACGGGGACGATCAAGGAGAACATCCTGTACGGTCGCCCGGACGCGACGGACGAGGAGATCGTGGAGGCCGCCGTGGCGGCGAACGCGCATGAGTTCATTGAAGGGCTGCCGGACGGGTACGAGACGGAGATCGGGGAGCGCGGCACGAAACTGTCGGGCGGGCAGAAGCAGCGCCTGGCGATCACGCGCGCCTTTCTGCGCGACCCGCGCATCCTGATCCTGGACGAAGCGACGTCGGCGCTGGACAGTGAAAGCGAGAATCTGATTCAGGCGGCGCTGAACCGCCTGATGGTCGGGCGCACGACATTGATCATCGCGCACCGGCTGTCTACGATCCTGCACGCCGATAAGATTGTCGTGCTTGATCAGGGGAAAATCGTGGAGACGGGGCGGCATGAAGAACTGCTTGCCAACCGGGGCGTGTATTACGACCTGTACATGGCGCAGTTCTCGCACGCGCTTTCCGTGCATGAGTCGGCCCAGACGGTCCTGCAGGATGCGAGGACTCAGGCGAAGAACGGCGGCCATTTGGCGCTTGTCGCAGGTTCTACTCAATAACGGCGACGAGGAGGCACATATCGTCGCGCATGACGCCGCCCTGCGCGGCGGCGTCCACGCCTTGTATCAGGCGCAGGGCGAGCGTTTCGGCGGTTTCCGCCGCGTCTTCGGCGGTGACGGGCGGCGCGAACAGGGCGGCCACACCGTCAATGCCGAGCATGGACAGGCGGGTGGCTCCCACTTCGGTCAGGCCGTCGCTGAAGACCGCGAGGGCATCGCCGGGTACAAGCGTGACCAGTTCTTCGGCGAACGCCGCGCCCTCAAAGCCGCCCAGTACGGGGCCGGTCGGACTCAAGTAGGTCACTTCCCCTGTCGCGCGCCGAATCAAGCCCGGTTCCTGGCCGGCATTGACATAGCGCAGCACGCGCGAGCCGCTGTCGTAGGCGCCGACGAAGAGGGTCGCGAAGCCCGTCAACAGATTCTGCTCGGCCAGCATATCGTTGAGCCGGGCGACGGCGTCCACGAGGCTGTCCATCAGATACAGCGCGGTGCGCAGGCCGTGCCGGATGGCGGCGACCTGAGCGGCGGCGGCCAGCCCTTTGCCGGAGACATCGGCGACGACCAGGGCTGTGCAGCCTTTTTCCAGCGCGAACACGTCGTAGAAGTCGCCGCCGACGCCTTCGGACTGGGCGAGGGCGGGTTCGTAGTAGCGGGTCAGCGCGAGGCCCGGCACGGTCCCCGGCAGTTCGGGCTGCAGGGCTTCCTGGAGCTGGACGGCGATGGTGTGTTCGCGCTCGCTTTGCGCCTGGGCGTCCTGCAACAGCCGCTCCCGCTCCTGTTCCTGCGCCCGTCGCTGGTTGATGTTGTGGAAGTAGACCGCCAGGCCGTCGGGCGACGGGTAGGCGCGGACTTCAAACCAGGTGTCGAGAGGCGGCGGATAGTATTCCTCAAAGGTCACGGCGGTCTGCGTCTCCACGGCGCGATGGTACTGACGGTCGAAGGACGTGCCGGCGGCGGCGGGGAACTCGTCCCACACGTTGCGCCCCAACAACTCCGCGCGCGGGCGGAGCAGCAACCGCCCGGCCTGGTCATTGAGGTAGGTGAAGCGCCATTGGCTGTCGAGCGCGAAGAAGGCGTCGGTGATGCTTTCCAGAATGGTGGCGGTGCGGCGGTTGGCTTCGGCGAGCGCCTCGTCGGAGCGGCGGCGGTCTATCCCCAGGGCGATCTGGTCGGCGATGATGAGCGCGTGGGCGA
>CAZZVX010000446.1:0-3514 GCA_964657535.1 Armatimonadota bacterium | reverse complement strand
CTGCTTCCCCACAAGGCAAGCAAGCCGGTGCGGACAGCCGGGGCCAGTCGCCCCGACTCGAAGCAAGGCTGCACAAACACATAACGAAAATCCAGACCCGACGTAGCTTGCCGCCTCCCGTCGGGTCTTTTCACGTCTCAGGGGAGAGTTGTGGTACAATGGGGGCATGAGCGAGTTCGAGGTTCATGCGCTGGCGAGCGGCTCGTCGGGCAACGCGACGCTGGTGCGCGCCGGGGCGAGCGCGGTCCTCATTGACGCCGGGATCGGGATGCGGAAACTGACTGCCGCGCTGCAAACGCACGGCCTCACCCCCGGTGACCTGAGCGGCGTCGTCGTCACGCACGAACACAGTGACCACGTCCAGTGCGCCCACGCGCTGTCCAAACGCTACGGCGTCCCTCTGGTCGCGCCGGAGCGGACGCTGCGGGCGTTCTACAGCCGCCGGACTCAATCGCCGCACGTCGTCCTGCCCGTCGGCGACCGCTGGACGACGGGCGATCTGCAGATCGAAACGTTCCCTGTCCCCCACGACGCCGCCGAGCCGGTCGGCGTCAACGTCGTCCATGCGCCGTCGGGCCAGAAGGTCAGCCACATCACCGACGCCGGCCACGTCACCGACGTCATGCGGCAGGCGATCCGAGGCGCACACCTGCTCGTGCTGGAGGCCAACCACGACGTTTATCGGCTCAAAGCGGGCGAGTACCCCGGCCACCTGAAGGCGCGCATTCTGGGCGACCAGGGCCACCTTTCCAACGAGGCCGCCGTCAGCCTTCTGTGCGAACATGCCCTGCGCCACGGCCCGCACACCGTCTGGCTCGCCCACCTGTCCAAAGAAAACAACACGCCCAAACTTGCTCTCGGCTACGCCAAAGCCACCGTCGCCGTCGAAACGGGCTGTCCGGTCGTCTTCGATGTCGCCAAACGCGACAAGCCTTCCGCCTTTTGGACGCCGGGCCGCTCGCCGCTCCAACTCCGCTTATTTTAAGTCTGCGCTTGCAGGAAAACGCTCCGTTCATCACGAAACAGCACACCAACCACACATTCAAGGACAGATGGAAGTGACTCTGACGCAAACGGCCCCGCTCCGCTGGGGCATTCTAGGCCTGGGGAGCATCGCCAAGCAGTTCGCCACCGGCCTGCAGGCGCTGGACGACGCCCAACTCGTCGCCGTCGGCTCGCGCTCCCAGGAGACGGCCGAGGCCTTCGGGGACAAGTACGACGCCCCCCATCGCCATTCGTCCTACGACGCGCTGGCGAACGACCCGGAGGTGGACGCGGTCTATGTCGCCACGCCGCACCCGATGCACGCCGAAGACGCCATCCTCTGCCTCCATGCCGGCAAGGCCGTCCTCTGCGAGAAGCCGTTCACGGTCAACACCGCTCAGGCCGAAAAAGTCGTCGCCGTCGCCCGCGAGAAGAATGTCTTTCTTATGGAGGCCATGTGGACGCGCTTTTTTCCCGTCATGGTCCGCGTCCGCGAACTGCTCGCCCAGGGCGTCATCGGCGAGGCCCGGATGCTCCAGGCCGATTTCGGCTTCCGCGCGGGCATCAACCCGGAGAGCCGCCTGTTCAGCCCGGCGCTCGCCGGCGGCGGTCTGCTCGATGTCGGCGTGTATCCGATCTCGCTCGCGTCCATGATCTTCGGGACGCCGACGCAGGTCACGGGGCTGGCGCATATCGGCGAGACCGGCGTGGACGAGCAGGCGGGGATAGTGCTTGGTTATACCAATGGGGCGCTGGCCGTGTTGTCTACCGGCGTCCGAATCAGCACGCCGCACGAGGCCGTCATCCTCGGCACCGACGGCCAGATCAAGATTCACGCCCCCTGGTGGCAGCCGCGCGTGATGACCGTCTCGGCGCAGGGCAAGAGCGAAGAGATCAGCCTGCCGATTGAAGGCAACGGCTACCAGTTCGAGGCGCAGGAGGTCGCGCGCTGCGTGCGGGCCGGACAGACCGAAAGCCCCGTCCTCCCCTGGGACGAGACGCTGCAGGTCATGCGGACGATGGACGCCCTGCGCGCGCAGTGGGGCCTCAAGTACCCGATGGAGTAGGGGCGTGGACGACTTGGCATGGAAGATGCAATGCGGGCTATCGTGAGACGAGGACGCCGACCGTGAATCAAATCCTGCGACCGGGGCAGTCCGTCAGCGTCGGCGCGTCCGGCCTGACCTGCCGCGTCGAACAGCTCCTGGGCGGCGGCGGGCAGGGCGAGGTCTACCGCGCGTCCATCGGCAGCCAGTCGCTCGCGCTGAAGTGGTATTTCCCCCTCTCGGCGACGCCGGAGCAGCTGGACGCGCTGACGACCCTGGTCCGTAAGGGGCCGCCGTCCGAGCGCTTCCTCTGGCCGCTGGACATCACCTGGAGCAACGAGGCCCCCGGCTTCGGCTACATCATGCCGCTGCGCGACGCGCGCTATTCCGGCATGGTGGATTTGATGCAGGGGAGCGTCTCGCCGAAGTTTCGGACGCTCACGACGGTCGGCTTTCAGCTCGCGTCGAGTTTCCTGCAGCTGCACGCCGCCGGGCTGTGCTACCGCGACATCTCGTTCGGCAATGCGTTCTTCGACGCCGATTCGGGGGAAGTGCTGATCTGCGACAACGACAACGTCGCGGTCAACGGCCAGGCGCGCGGCGGCGTGCTCGGCACCCCGCGCTTCATGGCCCCGGAGATCGTCCGGGGCGAGGCCGT
This sequence comes from Armatimonadota bacterium, assembly GCA_964657535.1. Taxonomy (GTDB): domain Bacteria; phylum Armatimonadota; class Armatimonadia; order Armatimonadales; family Capsulimonadaceae; genus CAZZVX01. The sequence continues at coordinate 826 of CAZZVX010000446.1, read as the reverse complement.
CCCGTCGGCGTGTACCGACCTGTTCTCGCTGGCCGTGCTGCTGTTCTACATCTTCATGGTCGCGCACCCGCTGGAAGGCGCGCGGGAAGCGTCCATCAAGTGCTTCGACAACTCCGCCATGGTCCAGCTGTACGGCGAGGAGCCGATCTTCATCTTCGACCCCGCCGACGACTCCAACCGGCCCATGCCGGACTACCAGGGCAACGCGCTCGCGTACTGGCCGATCTACCCGAAGTTCCTGCAGGAACTCTTCACCCAGACGTTCACCGCCGGGCTGCGCGACCCGGAGTACGGCCGCGTCCACGACAGCGTCTGGAAGCGGGCCATGGTGCGCCTGCGCGACGCGATCCTGTACTGCGGGCGCTGCACGGCGGAGAACTTCTTCTGCGCCGACACGCTCGCCGCGACCGGCGGCCTGCGGCCCTGCTGGTCGTGCGGCCAGACCGTCTCGCTGCCGCCCCGCATTCGGATCGGCCGTGAACTGGTGATGCTCAACCACGACACTGTGTTGTACCCGCATCACACGGACGACGCCCGGCTGTGGGACTTCTCGGCGCCCGTCGCCAAAGTTGTCCAGCACCCGGTCAAGCCCGACGTCTGGGGCCTGGAGAACATGACCGACGGCAAATGGACCTGCACGCTCCCCAGCGGCAACGTCACCGACGTGCCGCCGGGCAAACGCGCGCCGCTCGCCGCCGGGACCCGGCTCGTCTTCGGGTCCCGGTCCGGCGAGATTACGCTCTAGAACGCTGAGGCCGGCGGTTGAAACTGCGCCAACAGGAGCACAAAGTCGCCCTTCGGCGACTAAGACTTGAGTCCGCGCAGG
>CAZZVX010000445.1:0-3529 GCA_964657535.1 Armatimonadota bacterium | reverse complement strand
GCATGCCGAGTGCCGCCGCCCCCAGCCCGCCCACCGACGCCACGATGCCGACCATGCGCCCCGGTGGGCGCGTCGTTCCGTCCAGAACGTGCGCGATCATGACAGACTCGTTTCTCCGGTCTGCCCTCGCTCCGGTTCGCTTTTTGCTGGGTTCAGTGTACCCCATCGCGCGATTGTTGACGCAGACGCGCCGAAAACGCGACGAAATGTATGTTAAGACGCGCGTTTACTTCGGGGCGCGCTGGGAAATATCAATCCGTGTCCTGTCGTCACGCCCGAAAAACGCCGGAGACAGTGTCTCAGAAAGATGGACGCCATTGGACCCGATTGACGCGGAACGGATGCGCGCTCTGGCCCTCAAGGCCAAAGCGTTGACGCTGCACTTTGAGATCTCCATCGCGCGGGCGGACCTGCTCATGAAGCGCGCCGATTTGTTGTTGAGGAATTCCAACCGCCGCCTCAACGAATCACGGAAGCTGCTCCGCCCCCCGCCCGACGACGACGTTCTGCCCTGACGTTCTTGCTCACGCGCCCCGCGCGTCCCACAGGCCCGCGAAAAAGGCGAGCGTGTTCTGAATGTGCGTGTCCACATACGGCCAGTCGTGGCCGCCCGTCGGCTCGACGTACTCGTGCGGCACGCCCAGCGACGTGAGATGGGCGTGGAACTTCCGGTTGTGTCCCAGGAGAAAGTCTTCTATGCCGCAGTCAATCCGTATCGCCGGGAATTGGTCAACACTGAGCGCCGACGCGACCGCGAAGCAGTCGTCTTTGCCGCCCTTCGGCGACGCGCCGAAGACAAGTTGCAGTTCCCGCCGCCGGTCGTCGTCGCCACTGCCCGTCTCCCCCGTGATGTCCAACGCGCCCGCGTGGCTCGCGATGCCCGCGTACAGGTCGGGGTGTTTGAGCGCCAGTTTCATCGCGCCGTAGCCGCCCATGCTGAACCCCGTAATGAACCGCCCCTCACGCCCGCGCACCGTCTGGAACGTGTTGTCTATAAATCCGACCAAGTCGCGCGTCAGGAACGTCTCATATTGACTGCGCGGCGACCCCACGGCGTCGGTGTACCAGCCCCGCCCGCCGTCCGGCATGACGACGAGAAACGGGTACGCCTGGGCGTGACGCTCGATGTTCGAGCGCCGCGTCCACGCCGAATGGTCGTCGCTCAGGCCGTGCAGCAGATACACGACGGGGAACGGCCCCGGCCGGCCTTCCGGCACGATCACGCGCAGCGCCGCCATCTTCTGCAATGCGTTGTCCTGATCAGTGTGAATCTCACAGACCGCCATGTTCGCTCCTTTTTCCCTAACGCCGCCGCCCGTGTCGCCCGATAATCGCGACAAGACCGAGGCAATCCTGCCCGGTCATTTTACCCAGCGGAGTATGCCAATGGCAAGAGTTGCTTTCAGCGCCGAAGTCGCGGACATTCGCGGCAAGATCGGCAGCGTCGTGTTCTCGCGCGCCCGCAGCGGCGCCACCATCAGGAGCCGGGGTCCCGTGCGCAACCCCAAAAGCGCCGCGCAGACCGCAGTGCGCGGCCATCTAGGGCGCGCGTCGTCTACCTTTAAGGGATTAAGTTCCACAAACGTCACTGCGTGGAGGGCCTACGCCGCCACCCAAACGGCGACCGATGAGATCAGCGGCGAAGTGTACGCGCCGTCCGCCAACGCCGTCTTCGTCGGCCTCGCGACCAAGTTCCTGCAGGCCACGCCCACCGGCACGATCCCCACCACGCCCCCCTCCGCGCCCTTCACGGGTGACGCCGTCACCGTCAGCGCCGCCGGCTCGTCGGGCCAGGTCGCCTTCACCGCCACCGGCGCGAACGCCGTGAGCGTCGCCGTCGAGCTGCTCCTGCAGCCCCTGGCGAGCGCCAACCGCACCCCGCGCCCGAACGGGTACCGCACCAAACAGTACCACGTGTTCGTCGCCGGCGCCCTCACCGTCAGCTTCGCGCTGCCCGTGGGCTGGTACGCCCCCGCCTACCGGTTCGTCAATCTCGTCACCGGCCAAAGCACGGGCCTGGTCACGCTGCCCCTCGTCGAAGTCTCCTGACCCCGTCCCCCTCAGCCCCCGCCTTCTCCGAAGCCTGCGGGGGCTTTTTTCCGCCCCACCGCGCCGCGCCGCCTCTTGACAGGTCGGCGGAAGTTATCGGGTACACTGTGCCTATGGCCTACGACGACTTCACGCTCGACGCGATCACTCAGCAGTTCCAGCTCGATCTGCGCCAGGAACGCGACCTTTACGCCGGAGTCGCGCCGGTCCCTCCCAGTCCGCTGCTTGTCGAAATTCTGACGGAAAACGTTCCCCTCGCCGTGGACATCGCGACGGAAAAAGCCCGCTCCGAGTTCATTATCGCGCCGGTGCTGTCGGAAGTCAAGCGTCAGTCCGGCAAGCCGCTCAGCCTTTTCAGCGGCGTCGAGTTCAACGTAGACTTCGACCAGGGCCTGCGCGGGACGTGCGACTTCCTGTTCAGCCTCAGCCCGGTCCAGCTCTTGATTCAGGCCCCCGTCGTCGCCATCGTGGAAGCCAAGCGGGACAACATCAGTTCCGGCATCGGCCAGTGCCTGGCCGAGATGCTCGCCGCCCAGACGTTCAACGAGCGTCGCGGCAACGCCATCCCCGTCGTCTACGGCGTCGTCACCACCGGCAGCCTCTGGAAGTTCCTGCGCCTCTCCGGCCTCGTCGCCACGGTGGACGAGCGCGAGTACCACATTGACCAGGTCGCCCACATTCTCGGCATTCTGCTGTCTATGGTCACGCCCCCGGACGGCCTCCGCCCCGCCGTCAGCGCTCCCCCTCTTTAAGAAAAAGCCGCCCTGTTGACGCAACGAATTCACGCCGATATCAACACGGTGACACAGTGCCGGAAAGAATCCTCCGCCACTGAAACGCCGTGGAAACGCAAACCAACAACGGGGAACAAAACGATGACATTCAGCGAACTGCCGGGCGACGCGGCGGCGATCAGCGGCAGACAGGGCGACACGGTGTACGCGCGGCGCAACGGAAAAACCGTCGCGCGGCGGTTCGTGCCGCCGTCCAACCCGGACACGTCGGGGCAGCGGGCGGCGCGGGCGGGGATGCGCGGCGCGGCGCACTGCTGGAACGGCCTCTCGGCGGGACAAATTTCGGCGTGGGGCCTCTGGGCAAAAACGCAGGCCCGCCGCGACTCGTTCACGGGCAAAATACATACGCCGACGGCGTACAACGCTTTTCAATCGCTGGCGATCAAGTATTTACAAATCAGTCCGGCGGGGACGCCGCCGCCGTGGCCGCCGACGGGGGCGTTCGGTGGGGACGGGATCGGCGTCGCCGTCGGGGCGACGGCGGGCGGCGTCGGCTGGACGGCTTCGGGGGCGAATCGCGCGGGCGTCGTCACGGAACTGCTGTCGCAGCCGCTGGTCAAAGTCAAGAGCCGCCCGATTCTGGAGAAGTACCGGACGCTGCTGTTCGCGTCGTTCGGCGCCGCCGGCGAGACGGTCGTGACGCCGACGCCTCCGGGCCTGTACGCCGTGGCGATAAAATTTGTGTC
>CAZZVX010000444.1:0-3538 GCA_964657535.1 Armatimonadota bacterium | reverse complement strand
TTGGATCACGGCATCGCCCACGTTTTCACCAGTTACGACGATTATTTCGGCGGCAACGTGGACGAGGATGCGGTGACGTATCTTCAACTTGCCAACGATCTTGCCCACACCGTCAAGCCGGCCGCCGTGACCATTGCCGAAGACGTGTCCGGGATGCCGGGCGTTGCCCGTCCCGTCGCAGAGGGCGGCATCGGCTTCGATTACCGCCTGGCGATGGGCGTCCCCGATTACTGGATCAAACTGGTCAAGGAAGTGCCGGACGAGCAGTGGAATTTGGGCGCGATTTACGGCGAACTGCTGAACCGTCGCCCCGGCGAGAAGCACGTCGGCTATGTGGAGAGCCATGACCAGGCGCTGGTCGGCGACCAGACTTTGGCGTTCCGGCTGATGGACCAGGAAATGTACTGGAACATGGGCCGCGACAATGGCAGCGTTGTCGTTGACCGAGGGCTGGCCCTGCTGAAACTTATTCGGCTGCTGACGTTCAGCCTGGCCGGCGAAGCGTACCTGAACTTCATGGGCAACGAGTTCGGCCACCCGGAATGGGTGGACTTCCCCCGTGAGGGCAACGGCTTTTCGTATCACTACGCCCGCCGTCAGTGGTCGCTCGCCGACAATCCCGGCTTGCGTTACGGCGGTTTGAGCGAATTCGACCGGGCGATGAACGCCCTGGACGCCCACTGCCGCCTGCTGCCCGACCCGCTCATCGAGCAGTTGGCGCTGCACGAGGACACCCGGCAGCTCGTTTATCGCCACGGCCCGCTCGTGTTCGCCTTCAACTTTCACCCGTCCGAGTCCTACGCCGACCTGCGTATCCCCGTCCCCGACGCCGAAAACTACCGCGTCCTCCTCGACACGGACGATCCCCGATTCTCCGGCCACGGTCGCTGCGCCCCCGACACCGTCTACGGCCTGCAGCCCGCTCCTATGTATGGCCGCAGCCAGAGCGTCCAGATTTACCTCCCCAGCCGCAGCGCTCAGGTGCTTGCGCCCGTGTCCCTGTCTTCCGATTGAACGAGTGCCGAGACGCCTCCCTGTCCGCCTGTGCCGCCCTTGTACGAAAGCGACATGGAAAATTGCGGTGCGGATAGACATAAACTCATCAATTGCAGTATAATAACAGCAGAGTAATTGAGGTGACTTATGCCTGGACATGATATCATTGTCCTCGGCGCGTCCGCTGGAGGCGTGGAAGCGCTTTCGAAAATCGTTCAGGGGCTGCCCTCCGATCTGCCTGCCGCCGTCTTTGTCTGCCTGCATATTCCGTCGTACAGTACCAGTATCCTGCCGGATATTCTCCAGCGAAAGGGCCGCCTGCCGGCTTCGCACCCGCGAGACAATGAAGAGATTCGGCCGGGCCGTATTTATATCGCCCCGCCGGACAGGCACCTGCTGCTGCGCCCCGGCCATGTGCGCGTCACGCGCGGCGCGAGAGAGAACGGCCATCGCCCGGCCATTGACCCGCTGTTCCGGTCCGCCGCGCGCTATTATGGGAACCGCGTCGTCGGCGTGGTTCTTTCCGGGACACTCGATGACGGCACCGCCGGCCTTTCCGTCATCAAACAGTTTGGGGGCGTCGCCGTGGTTCAGGACCCGCAAGACGCTTTATTTTCCGGGATGCCGCAAAGCGCGATTGACAATGTGAGAGTGGACCACGTCGTGGGGCTGGACGCGATCCCGGCCCTGCTGGACAGCCTGGCCCGGCAGCGCGTGCCGGAGGCCACGGACAGGCCGGACCTCTCCGCCGACGACGCGCACGAGCTTGAGATTGCGGAGCGTGACATGGAAGGCCTGCAAACTGCGGATCGGGCGGGGACGCCGTCTTCATTCACCTGTCCTGAGTGCCACGGGGCGCTCTGGGAGGTGCGCGAAGGGCAGATCGCCCGGTTCCGCTGCCGCACCGGACACGCCTACTCGGCGGACAGCCTTATCTCCGAGCAGACCTATGCCCTGGAGAACGCCCTGTGGGCGGCCCTGCGCGCGCTGGAAGAGAAAAGGCAGCTGGCCGACCGCCTGGCCGACCGCTCGCGCGAGCGCGGCTTCGCCCGCGCCGCCGAACAGTTCACGGAACAAGCGCGCGAAAGCAATGCCCAGGCGGCAACGATCCTGGCTGTGCTGCAGCAAGGCCCCAACCTCCACCTCAAAGAACCGTCCGATGATTTGGTAGAAGAGTCGGTTTTGAATGCCGACTAGCCTCGAAATCGTTTCCGACCCGGAATTCGAAGTCCTGCTCGACTACCTGAAACGCAGTCGCGGGTTCGACTTCACCGGCTACAAGCGGTCCAGCCTGGTGCGCCGCGTCCAGAAGCGGATGCAGACTCTGGACGTGTGCGGCTACAGCGCTTACCTCGATTATCTGGAGGTACATCCCGACGAGTTCGCGCACCTGTTCAACACGATTCTCATCAATGTCACGGCTTTTTTCCGCGACCAGCCATCCTGGGCGTTTCTGACGGAGACGGTCGTGCCGCGCATCCTGGAAGGCAAGCAGGACGGCGATCCGGTCCGCGTCTGGAGCGCCGGGTGCGCCTCCGGCGAGGAGCCTTACTCACTGGCGATGGTGCTGGCGGAGGCGCTGGGGGCCGAACAGTACCGCGAGCGCGTCAAGATCTACGCCACCGACATTGACGAGGACGCGCTGCATCAGGCCCGGCAGGCCGGCTACTCGGCCCGTGAAGTCGCCGGAGTGCCGCCCGAACTGCTGGAGCGCTACTTCGAGCCGCAGGGCGCGCGGTATCTGGTCAGAAAAGAACTGCGCCGGGGCGTCATCTTCGGTCGGCATGACTTGATTCAGGACGCGCCGATCTCGCGCATCGATCTGATCGTCTGCCGCAATGCCTTGATGTATTTCAACGCCGAGATTCAGGCCAAAATCCTGGCTCGGCTGCACTTTGCCCTGAGCGAAGGCGGATTTCTGTTTCTCGGCAAGGCCGAGATGCTGTTCCTGCACACGAGCCTGTTCCTGCCCTTCGACCTCAAGCGGCGCATCTTCACCAAAGTCCCGAAAGGACAACTGCGCGACCGCTTGATGCTGATGGCGCAGGCGGGCAGCGAACAAGAGGTCACTCAATTGGCGGACCATGTTCGGATGCGCGAAGTCGTATTTGATTACGGCCTCCTGCCCCAGATCGTCGTGGATATCAATGGGACACTCGCGCTGGTGAACGAGCGGGCGCGGGCGCTGTTCCGCTTGACGCCGCGTGATATTGGCCGTCCTATCCAGGATTTGGAGATTTCTTATCGCCCGGTGGAATTGCGCTCCTGTATTGAACAGGCCTATGCCGACCGGCGTTCCGTCGTCATCAAAGAAGTGCAGTGGCCGCTGAGCATCACGGAAGCGAACTACATGGATGTCCAGGTGCAGCCGCTGCTGGACGTCCGGGAGACGATTCTCGGCGTCAGCATCTGCTTTCAGGACGTGACGCGCTACAAGCAGCTCCAGGAAGAGCTCCAAGAATCCAACCGGGAACTGGAGACGGCCTACGAGGAACTGCAATCCACCAACGAAGAGCTGGAAACGATGAACGAGGAACTGCAG
>CAZZVX010000443.1:0-3541 GCA_964657535.1 Armatimonadota bacterium | reverse complement strand
CGTGTGCGCCGCGCCGCCCAAAAAAACGTCCAGCCAGAGTTCATTGAGGCCCAGCGCTTTTGCCGACGCGGCCAGGGCATCCGCCTCCGCCGCCGTTTGGGGCGCGGCCAGCACGGCCCGGTGGGCGGGGCCGCGCAGCAAACCGGCCACCGGGAGCGCCTCGGCCTGCCGTCGCCGCGCGTCCCACTGCGCCTCCAAAGTCTGCCCCCGCGTGTCCGCCTGCGCGATCTGCCGGTCCACCGTTGCGGCGGAGGGAGTGAACAGGTCCGCCAGACTGTACTGCATCTCCACCGGGCCGTCCAGCGACGGCAGGACGACTTGCAGCGTCACTTCGGACTGCACGGTGATCTTCCCCTCCAGCGTGGGCCGGTCCTCTGCGGGATCGCGCGCACGGGAGTCAGCGGTGTGGCGGGCGACTTCCTGCTGGGCCGGGGTGAGTTGGTCCAGGGGCAGGTCCACGTCTCGGATGCCGCCGCTGGGTACGACATGGCCCGCCAGGTCGCCCGCGTGCTGCTTGTGGAAGGCCGCCACCTGCGCGGGGGCGAGCCCCAGCGGCTCGCCCTGCGCGGAAACGTCGTCCAGGGTGTGCACCGCCGTGATGGCGTCGCCCGCCGCGTCCAGCGCCCCCTGGCGCAGAACCGACGCCCGCTGTTCAAAGTCCGCCCACAACTGCCGCCGCGTGCCGATGCCGACGACGTCGTCGGTCAGCACGTAAGCAGTGCCTACTTTTCGGTAAGCGCCGGTGACGCAAAGGGCGACGGCCCGCAGCAGATCGGCGGCAGGGGCGGCGTCGGCTTTGGTCAGTGTCAGGGTTTTGTTTTCTATGCGCGCGTCGGCGTAAACCTCGGTGTGACACAGGCCGCCGAGGCGCAGGAGAAGCCCGCCGACGTTCTTCACGCCCGCGAGGGGGATTGGGGTCTGAAAGGCGGGCGCGTCCAGGTCCAGATCGCCCCGCTTGGGCTGGTTGGACTGCTCGGCGCGGACGCGGGCGCCGTCCACGTAGTCCGCGTCCACCTCCGATCCCCCGACCTGGACGTAACGCTTGGGAGCGCCGTCCGGCTCAAAACTCATGCCGAAGGTGTGAATCTCCGGGTGGCCGGCGACGGGCAGGCCGAGAATGACGCTCTGCCCCAGCCGCAGGCGGGCCTGAGGGATTTGGGCGCTGAGGTCCTGAATATCCTCGTCCCGGTTGCGTTCGTTGGGGCGGTCCCACTGAACTTTGAAGACGCCGCCGGGGAACAGGGCCTGAAAGAGTGATTGCTGCTTCGGGTCGGCCAGGTCGGCCAGCCCCAGCCCTTGTTCGCCCAGGAGCGCTTTCCACTGCTCCGGCCCCAGCGTGGCGGCCAGAAGCTTGAGGACGTCGCCCGGCGGCATTCCATCGTAGGGATCGGGCGTGTCCGGCGGCGTGCCGAGTACGATCATGGTGGGCGGGGCGACGGCGGTGACGGTGCCGAACCGGCGGGCCAGACGGTCATACTCGCCCGCGACTTCGGTGACGGAGGGCCGAACGCCCGGCAGGACGGCGTCGCGCGGCAGTTTCACCTTCGCGGCATCCACGGCCAGGGCAACCCCGTCCGCCGCCGGACGGGCGGCGGCCAGCGCGCCCGCCAGGGTGGCGTCGGGCGGCCTCGGCGCGGGCGCCTGGGCGGGCAAGTGCCGGGCGAGGACGAGAAGCAGCCCGGCTGCCAACCCCCAGTTCTTCAGGATCGTTGCCTTCATGGAGAGCCTCCGGGCCTCTAGTTCGGGGACGACGCGCCCTGTTCCTGCTTTCCTGTCTTCGTCCGAAAGGCGCCTGATACGATCAGCGGGAGATGTGAGGCCGCACGGGAATGCATTTTTGGGCGAACTGCGTTATAATAGTGCATGATTGCGTTGCCCCTGCGTCGCGGATGCGTCGCCGCGCTTTGGATCGGCCTTTGGCTTCTGTCGGCGATGACCGCGAACGCGCAGATGTCGCCTCGCGCGGTGGCGGCGGGAAAGCGGGCGACGGTTTTGGTCGTCACCTCTGAGGGGACCGGGTCGGCCTTTTGCATTGACAGTGTGGGGCTGTTTGTCACAAACGCTCATGTCGTTGCGGGAGCACACGGCCCACTGCGGCTCGTCTCCAACCCCGGCGAGGCCGACCAGCGGGTGCTGACCGCAATGCTGGTCCGGCTGGACCCCGGCCTGGACCTGGCGCTCCTGAAGGCCGATGCCCATGTCGCCGCCCTGCCGCTGGGCAGCGTCGGCGGCCTGACGGAAACCCAGCCCGTCGTGACCTTCGGGTACCCGTTCGGCACAGAGTTAGCGGTCGGCGACGGCGACTATCCCAGCGTCACGGTCAGCACCGGACATATCACCGCACTGCGCAAGGAGAAGGGGGCGCTGGACGCCATCCAGCTGGACGCCTCCCTCAACCCCGGCAACTCCGGCGGGCCGGTCCTTGACGAGCGGGGCGAGGTGATCGGCATCGTCGAGGCGGGCATCCCCGGCGCGGGGGTCAACTTCGCCATCCCCGTCAGCGACCTGCGCACCTTCCTGAAGAAGCCGCTCGCCGAAGTTCGCCCGCCCGCCGAGGGGGCGACGGTTCCGCCCATCACGTCCCCGGAGCAGCCTAAAACGGCGGTCCGTCCCCGCGCCCCGCGCCCCCCGGTGAGCCTCCCCGCGATCACTCCCCCAACACTCCCCGGTGCGGAACAGAGCGTCCCCCTGCCCGCCCCCGCCGAGGACGCGGCCCTGGGCGGCGGCGGGCGTTATCTGTTCCTGTGGCTCCGAAACGTCCACAAGATCGCCGTCTTCGACGTTTCCCAGGCGCAGGTGGTGCGCTACCTCCCGATTGGGGCTGACGACGTCCGGTTCGCGGCGGGCGCAGACAAACTGTTCGTTGCGCTCAACGACCAACACCTGCTGCAGCGCTGGAGTCTGACGACGTGGGAACGGGAACTGACGGTCCCTCTGCCGGACGGCAAACCAATCGCGTGCCTGGCAATCGGCGACCGGGCCTCCGGGCCACTTGCGGTCGTCTCCGACGGGCTGCACCTCGACTTCTACGATCCGGCCACGCTCGCCCGGCAAGACCTCGCCTTTGACGAACCCTGGGTCGGCGGACACGCCTGGCCGCGTCTGGAAGTGCGGGCGTCGGAGGACGGCACCGTGGTGGCGGGCTGGCTGCCGGGGTCGTCCATCCACGGCATCTACACCATCACCCCGGAGGAGACAACGGCGCGCGTTCAGTACGTCCGCAAGAACCCGTCTTACGCCATCCCCGCGCCCGACGGCGGCCTGATCTTCTCGGAGGACCGGGTGTTCAACGCCGACCTTCAGGAACTGACTCCCGGCCCGGCTCACGGGCTTCCGGTCTACGGCACGGACAGCGATTTCGTCGGCCTGGACCGGGGCCGAGGGGGTCTCGTGCCGTCGGTGTATTCCCGCAGCGACCGGCGGCTGCTGGTGACGCTGCCGCCGATCCCCGGCGTCACGCTGGCCGATTTCATGGACGCATTCGGTGGGAACGTCCCGGCGCTCTCGATAGACCGGCGGCTTTACTTTATCGCCCCCGCCA
>CAZZVX010000442.1:0-3556 GCA_964657535.1 Armatimonadota bacterium | reverse complement strand
TCTCGCGCAGGGTGGGGGGCAGGATCGTTTCGCCCCGGCGCTGATAGGCCAGCCCCAACTGGTACGGCCCTTCGGCGTCTTCGGGGTGGCGCGCGATGGCCGCCTCGAACGCCGCCACGGCGCCGGGGTACTCGCCGCGCAGACTGAATTCCAGACCGGCCAGAAACGCCGGGTCGGCGCTGATATTGCTCATGCCTTTATTCTACCCCGCCCGGACGTATTCGTGACGGCCTGCCGCCCGCCCGCCCCGGTTTGCCTCCGGCAAGGCGGGGTTCATAAAGAAAAAAGTGTGGTAAGATGTCTGGGAGAAAACACTACGCTTTGCTGCCGTCGCCCCGCGTTCGGGCGCGGACGGCGTGAGTGTGAACGGAACGGACACAACTCGTGTTAAACAGACTGACGACAGACAAACCTTCCCCCGACAACCCGGCCCGCGCAGACGCGCGGGCCGCCACCGGCATCAGCGGGCTGGACGACATCCTGGCCGGCGGGCTGCCTGCAGGCCGGTTTTACCTGGTCCAGGGCTACCCCGGCGTCGGCAAGACGACGCTGGCGCTGCAGTTCCTGCTGCACGGGGTGGCCCAGGGCGAGTCCTGCCTTTACGTCCCCCTGTCCGAGAGCGATGAAGAACTGCGCGCCAACGCCGCGTCCCACGGATGGTCGCTGGAGGGCCTGCAGATCTATGCACACTCCCCGATTGAGCCGGCGGGCGTGGACACGGCGCACACGCTGTTCCACCCGGACGAAGTGGACCTGTCGGAGACGGTGCGGGCGCTGATCCAGGAAATCGAGCGCGTCCGCCCCCAGCGCCTGGTGCTGGACTCGCTCTCGGAACTGCGCCTGCTGGCCGGCGGCACGTTCCGCTACCGGCGCGAAGTGCTGGCCCTGAAAGACTACTTCGCGGGGCGCGACTGCACCGTGCTGCTGCTGGACGACCGCACCGCCGAGGCAGGGGACCTCCAGCTGCAAAGCATCTGTCACGGCGTGCTGCTTCTGGAGGAGATCTCCCAGAGCTACGGCGCGGACCGCCGCCGGCTGCGCGTGACCAAGATGCGCGGCCTGCGCTTCCGCAGCGGCTACCACGATTATGCCGTGGAAACGGGCGGTCTGCAGGTCTATCCGCGCCTGGTGGCCGCCGAACACCGCGCGGCGTTCAAGAGCGGACTGGCCTCGACCGGCGTCGCCTCGCTTGACGCCCTGCTCGGCGGCGGCTTCGACCGGGGGACGACCACCCTGCTGATGGGGCCGTCGGGGACGGGCAAATCCAGCATCGCCACCCGCTGCGCCGTGACGGCGGCGGAGCGCGGCGAGCGCGTCGCCATGTACGTTTTTGATGAGCGGCTGCCGACACTGTTCTCCCGCGCGGCGGGCCTGGGCATGGATCTCCGTGGACACGTGGACGCGGGGCGCGTCAGTGTCCAGGCGATTGATCCGGCGGAACTGAGTCCGGGCGAGTTCGCCTCCCATCTCCGGGACGTGGTTGTGCGGGAGGGAGTCTCACTGGTCATTATTGACAGCCTGGCGGGATACCTACACGCCATGCCGGAGACGCGCTACCTGGTACTGCAGCTGCACGAGATGCTTACCTACCTGGGTCAGCAGGGCGTGACCACGCTGATGGTGGTCAGCCAGCACGGGATGCTCGCCTCGGCCATGACGAACGACGTGGACGTCAGTTACATGGCGGACAACGTGCTGCTGTTCCGCTTCTACGAGTACCTCGGCGAGGTGCGTCAGGCCCTGTCCGTCTTCAAGCGCCGCGCCGGCGCGCACGAGCGCACGATCCGGCGCCTGACGCTGGGCGGGCCGGAAGGCATCGCCGTGGGCGAGCCGCTGCGCGAGTTCCGGGGCGTGCTGACGGGCGTCCCTCTCTATGAGGGCGAGACCATCGTGAGAGCCGAGGAAGGCGCGTTGGGCGATGAGTGAGGCCGGGGCGCTCGACGAGCGGGCGCTGATCCTGGCCCCGGTCGGGCGGGACGCCGCGCTCGCCGCCGCCGCGCTGACGGAGGCGGGGGTGCGGGCCGACATCTGCGCCGACGTGGACGCGCTGTGCCGCGAGATCGCGTCCGGCGCGGGAGCGGTGTTGGTGACCAAAGACGCGCTGGGGCCGTCCGAACTGCCGCGTCTGGCGGCGGCGCTGGCCGGTCAGCCGCCTTGGTCCGACCTGCCCCTGATCGTGCTGACGACCGGCGGCGCGTCGTCGGCGGAAGGGCGGCGGCGCTTGCAGGCGATTGACGCGCTGGGCGGCGCGACGCTGCTGGAACGCCCTCTGCGGGTGGCAACGCTCGTCCATGCCGTGCGCTCGGCCCTGGCCGCGCGGCGGCGTCAGTACGAAGTGCGCGATCATCTGGCGGAGCGCGCCCGTCTGGAACAGGCCCTGCAGGCCGAGTACGAGAAGCAGGCGCGCATCGCCGAAACGCTGCAGCGCTCACTGCTCCCCCGGCCGTCCCGTGACGCCTTCCCCGGATTGGAGATCGGGACTTTTTATCAGGCGGCCTGGTCCGAGGCGGAGATCGGCGGTGATTTCTACGATGCGTTCCTGCTGGAAAACGAGAAGGTCGCCCTGGTCGTCGGGGACGTCTCCGGGAAGGGCCTGGCGGCGGCCTCCCGCACGGCGGAGGTCAAGTTCGCCCTGCGCGCCTTCCTGCGGGAAGACCCGTCGCCTGCCCGTGCGCTGGACCGCCTGAACGACTACCTTCTTGACGCACAGACGCTGGATGGGCAGTCGTTCGATAGCTTCGTCGCGCTCTCGCTCTGCATTCTGGACGTTTCGGGAGACGCACTCTTCATTGCCAGCGCCGGGGCGGAGCCGCCCCTGCTGCGGCGCGCTTCCGGGGGCGTGACGTCGTTCCCGAACGGCGGCCCTCCCCTCGGCGCGACGGCCTGGTCCGAATACTCGGAGCAGCAGACGGGGTTTCGTCCGGGCGACACGGTCTTGATGGTGACGGACGGCATCACGGAAGCCCGGCAGGGGAGTCAGTTCTTCGGCTCTGAAGGCCTGGTGAAAGTCATCGAAGGCACACGCCCCGACGAGGGGCCAGTCCCGCTCGGCCAGACTATCCTCCACCGGGCGACCGAGTTCGCCGGGGGGAAATTGAGCGACGACGTGTGCTTGCTGCTTGTCCGACGGCGGCCCGATTCAGGATCGAATTCGGGGTAGAATAGGGACATGGAACCACGCCTGTTGAAGTGGATACAGCCGGTAATGCTGGCGGTCGTGCTGGCGGCGGGTGCGGCCTTGCTGGTCTGGCGGCAGAACCGGCCTCCCGACCCGCCGCCCGCGTTCCTGCCGATGGCGCCGATGGAGCAGCGGCCCCCGTACCCGCTCATCAGTCCGCCGCCGGCCTCAGACGCGGCGGTGTCCACGGAGGACCGTCTGCCGAGCGACAGGCCGGGCGAGACCGGCGCGGCCGCTCCGCCTGCCGTGCCTTCTTCGACTTCCGCCGACCACATGGACGACTGGCAGCAGCATCTTCCGACACCGCCCGGCGACAGTCCGCCCGCCGCGTCCTTCCCTGTCGCGGGGCCGTCAGCCGTCTCCGGCGGCTCCGGAGCC
>CAZZVX010000441.1:0-3590 GCA_964657535.1 Armatimonadota bacterium | reverse complement strand
GGTCGCGCAGCATGATGGACGGCACGACGATGCGCTCGCCCAACTCGTCGCCCATGGCGTGCAGGGCCTCGGTGATGTCCCGGCCCGTCAGCAGCCCCGCCACGCTGATGTTGCCCTCGAAAAAGCGGTTATGCACGGCGCAGACGTTGACCCGGACGCCGCCGACTTGGTTCAGCGTGTCGGCGAGCTGCTGCAACAGCGGCCCGGCGAGTTCGCCGGTCACGAGTGTGGCCGTGCGCGGCGTCTTCACCTGCGCGGGCAGGCGGCGGGCGACTTTGCGCACGTCGTCCAGAAACAGGCGCACCAGGCCGACGCCGTCCTCGATCTGCGGGAAGCCTTCGTACTGGGACGCAGGCGGAACGGGAACGCCTGCATTGAGATAAAATTCGTCGGACAGGAAGACGAAGTTCGTGTCCAGTGTCTCGCGGTACTGCGCGCGCCAGCCGTCGGCTTCGGCCAGCAGCGCCCGGTCAAAATCACTGTCGCAGGTCTTCAGCGCGGCCAGCCGGTCCCGGAACTGGGTCAGGCCGACGGGGACGACGGCAACGGAAAGCACGCCGCCATAGGTTTCGCGGGCGTTGGGGTGGAGATTCGCCAGGTCGCTGACGGTCTGAGCCAAGATGGGACCGTCGTTGTAGCCGGGGCAAAGGACGACCTGGCCGTGGATCTGGATTTTGGCGTCGGCCAGCATTTGCAGGCGGGGCAGGATCGCTTCGGGGCCTTTGCGCCCCAGCATCCGCCCGCGCACGTCGGGATCGGTCGCATGGACGGAGACATAGAGGGGCGAAAGTTTCTGGTCAATGACCCGCTGAAACTCGTCCTCGCCCATGTTGGTCAATGTCAGATAGTTGCCGTGCAGGAACGAGAGGCGATAGTCGTCGTCCTTGATGTACAGCGACGGGCGCAGGCCTTTGGGCTGTTGGTACAAAAAGCAAAAGACGCATTTGTTTTTGCAGATATGCACCCGGTCAAACAGATCGTCGCCGAACTCAATCCCTAAATCTTCGTCGTAGCCCTTCTCGATCTGGAAATGCACGCTGCCGACGCCGGGCCGGTCCACTTCCAGCAGGACGCGCTCCCCGGCGGTCAGGAACGCCCAGTCCACGATGTCCAACACCAGGCTGCCGTTGACGTGCGTAATCACATCGCCAACCTGCACGCCCGCTTCCTGCGCCGGTGTGTCATCGTCCACTTTGTTGATGCGCGCCCGGTCGGCTTTGGCCCGGCGCACGACGCTGTTCTCGTCCGCCATCGGCAGCATCTTGGGCCGGACGGAGCTTTCCACATTCATTGCCATAACGAGGGTAGTATACCCGAATATGGTTCCCAGGATCGAAATACCCCGGACTGAAGTCCGGGGCTGCCGAGGAGCGGACCGCCCGCCTGCGCGGGCGAAGATTTGGGGCAGGCCGTTTCCTCCCACGTCCGCGAAGGCGGACAGTCTTCTCCACGATAGCCCAGGATTGAAATCCTGGGGAATCTTTCCCTCAACTTTTTTGCTACAATGAATGACCGCGTGCAACTTTCTCGGAGTTGCCGTGTCTCACCAGGAATAAGAGTTTTTGACGGATGCTGCCAGACCGACGCGCGCCCCTAACGACAACCATTACGAACCTGCCGCGACTCGACCCGGACGTGGCCCTGGTGCGCCAGTTCCAGGCGACGGGGAACCCGGCGACGTTCGAGGCGCTGTTCCGCAAGTACCAGACGCCGATCTTTCACCTGGTCACGCGGATGGTCAACGGCGAGGAAGCGTATGATCTGACCCAGGACGTGTTTCTGCGGGCGCTGCGCGCCCTGCCGTCGTTTAAGGGCGACTGCAAATTCAGCACCTGGCTGTACACCATCGCCAAGAATACGTGCCTTAACTATCTGCGCGAGACGAGAAAACGGGCGGGGACGGAAGAATACTCGCTGGACGAGGCGACGGAGCCGGGCGAAGTCGGCGGCGGGCCGGAGCCGGCGGACCCGGAGGCGGACGTCGCGCGCATCGTGGAGACGCGGGAACTGCAGCGGGTCGTGGACCGGACGCTGGCGCAGCTCACGCCCGAACAGCGTTTGCTGATGACCCTGCGCGATTTAGAGGGGTTGTCTTACGAGGAGATCGGGGAGATCACGGACTTAAGTCTGGCGAACGTCAAGTCCAAACTGCACCGGGCGAGACTGGCGTTCAAGGAGAAGTTCCAGCCGTATTTGGCCCTGGTCAGCCCGGACATGGGGACGGAACGGAAATAGCACAGTGGGGAGAGTGGTGGCGTCGTGACACATGAGGAAGCCCGGAGTCTCTATTCGGACTATTTGGACAACCAGTTGGACGGGGAGACGCGGGACGAGCTGCAGGCCTTTCTTGCGAAAACGCCCGACGCCGCCGCCGAGTTGATCGGCTTCGAGCGGACGCTGTCGCTGCTGCACCGTCTGCCGCCGCAGGAGCCGTCGCTGGATTTGTGGCGCGAGTTCGCGCCGAAACTGGCGGCCTATCAGGCCGAGCGCAGGTTAGGCTTGCGCCGTCGTCTCCAGCAGAACTGGATGCGGATGCTGTCCGAACTGAGCGCCGGGCTGATCCTGTGGACACACGCCCTCGCCGACCGGACGCAGGCCCGCATGGAGCGGTACCTGCTCCAAGACCCGCTGCCCCGCTACGGCGGTCCCGGCGACGGCAGGATGGGGTAACAGTATGAGTCGGAGTGTCGCGGTCTGGATTTTGCTTCTTGGCCTGCTTGCAGGGGCGTCTCGCATGGCTCCGATGGCGCGCGCCGACGCCCCCAAAGTCACGGTGATTGACGTTCACGGGGCGGTGTGGCCGTCCACGGCGACTTTTGTGACGCAGCAGATGGACGCGGCCTGGAAGGGCGGCGCGGCGGGCATTATTTTGGACCTGGACACCACGCGCGGCTCCGAAGACGCCGCCGAACGGATCAAGAGCGCCGTCGTCTCGCGTTCACGGGATTTGCCGATTGCGGCGTATGTCCACGACCGGGCGCTGGGTCCGGGGAGTCTGATCGCCGTGGCGTGCAAGACGCTCGCGATGTCGCCCGGCGGGTCGCTCGGCGGGGCATCGAACGGCGGCATACCGTCGGACTTTCGCAGCGCGGCGGACGCGACCGGGCGCAACCCGGAAGTCGCCGCCGCGTTCGTGTCCGCCGCGTCCCCGCTGCCGTCGCTGGGCGTCAAGCCGACGGACAGCCTGACGCTGACCACCAAACAGGCCCAGAGCGTCGGCTACTGCGACGTAGTGGCGTCGGACTACCCCGACGTGCTGGCGAAGATGGGCCTGGGCGCGGCGTCGCTGGTCGCCGTCCATCTGGACACGTGGACGGCGATTGCGCTGTGGGTCAGCCAGCCCTGGGTGACGATTCTGCTGCTGGCGCTGGGCCTGGCGCTGGTGATCGCTGAAGTGATGACGCTGCACTCGTGGGGGCTGGCCGGGATTTTCGGCGGCCTGCTGGTGCTGTTCATCTTCGCGGCGCACATCACCGTGGGGACGGCGACCTGGGTCGGCGTGGTGCTTTTTTTGGGCGGCATCGCCCTGATGATCTTCGAGGCGCATCTGCCGGGGCATGGGCTGGCCGTCCTCGCCGGCCTGGTGCTGG
>CAZZVX010000440.1:0-3592 GCA_964657535.1 Armatimonadota bacterium | reverse complement strand
TCCGGCTCGGCGGCTTTCCGCTGGCGACGCAGGCCGTCGGCAAAGTCGGCTACCGGCCCCTCGCCTGCGCGCTGTCGCCGGACGGCGGGACGCTGGCCGTCTCCGACTGGGGCGAACAGGCGGTCAGCCTGCTCGACGCCCGGACGCTCAAAGAGCGCGCCCGCGTCAAAGTCGGCGTCCACCCGAACGAGCTGGCGTGGGCCGGCGACGGGCGGCTGTTCGTCGCCAACAGCGGCAGCAACACGGTCAGCGTCCTGCAAGGGAGTCACGTTGCGGAGAGCATTTCCACGTCACTGGCCCCCGGCGACCCCGTCGGCTCCACGCCCGACGCGCTGGCCCTCGCGCCGGACGGCAAAACGCTCTACGTCGCCGACGCCGACAACAACGATGTCGCCGTCATAGACGTCTCCCAGGCGGGCCAGTCGCGCGTGCGCGGCTTCATCCCGACGGGCTGGTACCCCAGCGCCCTCGCGGTCTCGGCGGACGGCCAAAAACTCTACGTCGGCGTCGGCAAAGGGCTGCGCTTCCGGCCCAGCGTCCCCGCCCTCGCCGCCGCCCCCCGGACCACGCCGGACGGCCAGCGCAAGTTCGACGACATCGGGCGCATCCTCAGCGGGGCCGTCAGCGTCGTGGACGTCCCCGACCCGGCCCAGCTCGCCGCTTACACCGCCCAGGTCCGGGCCGACGCGCCGCCCGCGACGCCTTCAGCGGCGGGCAGCGATCTGCTGTCCGGCGTCAAGCACGTCGTCTACGTCATCCGCGACGGGGCCTCTTACGACCAGACGCTGGGCGACCTGCCCCAAGGCACCGGCGATTCCAGCCTGGCACTCCTGGGCCGCAATGTCACGCCCAACGCCCACGCGCTGGCCGAGAACTTCGTCCTGCTGGACAACTTCTACGCCAACGGCGAAGTCCCCGAAGACGGCCACTCCTGGTGCGACTCGGCCTACGCGACCGACTTTGTGGAGAAGACCTGGCCCAGCCGCGACAGCGGGCGCGATGAACCCGACGCCGACGCCCGCCTGCGCGCCTCGCCCGCCGGGTCGCTCTGGGACGAGTGCGCGCGGGCCGGGAAGTCCTTCTACAGTTACGGCGAAGGGGCCGACTACCGGCCCGGCCCGAACGGTGCCTATCTCTTCAGCGGCGACAAGACGCTCCTGGGCCACTCCAGCCCGGCCTGGACGCTGGTCGGGCCGAATCGCCACGACACCGACCGCGTCCCCGTCTTCCTGGCCGACCTGAAAGCCGCCGCCAGAACGGGCCAGTGGCCCCAATTGGTCGTCCTGTCCCTGCCCGAAGACGCCCGCCGCGACACGGCCTCCGGCACGTACACCACGCTCGCCCGCGCCGCCGCCTCCGACCAGGCGCTGGGGCAGATCGTCCAGGCCGTCTCGCACTCGCCCTTCTGGAAAAGCACGGCGATCTTCGTCGTGGACGCCAGCGCCCAGGCCGGCCCCGACCACGTGGACGCCCACCGCACCGTCGGCCTGGTCATCTCCCCGTTCGCCCAGCGCCAGTCCGTAGACCACACGTTCTACACGACCGCCTCGTTCGTCCGCACCATCGAACTCATCCTCGGCCTGCCCCCGATGACCCAGTACGACGCCCGCGCCGCGCCGCTGTCCCCCTTCACCGCCACGCCCGACCCGACGCCCTTCACCGCCCTGCCGACCACCCTGGACACGGAGGCCCGGAACCCATGAGGGCAGTCACCCGTGCCGCAGAAACAGCGCCCAGACCTGCCAGGCGCACACCGCGCCCCAGAACAGCGTCACCCAGGGCGGCTTGGCCCAGCAGCGCCACTGCTTCACCCCCTGTGACGACGCCAGCAGATAAAACACCGTCGCCAGCGCGGACAAGGCCAGCAGCGCGTACCGCTCAAAGATCAGAACGAGAAACGCCGCCTTGCAGAACGTAAACGCCCAGCCCTCATACCGCTGCCCCCGCCGCTGCCGGTCAAACTCGCTCATGGCACGTCCTTTCCTGCTCCCCCCCTGTTCTTAGGGGAGGGGGCTACTTCGCCATCATCAGCGGCACGACGGCTTCGCGGGATTTGCGGCCCCGGTGGAAGACGTTGTACTCGCAGAACGAGACGGCTTGGCCCTGCTCGTCCAGAATCATCGTGCAGCACTGGCCAATGCGCTTGTGGTCATACGTGTGCGCGTCCATGAACGGCTTGACCACGATCCGAAACACGCGGCGGCCCATCGCTTCCGGGTTGCCGACCAGGGGCAGCACGTCGCGGACGCCGCCCCGCGCGAACAGCATCGCCAGGTCGCGCAGTGTCCGCCCGGCCCGCAGGTGCGCCACGTCCGACCAGACCCGCCGCGCCGCGCCGCCCAAGAGTCCGGCGAACGAGATGCGGTCCGAAAACAAATCCAGATAGCGGGCCACGTCCAGATGGCGCGGCAGGGGCGTCAGCGTCTCGCGCTTCGCGTCCAAAAGTCCATAGGTCAGGGCGCAGCAGTCCGGGTGCGAGCAGGGCAGCCCGACAAAGTCCGTCGGCACCACCGCCCCGTTTGTCTGCCGGGAAAGTTCACTGATCACGCCCGTCAGCGTCATCCGGTCCTGGGCTTGGTAGGCGTTCTGATACCGCCCCGTGTCCATGACGGGCTGGAAGTTCAGGCCGTTGATGTTGTCCCGGCTCAGGGCGAACCGGTACAAATCGCCGAGTTCGTCGTCGTTGACGCCGCGCTCGACGGTCGGCACCAGGGTCGTCAGCAGCCCGGCCTCCTGCGCCCGGTCCAGCGCCCGCGTCTTCTCCGCCCGCAGGTCTTTGCCGTACAAGCGCTCCTGCACCTCGGCCCGGAAACTGGAAAACGAGAAGAACAACTCCACGCGCTCTCTGTGCGCCGCCAGCAGGGAGACCAATCCCTCGCTCTGAGCGATCCGCAGCCCGTTCGTATTCACCAAGACGCGCCCGATGGGATAGTCCAATGCCAGGCGCAAGATCTCCCCAAACCGGGGATGGATGGTCGGCTCACCCCCGGACAGCATCAGCACGTCCAAACGCTCCTGCCGCCGAAAAAACCCGTCCAATCGCCGCCGCGCCTCATCAGGTTCCATGAAGTCGTGTCCGTGCGCGTCCGCGTAGCACGTCGGGCAGCGCAGGTTGCACGCCTGCGTGATCTCCAGCAGCAGCACGCAGACCGGCGGCTTGCCTTCGGGGCCGCAGACCTCGTCCGGCCCGCAGCAGCACGCCCCGGAGATCGCGCCGGACACGCGCGGCGGCACATATTGACGCAGCCGCCGGTACTCGCCTGCGTCCGACGCCAGCAGTGCCCGGCTTTTCCCGTGCCGCCCGCAGGTCTGCTCGATCCACACCTGCCCGTCGTCCTCGAACAGCCGCGCCGGCACGTCCCGCAGACACGTCGGACACAGCCCTTTCGTCTCCTCCGACCAGGATTCCACTTCTTGACTCATAGGATCGCCCATTTCCCGAAGACCCACCTCCCCGCCACGCTGAGGTCCTCCCGAAGCGGGAGGATTCGGAATTCTGCCTTACGTCCACACTCCGAATCCTCCCATATTGGGAAGACCCTGCGAAGCAAGGAGGTGGGCTTCTTACTGATTGCACAGAAACGGTGCGCCG
>CAZZVX010000439.1:0-3621 GCA_964657535.1 Armatimonadota bacterium | reverse complement strand
GTCACCAAAGTCCTCGCCTGAGGGTACTCAGCGGGGGCAAGGCTGACCTTGCCCCTGCACTTTGCCGGGAGAATACGCTATGCGTCGTGATAAAGTCCGAATCCGTCTGCGCGCCTTTGACCATCGCGTGCTGGACCAATCGGCGGAAAAAATCGTGGACACCGTCAAGCGCACCGGAGCGCGGATTTCGGGTCCGGTCCTGCTGCCCACCGAGAAAAACATCCTGCCGATGCAGCGCAGTACCTTTGTGGACAAGGAGTCCTTCGAGCATTTCGAGATGCGGACGCACAAGCGCCTGATTGACATCCTCGATCCCGGCCCGAAGACCATTGACGCTCTGATGCGCCTCGATCTGCCGTCCGGCGTAGACATCGAAATCAAACTGTAAAACAGACCTGGTTCGCCAAGTCATTACGGACTATTACAATCGAAACCGCGTCACGCAACAGGTTATTCCACACCTGCCAGGTGCGCCGTGGAGGAAACAATGCCGAGTGCAATCTTAGGCACGAAGCTGGGCATGACCCAGATCTTCGAAGAAGGCGGTCGCGTGACCCCCGTAACGGTCATTGCCGCCGGTCCCTGTATCGTCACACAACTGAAAACTTTGGCGAAAGACGGCTATTCCGCCGTCCAGATCGGCTTCGGTGATGTGAAAGAGCATCGCCTGAACTCGCCCGAAAAAGGCCACTTCGCCGCGCACGGCGTCAAGCAGCCCAAGCGTACTTTGCGTGAAATCCCGCTCGACGAGGGCGACACGCTGGCTGAAGGCGATGAGTTCAAAGCTGACATCTTCGCGATTGGCGACAAAGTCGCCGTCACGGGCATCTCCAAGGGCAAGGGCTACGCCGGCGTTATGAAACGCTACGGCTGGCGCGGCCACAAGGCCACCCACGGGGCGTCCACCAGCCACCGGAAACCGGCCAGCGGCGGCGCGACCGATGCCGCGCGAACCTTCAAAGGCTCCGGCAAGCCGGGTCACATGGGCGATGTCCAGGTGACTCAGCAGGGCCTGCGGATCGCTCGCGTGGACCTGGACAAGAACCTGCTGCTCGTCAAGGGCGCGGTCCCCGGCGCGAACGGCGGCCTGGTCATGATCAAGAAGTTCAAGCGCTAGAGGAGATTTCCATGCCAAACACCACCATCAAAAAGGCCGATGGCACGAGCGGGGGGAATGTCGTCCTCAGCGAATCGCTTTTCGGCGCGAAGATCAATGTCGGCCTGATGCATCAGGCCGTCCTGAATGAGTTCACCAACAGCCGCCAGGACACCCGCAACACCAAGACGCGCGGCGAAGTCGCCGGCGGCGGCCGGAAGCCCTACCGCCAGAAGGGGACGGGCCGCGCCCGGCAAGGCACGATCAGCGCCCCGCACTACCGGCACGGCGGAATCGTCTTCGGACCGCACCCGCGCGACCTGAGCGCCAAACTGCCCAAGAAGGCACGCCGCGCCGCCGTCACGTCCGCGCTGTCCGCGAAGGCCGCCGATGACGCGCTGCTTGTCTTGGACGCGCTGACCATGGACACGCATTCGACCAAGACGGCGGCCAGTTTGCTCAAGACGCTGGGCGTCACCGGCAAGACGCTGGTCGTGCTGGGCGATGTCAACCTGACCATCTACAAGTCGTTCCGCAACATCCCCGGCGTCCAGGTGCGCGTCGCGCCTGCGTTCTCCGTGAAGGATGTTCTGGATGCGCAGACCATCATCATCACCCAGGCCGCGCTGGACCGGCTCGACAGCGTCTACGGCTCCAAAGCCCCCGCCGCCCCGGCAGCGACAGGAGAAAGTGAATCATGAGCGCCAGCACCAAGAGTCCTTACGAGATCATTCTGCGGCCCATCGTCACGGAGAAAAGCGTGAACGGCGGCGCCCTGAACAAGTACACCTTCGCGGTCGCCAAGAACGCCAACAAGTACGAGATCGCCTCGGCGATTGAGCGCATCCAGGCCGAGGCTCGCAACGCCATCAACGTCGTCGCCGTCAATACCCTGATTATCAAGGGCAAAGCGCGGCGAGGCCGCTTCGGCAAACGAGCCAACTTGGGCCGCACGCGCGACTGGAAAAAGGCCATCGTGACCCTGCAGGCGGGCCAGCAGATCGAACTGGTCGAGGGAGTCTAACCAATCATGGCAGTCAAACGATACAAACCGACCACCCCCAGCCAGCGCTTCCGCACCGGCTCGACCTACAGCGAGATCACGGCGTCCAAGCCCGAAAAGTCGCTGACCCGGCCCAACAAGCACAGCGGCGGGCGCAACAACAAGGGGCGGCGCACGGCGGTCAACACGGCGGGCGGCAACAAGACGCTGTACCGCATCATTGACTTCAAGCGCAACAAAGACGGCGTCCCCGGCAAAGTGGCGACCGTTGAGTACGACCCGAACCGCTCGTGCCGCATCGCCTTGATTCACTACCGAGACGGCGAGAAGCGCTACATTCTGATGCCTGTCGGCCTCAATGTCGGCGACGTGATCCAGTCCGGCGTCGGCTCCGACATCAAGCCGGGCAACGCCATGCCGCTCAGCGCGATCCCCGTCGGCACGCTCGTCCACAACATCGAGATGACCCCCGGCAAGGGTGGCCAGATCACCCGGACGGCGGGCGGCGCGTCGCAGCTCATGGCGAAGGAAGGTCAGTACGCCACCATCCGTCTGACATCGGGCGAGATGCGGCTCATCCCGCTCGTCTGCCGCGCGACTGTCGGGCAGATCGGCAACATTGACCACGAGAACATCAAGCACGGCAAGGCCGGCAAGAAGCGCTGGCTCGGCGTCTACATGCACAACCGTGGCGTCGTCATGTCCCCGCGCGACCATCCGCACGGCGGCGGCGAGGCCAAGTCGCCCGTCGGACGCAAGAAGGGTCCTGTGTCGGCGACCGGCGTGCTGGCGCTGGGCTTCCGCACCCGCCGCAACAAATCAACGCAGAAGTTTATCATCCGCCGCCGAGGGAAGTAACATATGGGACGCTCACTGAAAAAGGGGCCGTATGCGGACCCCAAGCTGCTGACAAAGATTGACGAGATGAATGCGCGCAGCGAAAAGCGCATCATCAAGACGTGGTCGCGCCGCTCCACCATCTTCCCGCAGATGATCGGACACACGCTGGCCGTACACGACGGGCGCAAGCACATCCCCGTTTTCGTCACCGAGAACATGGTCGGCCACAAACTGGGCGAGTTCGCGCTCACCCGCACCTTCAAAGGCCACGCCGGCCAGAAGGACACGCGGACGACACGCGGCCGTTAAGGAGAGTTAACATGAACACAGCCGCCAGAGACCGCGCCCTGCTGCCCACCGTCAAAGAGGTGCTGGGCCGCACGCCGGTCTCCAAGCTGAAACTGACGAAGGAAAAAGACGGCAGCCTGAAGGTGCTTCTGCACACCAGCCGCCCGAACGTCGTGCGTATGGAGACGGGGCAGTTGACCCAGGCGCTCCGGGAGCAGATCGGCGCGAACCGCACTGTCACGCTTCAAGTCGTGCCGGAAGCGCGCGCCGTCGCCAAGTACGTCCGCACGTCGCCGCGCAAGGCCCGCCTGGTCATTGACGCCATCAAGGGCAAGCGCGTCGCCGAGGCGATTGCGACCCTGCGCTTCATCCCGAACCACGCCGCCGAACTGAT
>CAZZVX010000438.1:0-3645 GCA_964657535.1 Armatimonadota bacterium | reverse complement strand
TTTTTGCATGATTGGGCCATAAACGCATTGACGCTGCGCTGATAGGGTACTATAATGAGTACCATGCGCGTCGGCATTTTTACGGAAAGTTATCCCCCGCTGATCAACGGCGTCAGCACGTCGGTACAGACACTCATCGCCGAACTGGAGCGGGCCGGCCACTCCGTCTGCGTCTTCACGTCGCGCTACCCGCGCTACACCGATGACCGCCCGGACGTGTACCGCTATCCGTCCGTCAACGCGATTGTCGAGCCGGACTACGTGCTGCCGATTCCCTTTTCGGCGACCATCAAGGCGACGATCCCCAAACTCGGACTGGACATCATCCACTCCCACTCCCCGTTTCTCCTGGGGATGATCGCCCGGCACGTCGCGCGGCAGCAGCGCCTGCCGTTGGTCTCGACCAACCATACGCTCTACACGGAGTACGCCCACTACGTCAAACTCCTGCCCCGCGCCCTCACGCGCCGTTTGCTTGTGGACTGGATGCGGGACTACTACAACGACTGCGATCACGTCCTCGCGCCGTCCGAACTGACGCGCCACAGGCTCGTCGAAGACTACGGCGTTAAATCTCCCGTCAGCGTCATCCCGACCGGCATCCCCGCGCCGCCCTATATCCTCGCCCGCCCCGCCGACACCAGGCGCGAATTCGGGGTGCCGCCCGACGCCCGGCTCCTGCTCTATGTCGGGCGGCTCGCGCCGGAAAAGAATCTGGAGATGCTGCTGGCCGCGTTCCGCAAGATCGCCGACAAGATGCCGGACGCCTACCTGGTCGTCGCCGGCAGCGGGAAAAGCGCCTCGGCCCTGAAGCGCCTGGCGCGGCAGATGGAGATCGCCCCGCGCGTCGTCTTTACGGGCTTTCTGGGGCGCACGAAACTGGACCCGCTCTACAAAGCGAGCGACCTTTTCTTGTTCCCGTCCAAGACGGAGACGCAGGGACTGGCGGTGGGGGAAGCGCTGGCCGCCGGGACGCCCGCCGTCGTGGTCAACGGCGGCGGCGCCCCCGAAGCGATCCGGGACGGGGAGAACGGCTACGTCGTGGAGGACGAGCCGGCGCTGATGGCCGACCGGGCGCTGCGCCTGCTGTCGGACGAGCCGCTGCGGCGAAAAATGGCGGCGAGCGCCCGGAAGGGGGCGGCGGACATGACCCCCGAACGAGTCGCCGGACGGGTCATCGCCCTCTACGAGTCTCTGCTCAAAGGGCGCGGGGAGGCCGACGAGGCGCCGGTCAGCGGCGACGGCGCAGGTAAGACGCCGGGATACGAAGCTCCTCGCGATACTTGACCACGGTCCGGCGGGCCACGACCGCCCCCCGTACCCGAAGCGCCTCCGCGATGGCCTTGTCGCTGAGCGGCGCGTCCGGGTCTTCCTCCGAGATCAGCCCCGCGACCGTCTCCTTGACTCCCACCGACTGCTCGAAAAAGATGTCGAACGGCACCACGTCCTGCGTCGGCAGCTGGACGTACTTGTGCAGCAGCGCCCGGCTGATCGTAGACTCGTGCATCCCGACGGTCTCGGCCAGCCGCGTCCGGGTCATCGGGCGCAGGAAGCGCCGCTGTCCCGTCTCCAGAAACCCCTGCTGGCTCTCCACCAGTGCCAGCGCGATCTTTTGGATCGTCCGTTTCCGCTGCTGTAAATTCTTCAGGAATAAAGTCGCCCGCTCGACATAGGCGATCACGTGTTTCTCGTGGTCTTCACTGAGCAGACGCTTCCCGACTTTCGCCGGCGACCCGCCGGCGCGTGACACGCGGATCGTTTCGTAGAGGCTGCGATAATGGGGGTTGATGTGCAGAGTCATGTTCTCGAAGCCCTGCACCTCGACCTCAAAGCCGTTCACGCCGCGCTTGATGACCACGTCCGGGCGGACCGTCGCGCTGGACGTGTCCGGGCGGTGTTCCCAGGGCTGTCGGTACTGCGCGGCGGGGTGGGGCGTCAGGCGGTTCTGGATAAAGTCCCGCGCCGCCTCGATCTGGCCGGGCGAGACGTTCAGCCGCCGCGCGAGGTGGGCGTGACGCCGCTGAATCAGCGCCTCCCAATGGTCGGTGAGCAGGCGCTGTACGGTCGGCACAATGGGGTCGCACGGCTCGTCCCCGCCCTGCATATGGAAGATCTGCAGCAGCAGACACTCGCGCAGGTCGCGCGCCCCGACACCCGGCGGGTCGCAGCCCTGCAGGCGCGCGATACCGGCCAGCAGCCGGGTACACGAGACGGAGAGGTGGAAGCAGGCCTCGTCCATGTCAATCTGCACCCAGCCGCGCGCATCCAGTGAGTCGACGAGGTATTCGGCCACGCGCGCATCCATCGGCGTCTCCGATGTCGCGCGCAGGTGCATCAGAAGCTGCTCGGAGAGCGTGGTCTGCGCCCGCGCCAGCATCAGCGGGTCGAAGTCGCTGTCGCCCGGCAGCGCCGCCGAGTCCTTCCGGTCGTACTCGATCTGGGAAAGGTCCGTGCGCTCATCACTGGAGTGCTCCCTCGTGTCGGCCCGCTCGTCACGCTCCCGCAGCCCGAACTCCGCCGCGACCCCGTCCGGCTCCGGCTCGTCGTCGACGTCGTCCAGGGCCGGGTTTTCGCGCTGTTCCTGCTCGATCAGCTGGATCAACTCCGCGTTCGAACACTGCAGCAGGGTGTTGGCCTGGATCAGATGCGGCGCGATCTTCTGCGCCTGCATCTGCCGCTGCATCGTTTCTTGTTTCAACTGCACGGTCGGACGCCTCTCTGGGGGCTGGTACTTCCACTCTTCATTCCCCATTGTCGGCGAAACGGGCGGAGAAACGCAGGGCGAGACGCCGGGCGGCTCCGTGTCTAGCTTCGCGAATGCTCGCGGAAGTATTCAATCGTCCGGGGAATCCCGTCCTCCACCGGGACGCGCGGCTCCCAGCCGAGCAGGGCGCGCGCCTTCGTGATGTCGGGCCGGCGCTGCTTGGGGTCGTCGGCGGTCGGCAGCGGCACATAAGTCAGCTCGCTCCGGCTGCCGGTCGCCTGTCTGATGACGTTGGCGATCTGTATCATCGTCAGTTCGGTGCCGGGGTTACCGACGTTGATCGGCCCGGATTGTTCAGAAATCCCCAAACGGTAGATGCCGTCAATCAGGTCGGACACGTAGCAGAAGGAGCGCGTCTGCAGGCCGTCCCCGTAGACGGTCAGCGCCTCGCCCCGCAGCGCCTGGCCGATAAACTGCGGGATCACCCGCCCGTCGTTGATCCGCATCCGTGGCCCGTAAGTGTTGAAAATTCGAACGATTTTCGCGTCCATACCGTACAATCGTCGGTAAGCGAACGTGACGGCCTCGGCGTAGCGCTTGGCTTCGTCATAGACGGCGCGGGTGCCGTTCGGGTTGACGTTGCCCCAATACTCCTCCGGCTGAGGGTGCAGGAGCGGGTCGCCGTACACCTCGGACGTGGAGGCCATCAGGAACCGCGCCCCCTTGGCCTTCGCGAGTTCCAGCGTGTTGTGCGTCCCGTAGGAGCCGACCTTGAGCGTCTCCAGCGGCAGTTCGAGATAGTCCACCGGGCTGGCCGGCGACGCGAAGTGGTACACGATGTCCACCGGCCCGTCCACCGTGTACGGCTCGATCACGTCCTGCTTGAGGTAAGTGAAGCGCGGCTCATCCCGCAGGTGCGCGATGTTCCGCTCGCTGCCGGT
>CAZZVX010000437.1:0-3656 GCA_964657535.1 Armatimonadota bacterium | reverse complement strand
CTGCGCCTTGTGGACCAGGGCCAGGGCGATGCGGGCCTGCGCGGCGGCCCGCGCGGCGACCTCTATGTTGTCATCTACGTCCAGCAGCACGCTCACTTCACGCGGCGCGGGAACGACGTCATTTACGAGGCCCCGGCGACGTTCGCCCAGGCCGCGCTCGGCGACTCGTTCGAGGTCCCCGTCCTCGGCGGCGTGGAGAAACTGACGATCCCCGAAGGCACGCAGACCGGCGAGACGTTCCGGCTGCGCGGGCGCGGCTTCCCGGACGTTAACAGCCGGACGGCCCAGCGCGGCGACCAGATCATCGTCGTCAAGGTCCAGGTGCCGACGCGGATGAGCGACGAGCAGAAACGCCTTCTGAAAGAATTTGCCGCAGCGTCGGGCGAGAAACTGAGCGGCGAGGAGCGTGGACTGTTCGAGAAAATGAAAGAAGCGATCCGGCCAAAATAGACGGGAACCAAGAGAGTTATGCGTTGGGCGGAAATCACGATTGAGGCGGAGACGAACGCGCAGGACGCCGTCGAGGAAGCCCTGAGACGCGCGGGCTGCGACGGCGTTTTGGTGCGCGACACCCCGACGCCGCCCCAGGTATCAGGCTACCTGCCCGTAGACGACCGGCTGGAAGGCCGCTTGGACGGACTGCAAGTGTCTCTCAACGCGCTCCCCACATTCGGCATCGTCGGCGCGGGGACGGAACTGACGCTGCGCACCGTCGAGGAGGCCGACTGGGCCAATGCCTGGAAGGCGTTCTACAAGCCGATGCGGGTCGGGCGTCGTCTGTTGGTAACGCCGCCCTGGGAGATGCCGGAACTGGGCGACGGGGACATCCCGCTCGTGATTGACCCCGGAATGGCATTCGGCACGGGCAGCCACCCTACGACGCAGTTGTGCTTGACCGCCCTGGAAGATTATGTGAAGCCGGGAATGCGCGTCGCCGACATCGGCACGGGGTCGGGCATCCTGGCGATTGCGGCCTCCAAACTCGGCGCGTCTTCCGTCGTCGCGACGGACGTTGACCCGCTGGCCGTGAAGATCGCGGCGGAGAATTTCGCCGTCAACGGGGTTCCCGTGCAGGCGCAGGAAGAGTTTCCAGCGGGGACGTATGACCTGGTCGTCGCCAACATCCTCGCCGATGTGATTATCGGCCTGTCCGACCCATTGGCCGCGCTCGTCAAGCCGGACGGCCTGCTGATCGCGTCCGGCATCATTGACACCCGCGAGACGGACGTGCGTTTCGCCGTGGAAGGCGCGGGCTTCGCTCCCTTGGAAACCCGCCGCCAAGCCGAGTGGGTCGCCCTCGCGTTCCGGCGCAGTGCGGTCTGACGCCCATGACACGTTTTTTCGTCCGGCCTGAACGGATCGCGGACGGCGTGGCGACGCTCGACGAAGCGGACGCCTATCACCTGCGCGTGGTCCTGCGCGCGTCGCCCGGCGAAGCCGTCTCCGTTCTGGATGGAACCGGGCGAGAGTTTCCGGGGCGGCTCTCGGAACTGGGCAAGACGCGGGCCGCCGTGCGATTGGGGGAGCCGTTCGAGCCGCCGACGGAGCCGCGCACGCAGATCACCGTCGCGCAGGCCCTGCCGAAGATGGCCGAAAAAATGGAGCAGGTGCTCCAGCACGGGACGGAGATCGGCGTCACGGCGTTTCGGGCCTTCACGAGCGAGCGCAGCCAGACCCATCTGACGGGCGAGCGTCAGGCCAAACGCTTGACGCGCTGGCAGAGCATCATTAAGACGGCCGCCGAGCAGTCCCACCGGGCGCGACTGCCCGCCCTGCGCGCCGAAGATACGTTCGGCGACATCGTGAGCAGCGCATCACAGTTTGACCTGGTGCTGCTGGCCGACCCGGAGGCGGCGCTGACGCTGCAATTGGCGCTGACGTCAGCCGCTTCGGCAGTCACAATCCTTGTCATTATCGGGCCGGAAAGTGGGTTCACGCCCGGCGAAATCCGCCAGGCCAAACGCGCCGGCGTCACCGGCGTCTCGCTGGGGCCGCGCATTTTACGGACGGAAACCGCCGCCCTGACCCTGAGCGCCCAAATCTTGTTCGCACTGGAGCAGAACCCTGTTCGTTGACATCCACAACCATATTTTGCCCGGCATAGACGACGGCGCACCGACGATGGGCCATTCTGTCGAGATGGCCCGGCTCGCCGTCGCCGCCGGCACCGACACGATGGCGGCGACGCCCCACCGCGCCTACGGCGGTCGCCGCGAAGCGC
This sequence comes from Armatimonadota bacterium, assembly GCA_964657535.1. Classification (GTDB taxonomy): domain Bacteria; phylum Armatimonadota; class Armatimonadia; order Armatimonadales; family Capsulimonadaceae; genus CAZZVX01. The sequence continues at coordinate 1,435 of CAZZVX010000437.1, read as the reverse complement.
CCCCGGACTGGGTGCGCGATCAAGTCCGCGTGCTGCAAACGATCCTGGACACAGAAGGCGTGCCGCTGCGGGTCGTCCCCGGCGTGGAAATCCCACTCGCGCCGAGCGTCGCCGCCGAACTCGTGTCCGGGAAATTGCTCACGCTGGGCGACGCCGGGAGTTGGGCGCTGATCGAGCCGCCGTTCGACCACCTTCCCCGCGACGGCGTAGACAGCGTGCGCGCCGTCCGAAACGCCGGATTCGGCGTCGTGATCGCCCACCCCGAACGCTGCGGCGAGATTCAGCGCGACCTGTCCTTCGTGGAAGCCTGCGCCGAACTCGGCTGCGCGTTCCAACTGACGACCGGCAGCCTGCTCGGCTTTTTTGGCGGCCGGGTGCAGCAGACGGCGGAGATCATCCTCACCCGCGCCGCCGAATGGCCGCTCGTCCTCGCCTCCGACGCCCATGACCTGCGCGAGCGCAACCCCGGCCTGATGACCCTGGCCGTCAATCGGGCCGCCGAGATCGTCGGGGAAGCCCTGGCGCTTGAAATGGCGGACACGCGGCCCCGCTCTTTCGTTTCCCCTGCCTGAGACCAGCCGCCGCCACGCAACTTTTTCGAGCGTTCTCCGTCTTATAAGGCAGGAGAAACGTTTGATGCGCTGTTTTGGCCTTTGCCTGCTGCTCGCATTCCTGCCCTGTGGCGCTTCGTCGCAGGCCCCTGCCGCCGCCACGCTGGCGCCCGAACTGTACCAGAGCGCGACGGTCAATCTGGACGAAGGCCTCTGGTTTGAGAGCGACATCCAAGACCTATCCGATGCCGTCCGACAGGACCCCAAGAACAGTCAATACCATCTCGCGCTCGGTTGTGCCGAGGTGGACCGGGCCGGGTCGCTCGCGTATGCCGCCTTCATGACCGACCAGTACCTGAACGACTCCGCACAGTATCCGAAAGACCTGGCCGACTGGCAGGCGGCCCAGCAGGACCCTAAGAGCGACGACTACGGCGATCCCCCACCCAATCCGCCCGCGCAGGGTTTTCACTTCGAGACCAAAGACGACCTGCGTTACCTGCGCTTGACGGGAAAGCAGGCCGTCGCGCGTATCGGGGAGTTGGGACGCTCGGCGCAGGCGGAATGGAAAATGGCCGTGATTCTTGCACCGAACACGCCGGAACGCGCGCAGGCCGAGAGTGTCCAAGGCTGGGGCTTGCGTTACGAGCGTCTGCTGCTGCAATACACCGGCTACCCGGAGAAGAAGATTCCGGGCGCTCCCACGGACGACGACGTGATTGCGGCGTTCGGATCGGCGACCAAAGATGACCCGCACAGTTCCGGCGCCTGGGAAGGCCTGGGCGACGCGCTCACCGACGCGCAATCCGACGACAGCAAACGCCGAGCTGTGATGATCGCCGCCTGGACGAAGGCGCTCACGCTGAAGCCTGGCAACACTGCTT
>CAZZVX010000436.1:0-3697 GCA_964657535.1 Armatimonadota bacterium | reverse complement strand
CGCCGTAGATGTCGTTGTCCCAAGCCCCGAATCTTTGTTCCGGCAGGCGCTCTACGGCCAGCAGTTCTTCCGCCGCGAATTCGGTCAGGTCAGCCGCGACATTTACCTGCCGGACTGCTTCGGCTTCCCGTACTCCCTCCCCACAATCGGACGCCACTCAGGCCTTCAGTCGTTCTCCACGCAGAAATTCGCGTTGTGGGGCGGCTGGTTCCCCGCCCCGTTCTCGGTCGGGCGCTGGGCGGGTCCGGACGGCTCGGAACTGGTATCCGCCCTGCGACCCGGAGACTACAATGGCAAAATCCGCACGGACGCTGCCGTGGCCCCTGCCTGGAACGGCGACATGGCGGATGCCGCAGGCAAAAAGGTAGATATGCGCTATTTCGGCACCGGAGACCAGGGTGGTACGCCCGGCGAGGAGTCGGTCTCCTGGCTGCAGAAGTCGGTAGACGATACCGGCGCACCGGTGCGCGTCGTCAGCACCAGCGCGGACCAGCTCGCGAAGGACCTCACGCCCGCCCAAATCGCGGCATTGCCCTCCTACAAGGGCGAGCTGACCATGAAGACACATGGGGTGGGAGGGTACACGTCGCAGGCCGCCCACAAGAAGTGGAACCGGATGAACGAGCAGATGGCCGACGCGGCTGAGCGGGTGTCGGCAGCGGCCGCCTGGCTCGGCGGGCCGGCTTACCCGCAGGAAACGCTGAACAAGGTCTGGGTCAGAATTCTCTGGCACCAGTTCCACGACGAGATGCCGGGGACGTGTATCCCGCAGGCTTACACGTTTGTCTGGAACGACGACCTGCTGAGCCTCAATCAATCGTCCCGGATCGTGACGACCGGCGTCGGGGCCGTCGCGCAGCACTTAGACACGCGGGCGCAGGGCATTCCGCTGGTCGTCTACAACCCGCTTGACCAGTCGCGCACGGACGCCGTGGAGGCGACCGTGACACTGCCGCAGGCGGCCTCGCATATCCGTGTTTTTGATCTGACCACGCGGCAGGAAGTCCCCAGCCAGATCATCTCTCGTGACGGCCAGAGTGTCAAGATCGTTTTCATCGCTAGTTCGCCTTCGGTCGGTTGCCGCGTTTACGATGTGCGCCCTTCGACGACTCCCTGTACCCTAAAGACCGGCCTCAGCGCCGCCTCGCAGACATTGGAGAGCCGCCGCTACAAAGTCACCGTCAATCCCGTCGGCGACATCAGCAGCGTGTATGACAAAGAAGCGAAGACGGAACTGCTCCACGCCCCCAGTCAATTGGAGTACTTCCATGATCGCTCGCGGGCTTGGCCCGCCTGGGAGATTTTGTGGGAGACAGTCAGTAATGCACCGCTCGGCGTCGTTCAAGATAACCCGCAGGTCCGTGTCACGGAGCAAGGCCCCGCCCGCGTCGCGCTGGAGGTGACTCGCACCCTGGGCGAGACGACATGGGTCCAGCACATTCGTCTGACGCCGGACGGCGACTGGGTGGAAGTGCATAACGACGTGGACTGGCAGACGCCGGGGACGCTGGTCAAGGCGTCGTTCCCCATGACTGCCGCGAACCCGACCGCGACTTATGACTTGGGCCTCGGCACCATCGAGCGGCCCAACGACGAGCCGAACCGCTACGAGGTCAACGGCCAGCAATGGGCAGACCTGACCGATTCCGGCGGCGGGCATGGCATGGCCGTACTCACCAAGCATAAGTACGGATTTGATAAGCCGGCTGACAACACCCTGCGCCTCTCCGTGATCCGCACGCCGGACGGCACGGGCAGCGGATTCCCCTGGCAGAACACCAACGACATCGGCCGCCACCACTTCGAGTATGCCATCGCCGGGCACACCGGGGATTGGCGCAAGGGCAACATCGTTCACCACGCCGCCCGCTTCAACCAGCCGCTCCATGCGTTCCAGACCGGCAAGTATGCCGGCAAGGGCGGGCATGAATTCTCGCTGCTGCGGGTCAGCACGGACCAGGTCGCGGTGCGCGCGCTGAAAAAAGCCGAAGACAGCAACGAATGGGTCGTTCGCCTTCAGGAACTGCATGGGCAGAACGTTCATGCGGCGTCGGTGACATTCGCCGCCCCCGTGACGAGCGTCCGTGAGATCAACGCCGCCGAGGAATCCGTAGGCCCCTATTCCGCCCAGAGCGGGAAACTGGTTGTGGACTTGACGGCTTACCAGCCTCGCTCTTTCGCGATCACGCTGGGCGCTGCTCCTCAAAGGATTCCGGCTTCCGTCAGCGCGCCGGTTACGCTCCCCTTCAACTATGCGGGGGTCTCGTCCCACACCGATCTTGCCCACGGCGCGTTCGACACTGCCGGGGGCGGCTACCCCGCCGAACTCTGGCCGGAGACGGTCTCGTCCGCCGGCGTCCAGTTCCGACTGGGCCGCGCGGCGCCGGGCGCGAACAACATGGTGGCCTGTTCGGGGCAGACAGTGGCGCTGCCTGCCGGAAACCATAACCGCTTGTCTGTGCTGGCAGCATCGGCCCAGGGCGATCAAGACGGCGTCTTCATGGTTAAATCCGGTGCGGGTACAGTCAAAAAAACAACCCTCAAGGTACAGGATTGGCAGGCGCTTATCGGCCAATGGTACAGCCGTGTGATCCACAATGACCCTGCCGATCCGGCCACTTTCGGGTCCGGCACCGGTTATCCCAACCCGAACTGGGACGGGAATTTGATACAGGCGAACATGGCGGTCAAGGACATCAGAAATGGCCGAGTCCGTAACATCGAGAGAATGACGCCCGGATTCATCAAGCGCGATACGGTCGCCTGGATCGGCACCCACCGGCATACGCCGGAAGGGGACCTGCCGTACTGCTTCTGCTACTTGTTCCAGTACGACATCGATCTTCCGGCAGGAGCGACGAGCGTTACGCTCCCGAATAATCCCAATATCCGCGTCATGGCAATGACTGCGGCCAGGGACGGTGTCAATGCGACTCATCCCGCCGGCGTTCTCTACGAGCCGGACGCATTCCCGCCGATTGCGCCTCGTACTCCGGTGCCCACTGCCGCTGCCTCACGTCTCGCTCCCGGCACGCGGGTGTTCCAGCTGTCTGACGTACAGACATTTAACGGCACGCATACTGGGTACGTCAAGAACGACCTCGCCGATCTTCCCGTTCAAGGGAATAGTCCGTGGACGATCAACCAGTTCGTGTATCTGGACACGCAGCCGGAAGAACTGACACTGATTAGCGGTTTCGGTGATGGGTCGGATGCGTCGGGACAGGAGCGGTTCCTGATCAAGTACAACGGCGGCATCAACTTCTGGGGCAGCTATGTCGATGTCACGAGTGGTGTGCCGTTTGATCTGCATAAATGGCAGATGATTACATTGGCGTTTGACGGCAAAATGCTGACGCTCTACAAAAACGGCCAGGTCATCAAGACCGAATCCATCGCTCTGGAGGATGCCGGTGACAGTGTCAGGATCGGCACAACCGGTCCCTGGAACTCCAATCACTTCGCCGGCAAGATCGCCGGGTTTGCGGTCTGGAACTCTGCCCTCTCCCCAGCCGCCATCCAGGCTCTTCTCGCGGGGATGCCGAAGTAAGGTCGGTGGCCGATGCACCGCCGCTGAACAAGACGCCCGCGCCCCCCATGAGGCGCGGGCGTCTTTATTGACGCTTGGTCATAAATTGTGTTATAATCACCCAACATCTTGACGGTTTCGGCGGATGGTGGGCGACATATGGCATTT
>CAZZVX010000435.1:0-3705 GCA_964657535.1 Armatimonadota bacterium | reverse complement strand
CTGACTATCGGCATCACATCCGAGAGCATCGCGTTCATGCCCGGCTTCGCCTTCGCGACGGCGGCCGGCACGCTGACCGGTCAGAACCTCGGCGCGGGAAACCCGGACCGGGCCGGACGCGCCGCCTGGGCGGCGCTGCTGCAAGGCCTGGCGGTGATGTGCGTCATGGGCGGCGTGTTCTTCACGCTGGCGCTGCCGTTCGCGCACCTGTTCACGCACGATGCTCGTGTCGTGCCGCTGGCCGTCTCTTATCTGAAGATCTCGGCCCTGTCCGAGCCGTTCCTCGCCTTCGGCATGATCCTGACGGGGGCCTTGAACGGCGCGGGCGACACGAAAGCGCCCGCCTGGGTCAGCATCGGGACGATGTGGGGGGTGCGCCTGCCGCTGGCGTACCTGCTGGCGCAGGGCCTGCACTACGGCACGGTCGGCGCGTGGTGGGCGATGGCGACCTCCACCATTCTGGGCGGCATCGCCGCCTGCGCCCTGTTCAAGTGGGGCCGCTGGAAACACACGGTCATTTGACCCCCTCCCGGCCTCCCCCTGTTAAGGGGAGGAGCCGGACAGAAGCGGCCTTCAGGGCCGCAGGAGACACTCGCATTTTGACTTTCGACTCGCTCGGCCTGCGCGCCGAACTGCTGCGCGCCGTCGCCGATTCGGGCTACACGACGCCGACTCCCGTTCAGGCCCAGGCCATCCCGCAGATACTCCGGGGCGGCGACGTGCTGGCCGGCGCGCAGACCGGCACCGGCAAGACGGCGGGCTTCACACTGCCCCTGCTGCAGCGGCTGCTGGACTCCCCGCCCCGGTCTCCCTTGCCGCGCGGGGCCGTCCGCGCCCTGATTCTCACTCCGACACGCGAACTGGCCGCCCAGGTCGAGGAAAGCGTGCAGACTTACGGCAGATACGTCCCGCTTTCCAGCGCCGTGGTCTTTGGCGGCGTCAACATCAACCCGCAGATTCAGGCCCTGGCGCGCGGCGTGGATATCCTGGTCGCCACGCCGGGGCGCCTGCTCGACCACGTCGGCCAGCGGACCGTGGACCTGTCCCGCGTGGAGATTTTCGTGCTGGACGAGGCCGACCGGATGCTGGACATGGGCTTCATCCGCGACATCAAGCGCGTCCTGGCCCTGCTCCCGGCCCGTCGCCAGAACCTGCTGTTCTCGGCGACGTTCTCCGCCGAGATCAAGGCCCTGGCCGACGGCCTGCTGAACGCCCCCGCCCGCGTCGAAGTGCCGCGCGAGAATCTGGAAAGCGAGCTGGTGACGCAGTCGGCCTACGCCGCCATTAAAGAACACAAGCGGGATTTGCTCATTCACCTGCTGGCCGAACACAAGGTCCCGCAGGCGCTGGTCTTCACGCGCACCAAACACGGCGCGGACCGGCTGGCGAAGCAGCTCGGCAAGGCGGGCATCGCCGCCGCCGCCATCCACGGCGACCGCAGCCAGCCGCAGCGGACGCGCGCCCTGGCCGACTTCAAGGCCGGGACCTCGCGCGTCCTGGTCGCGACCGACATCGCCGCGCGGGGCCTGGACATTGACCAGCTGCCCCACGTCATCAACTACGAACTGCCGCACGTCCCCGAAGACTACGTCCACCGCATTGGGCGGACGGGGCGGGCGGGCAGCCCCGGCACGGCGATCTCGCTGTTCAGCCCGGAAGAAGAGGCCGACCTGGCCTCCATCGAGAAACTGCTCAACAAGCGCATCGCCCGCCGCCGCCCCGTCGGCTTCGTCCCGCCCCCGCCGGCCGCCGCCCCGCCACGTCCCGCGCCCCGCCCGCCGCAGCCCCGCCGTCTGCGCCGACCGTAGTTGATCGGCACCCAGCGCGCTGCCATTGGCGTCCAGCCACTGCGCCACGTTGCCCGACGGATCAAAGGTGTAGAAGGTGCTGGCGTCCTCCGTGTCGCGCGAGAGCAAGACGTTGGCCCCGAACGTGTGGACGGCCAGCACGCTGCCGCTGCCGTCCAGCTCGCACACCGGGTCGTCCCCATCGGAGAGGAAGTCACTCGGAGAGCAGTGTCATGCGAAGAGCGGACGCCGCCAGTACGTGTCCGGGAGTTTGGGAGCCGGCAGCGATTTGAGCGTCACGCAGTCATAAGAGCCGTCGGCCCCAATGGTCTCGCGGACCAGACGAACAGTTCCAGGCTGGGGCAGCCCAGGAAAATACAGCCACCGCACCACCTCGAAGTGATCGCCGCTGCGCGTCACCGTCGGTGCCGTGAACTTCTCCAGTCTGTATGCGCCAGGAGAGATCACCCCGGCGTCACCAGCCCCGCCAGGGTGCGTTTCGTAATAGCGATCAAAGCCATACGTCGGCATTTTAGCGACCGCGTCGTCGGGAATGACCTCAAAAAACCTCCTGCCGCGCCAGTAGAAGAACGTATACAACGACGTGCGGAAGCGCACAAAGTCGAGCGCCTGCTGCGGGCTGTCAATGCGGACATGGCCGCGCAGTTGGCTAAGAGCGTTTAGCTTTACCACCCGATTGTCAACTTTGAGCATCAAGTTGCGGTTAACGACTTCCGGGTAAGCCGCCAATTCTCGCCTGACAAAGAGGATATGAACGCCGCTCTTCTCACAGCCCAGGACGACCGGCCCGCCGGTTTCTGCCGCAGCACGGCAGCTCATAACCAGGAAAAAGAGCAGACAAGAGAATAAGGGAAAGAAAACTGCTGTCCGAATGTCGCTAATCCGGTAAGGGGTACCAAGTATGGGTGAACTTCTCATAAGTTTCTGTACCTCTTCCGGCGTGTTCTGGCGCTCAGAACATGGCTATCCAATCATGTAGCGGGTAAACACGACGACACCGCCTAGCATTACTACGCTCCCGATAATGAACGCCATTCCTTTGTCACCCATATGGCCTGCAAGAAAAGCTCGGCAGAACACGACTTTGGCCTGAGCGAACTTCACTCCATCTTGAGACTGGCGTTCAGCCTGCTTCAATTCTTCCTCCCATATTTTCTGATTGTCTCGTGCCAATTTCCCGGCACCCAGAACAAGGAGAAGACCGCGAATAAATAGCATTGCCCCTGCGAAGAGACTGCGAAAAAAGTGCAGAATGCTCATTTCAAAGCGCCGTACTTTACACCACGGGAAGCGGCTCAATCAAGGCGCGGATGCGGGCGTGGGTCTGTTCGACGTTTTCCCAGCCGCCGATGGAGACCTCGCGCTGTTCCAGGACTTGATAGATCTCGAAAAAGTGCTGAATCTCCAAGAGCGTGTGTTCGGACAGGTCGTTGAGCGATTGCACGTCGTTGAAGCGCGGGTCGGCGACCGCGACGGAAAGGACTTTGTGGTCCTCGCCCCGGTGGTCGTGCATCAAGAGCGTGCCGACGGGGCGGGCGACGACCAGGCAGCCGGCGAACGTCGGGTTGGACCCCATGACCAGGATGTTGAGCGGCTTGCGCTCCCCCCGGCCTTTGGTGCCGCAGATCCAGCCGTAGTCGCACGGGTAGAACAGCGGCGAGAACAGCGTGTGGTCGTACCGGAACAGGTCCAGGTCCGGGCGGTACTTGTATTTGTTGGACGAGCCTTTCGGCACCTCGATGATCGTGTTGACCTCGGCGGGAGCATTCGTCCCAATCGGGATGTCTTCGTACTGCATGGGCGGACCTCGCCGCCAGAGTACGACGCGGCAGACGATATTTCCTGCACTTCGCCGCAAATCGGCTGTGACTCTGAAGACGGGCAACGATGCCACGTT
>CAZZVX010000434.1:0-3723 GCA_964657535.1 Armatimonadota bacterium | reverse complement strand
TAAACGACACTGCGGCTGAAGAAGACTATGAAGAAGATTATCAGGACGCCCCTGCCGTCCCAGTTCCCGATCTTCCCCAGGGGATTCCAGAGGATGAGCGCTATCTGATTCTTCTCACGCGCCCACTGGAGGTCTGCGCGCGGTACAAGCCCAAGTTCGGGCAGGGTCAGAAGGGCGTGGAACTTGATGAATTCCAAGCCCTTTACGGCGGCGACTCATTTTACACATGGATGGGACTGGACTCGCCGCTGATGTACGCCGCGCACAAGGCCGCCGGCGGTATGACTTCCATCTACCGACAGCTCGGCATCGGCGCGCAGTGGATTTTCAATCAGGTCGTTCAGGATCACCTTGGACTGACCAAAGAAGAGGCGAACTGGACGTATCAGGTGCCTTCCTCGAAAGCTGGTTCATTCCGTTCATTATCGCTGGATGCCCGGATTGAACCGGCGAAAATCAGGAACGTAGACGCCAGGCGGCGCGTTGAGGAGTGGATGTCTCAGGCCTTCGGCGCGCTTCTGCTCCCACCCGAAAAGCAGACACAAATCACCGGCGCCGTCTTCGAGGCGCGGCAGGGGTACAAAAGCAAGGATTCCAAAAGGCAGAACGCCGATATCGCCAACGCCTCAAACGCCTACGTTCACGACTATGTGCCGGTCCTGCTGCTCTTCTCGAACCAACTCGACGAAGTGCTGGCGGAGCGGTACGCGGGCGCCCAGTGGCTGATCCTGCGCGGCATCCTGGGAGGCACCACGCTCAACAGCACCTACACGTTCTGCCGTGACGTGGTCGGCTACGACCTGGCGGCTTTCTTTGAGCGCAACTCGGCGAAAATCCGCGCGAACATGGAGCAGACGCTGAAGGCGCTGTTGAGCGCATGAATACGCAAACCACGCTGGGCCTTTCCGAGCGCCTGACCCATAAAGCGAACCTGAAAGGCACGCGCTACGGCTGGCTGCGGCTGACCCCCGCCTACTCCGTCCACCTCGTGTCCGAAATCCTGGACACGCATCAGCACGAACGCCCCGTCGTCCTCGACCCCTTCTGTGGCACCGGCACGACGGCCCTCGTCTGCGCAGAAAGAGGCATCGAGAGCGACACGACCGACATCAACCCGTTCCTGCTCTGGCTTGCGCACACGAAGACGCACACCTACACGGCAGACGACGTGGCGGCGTTTTCGGAGAAGGCCCCGCAAGTCGCCGCCGCCATCCGAAAGCCCGGCGGGCCGACACTCTGGACGCCGCCGCTGCACCAGATCGAGAAGTGGTGGGACGAGGCGACTTTGGCCGCCCTGAGCCGCGCGATCTCCGTCATCAACGCCCTGGCGAAAGAAGAGAACGCGGCAGTGGATTTACTCAAAATCTCGTTCTGCCGCGTGATGATCGGACGGGCCAACGTCAGTTTCGGGCATCAGTCCATGTCCTTCAAAAAGTCAGGCGTGCAGACACTGCCGCGCGCCGCCGAGGAAGCCGTCGCGGAGGGATGGGCCGAGGCCGCCCGCGCCATCGCCGCCGCCGCGCTTTCTCCGATCAGTTCCAAACCGCGCGCCCTGCTGTGCGACGCCCGCGATCTCACCAAATGCCTGCCCGATGAGCGTTACTCCTGCGTCATCACCTCGCCGCCCTACCCGAACCGCATGAGCTACATCCGCGAGCTTCGGCCCTATCTATACTGGCTGGGCTATCTGGGAAGCGGGCGCGACGCGGGCGAGCTGGACTGGAAAGCCATCGGCGGGACCTGGGGGTGCGCCACCAGCAACGTCGGCAAGTGGACGCCGGAGGAACCCAGGGAGGTTCCCTACGAAGGATTCTACGAAATCCTCGCCCGCATTGCGGGAACCAGCCCACTGTTGTCGCGCTACGTCCACAAATACTTTTACGACATGGTCGCGCACGTTGAAGGACTTTTCCGGGTCGTGCGGCCCGGCGGCGACATCCACTATATCGTCGGCAACTCGAAGTTCTATGACGTCATCCTGCCGGTGGAACGGATTTTCGCGTCTCTGTTCGAGGCCGCCGGGTTTCGCCATGTCACCGTCAAGGCCATCCGAAAACGGACCTCAAAAAAAGAACTCTATGAATACATCGTCTCGGCGCGCAAAAGGGCAGTCCCTGGGCGCTCACTTTGAAAGACTAAACACCCGTGCCGACTGAAGACCTGGTGCGACGCAGGATCGAGGGCTGGCAGTCCGCGCTCATTGACCTGACACGGCGCAACCCGCTGTACGCGCTTTCCCCCAAAGCGCGCGGCCTGCTGCCCCTGCCGCAGCCGTCGCCCGACGACCTGTACGCACTGCTGGTGCGCCGCCGACGGGCGCTGCAGTTCGACGCGCTCCCCACGGAGGCCGACCTCTTCGGGGCGCCGCGCCCCCAAAAGCCCGGCCGCCTGACGGTCGGCGAGGCCGAGTTCAAGACCCTGAACACTTTACGGCTCCGGGGCGCGTCCGCCCTGCGCGAGCAGGGCATCAACGTCCTGTTCGTGGCGATGGGGACGCTGGAATGGACAGACCCGGCCACGCGGGACGCGCTCCGCTCCCCCCTGCTGCTCATCCCCGTCACGCTGGAACGGCTGCCCGGCGGCGACGCCGTGCGCCTGACCCGGCTGGAAGATGAGATCGAACTCAACCCGACCCTGAAGTTCCGGCTGAGCCAGAACGACATTCGGATCGAACTGCCCGACGTGCCGGATGACGAAGACCTCACCCCCAGCGTTGACTTCGCCGCGTTGCAGGCATTGCTGCCGCAGAAGCCGGGCTGGCGGATCACGCCGGACACCTATTTGGGCTGCTTCTCGTTCCTGAAGATGACCATGTACAAAGACCTGGTCAAACAGGCCGACCGGGCGCGCGGCCACCCGGTCGTCGCCGCGCTGGCCGGCGACCGGGACGCCCTGACCCGGCTGCCCGCCGTCGCCCTGCCGACCGTGCAGGCGCTGGACGAGGCGACGCGGGGCGAGCGCGCCTTCCAGGTCCTGGACGCCGACCCGACCCAGCAGCGCGCCGTCTTCGCCGCGCGAAACGGCCAGAGCTTCGTCCTGCAGGGGCCGCCCGGCACCGGCAAGACGCAGACCATCGCCAACATCATCACCGAATGCGTCGCCGGCGGCAAGCGCGTGTTGTTCGTCTCCCAGAAGATGGCGGCCCTGGACGCCGTGTTCAAGCGCCTGCGCGACACCGGCCTGGCCGACCTGTGCCTGGAAGCCCACAGCCACAAGGCCAACAAGAAGGAAGTCCTGGAACAGCTCCGCCGCGCTTTGAACGCCCGGCAGCGCGCCGTGACGGCGGGCGACCCCCAGACGGAAGCCCTGGACGCCGTCCGCGCCGCGCTGTCCGACGTGGTTCAGGCCCTGCACGCGCCCCGACCGCCGCTCGGCCTGTCCGTCTACGAGGCCAACGGCGTCGTCGCCGAGAGCGCGGACGTCCCCGACCTGCCGTTCGTCTTCGTCGCGCCGGAAGCCGTGAGCGCCCCGCAGTACCGGCGCCTGGAAGACCTGGCCCAGCGCCTCAGCGCCTACCACGATTTGTTCGCCGAGATCGGCGCGCACCCCTGGCGCGGCATCCGGGCCGCGCGCTTCACGCTGGACCTGCAGACCACCGTCCGCGCCGCCTTCGGCGACCTGCGGGCGCAGGCCGAGATGCTGGCGACGGACGGCGCCGCGATCGCCGCCCTGTGCCGACTGCCAGTGCCGGCGAGTTTCTCCGCGACCGAGGCCGCGCGCCAA
>CAZZVX010000433.1:0-3786 GCA_964657535.1 Armatimonadota bacterium | reverse complement strand
CATCACCCTGCGCGCCCTGCGCCTTTTAGGCGAGGCGGACTTGGTCGCGGCGGAAGACACGCGCCATACCCGCGCCCTGCTGTCCCATTTCCAGATCGCGACGCCGCTGGCTGCGTACCATCAGCACAGCGACGAAGGGCGTGTGGAAACTCTGGTCCGGCGTCTGGAAGAGGGCGAAACGATCTGCCTGGTCACGGACGCGGGGACACCGGGCGTTTCCGACCCCGGCATCGTTTTAGTCCGGGCGGCTCTGGCCGCCCAGATCCCGGTCGTCCCGATCCCCGGCGCGAGCGCGGCCCTGTGCGCCCTGGTCGGCAGCGGCCTGCCGCCCGCCCGGTTCGCCTTTGAGGGGTTCCTGCCCCGCACCAAATCTTCGCGCCGGGACAAACTCGCCGCCCTCGCGCGGGCCGAAACGCGGACATTGATTTTCTACGAAGCGCCCAATCGCACGGCAGAGACATTGAAGGAGATGGCGCAGGCGTTCGGCCCCGTCCGGCCCGCCGCCGTCGGGCGCGAGTTGACCAAGAAGTACGAAGAGTTCGTGCGGGGGACATTGACGGAAGTCGCGGCCCACTTCGGCGCCAATCCGCCGCGCGGCGAGATCACTATCGTCGTGTCTGGACTCACAGAGGCGGAGGCCGACGAAGCGCCGCCGGAAGTCGAAGAGCCGGAGGACGTAGGCGCGGCCCTGACGGCCCTGCTGGCGTCCGGCCTGTCCGAGCGCGACGCCGTGCGGCAGATCAGCGCGGAACGACGTCTTTCCAAGCGCGAGGTCTACGCCGCCATGCTGGCGCTGAAGAACGCATCGCCCTGAAGACCCATGCCCCGTCAGCGCCACGCCCTTTCAAGGTGTGGGCTATTGTGCTATAATAGGGGGAAATTCATTTCCCGACTCTTCCCAGGAGAACACTGCGCCTCATGGAGCGAAAACTGCATCAGGAACCCGCCTTCGACATGGACACGCTGCGCCAGAAACTCGACATCTGGAAGCAGCACGGCGTCAAGCGCGTCGTGATCGAGTGGAGTACCGGCACCGGCCCGACCGTCTTTTACTACCCCGAAGGCGAGCGCCGCCACGGCGTCAAGTGGACCGTCGCCGTCGAGACGTACAACTACAACGAAGTCTACGCGGACTTTATCGAGAACACGCTGATCCCCCGACTCGCCGAGACCATCGCCTCGCGTCAGTTGGAAACGACGGAACGTTGTGTGGACTTGCAGCCGCTGCTCGTCCAGCGTCAGCGCCGTCGCCAGTTGGAGCGCCTGCACACCGTCGCGGCGCACCACTAGGGCCTCATCGAAAGAACCCGGCGATTGAAATCGCCGGGCATTTGACGGCAGCCTGCACAAAATGGCTGTCTACCGAAAGTGGAGGCGCGTCCCACCCCCTCTCCCCGCGCCGAAGTGGAATCCTCTCCCCACGGTTCTCGGTTTCGCCCCTAGATATAGTGCCGTACATATGTTCGGTGTGCTAAATGTAGAGAATTCTTCGCAAAATAAAATCCCAAAAACTCGCCCGAAAACCTTGACAAAAAACCTGTCCATGCCGTATAGTGGTACGAAAGTGGTGGGCAGTGGTGACTTGGTGGAGGCTCGGTGGTGTTTCAGGGTGAATTCGATCACAGCGTTGATGATAAAGGGCGCGTGATCATCCCCACCAAGTTCCGTTCCTCCCTGGGCGAGCGCTTTTTCATGACAAAGGGCGTCGGCGGCTGCATCTTCGTTTACACCGAGTCGGCCTATAAAGACTTGAGCGAGACGCTGAATCGCCAGCGCCAACTCGACGAACACACCATGCGCCTGCAGCGCTTCTTTACGGCGACCGAGACCAGCGTGGACAGCCAGGGCCGCGTCGCCATTCCGGGCAAACTGCGCCTTTGGGCCAAGATCGGCGAGCAGGGCGGCGACGTGGTGATCGTCGGCACCGGCAGCCGCATCGAGATCTGGAGCCAGCTCTCGTGGGAGCTCTACAACGACGACCTGACCGACGCCATGATTACCGAATCGGCCCGCGAAGTCGGTATCGCCTGACGTGACTGTTGAACTGCCCTATCATGTTCCCGTCATGCTGGCGGAAGTCCTGCAAACATTGGACCCGCGGCCGGGACAATTTTTTGTAGACGCGACACTCGGCGGCGGCGGCCACGCCCGCGCCGTCGCGGAGCGGCTTAGGCCAGGCGGGCGCCTCGTCGGCATTGACCAGGACCCGGACGCGCTCGCCGAGGCCGGGCGGGCGCTGGCCGAGTTCAGCGATGTCGTGACGTTGGTCCCGGCCCGGTTCGATGCCATCGGACAAGTCTTGGACAGTCTGGGCATTGATGCCGTCCACGGCGTTTTGTTCGATCTCGGCGTGTCATCTTACCAGTTGGATACGCCGTCGCGCGGCTTTTCGTTCAAGGACCCGGAAGCGCTGCTCGATATGCGCATGAATCCGGGGGGCGGCGGCCCGACCGCCGCCGACCTGCTCAACACGCTCGCCGAGCGCGATTTGGCAACGTTGATCCGCGAAAACTCGGACGAGCGCTGGGCGGGCCGGATCGCGCAGTTTGCCCTGCGACGGCGGCAGGACGAACCGTACCGCACCGTCGGACAACTCATTGAAACCGTGCTGGCCGCGATGCCGCGCGGGGCCAGGCCCGAAGACAAGCACCCGGCGACCCGCACCTTTCAGGCCCTGCGGATCGCCGTGAATGACGAATTGACAGTTCTCGGACATGCGCTGGAGAGCGCCGCAGACCGCCTCACGAAAGGCGGCACCATCACGGCGCTCTCCTATCACTCGATTGAAGACCGGATCGTGAAACAGCTCTTCGCGCGCTTGTCCGGGCGCGGCGAAGGGGAAGGGCCGTTCGGGACCAGGCCGCTGGCCACACTGGAACTCGTTCATCGCAAGCCGATGGAGCCGGGCGCAGCGGAAGTCGCCGCCAACCCGCGCGCCCGTAGCGCCAAACTGCGCGCGGCGCGGCGTTTATGATTCGGAAGAACCGGCTCAGGTTCTTTCTTCGCCCGCGTAGGCGGGCAGTCCGCTCCTCGGCAGCCCAGGATTTCAATCCTGGGACCAGGGCGGCGTTTATGATTCTGGGACGGACCGAAATCCACGGAGCAGTGACAGGGAGCCGAACGCAGTGAGGGGGAACGCCATGCTGGAAATCAGTCCTCGAACCACGGACGGGACGGTGCGCGCCGCGCTCGCGTCCCGCGCTTCGTCACGCCCGGCGGCCTCCGCGCTGCCGGCCCGCCCCCCGGCCTGGGAACACCCGGAGCGCGCGCGGCGCGAGGCGAAGCGCGGCGTCGAACAGGCCCGCAGCCGCCGGATGGCCCGCTCCGAGGCGCGGCTGCTGACGGCCGCCATCGCCTTCACCGTCGTCGTCTGCGGCCTGCTGGTGATCTACCTGGCCGCCTACGCCCGCGTCACCCTGCTCGGCATTGACCAGGCGCAGGCGCGCACGTCGCTCCGCGCGAAGAGCCTGCAGAACGAGACGCTCAAGGCCCAGCTCGCGGACCTCGGAAGCCCGACGCGCATCAAGGCTTATGCCGTAAAAATGAAACTGACGAAGGACGCGCGGCGCACGGACTACATCAAGCCGGCCTCCGGCCTGCCGACTCAGACCGCGAGCGCCGACGGCGTGGCGACGACAGACGCGGGGAGCGTGGCCGCTTCCGAGGGGACAAGCAGTGGCCCGACACCAGACGGCAACTCCACAACTCGCCACGATTAGGTCCCGCTCGACGGTCTTCTTCGCCCTGGTGGTCGTCTTTTATCTGGGCCTGGCGGGACGCCTGATC
>CAZZVX010000432.1:0-3797 GCA_964657535.1 Armatimonadota bacterium | reverse complement strand
CCCGCGAGGGACTCGTCCTCTACACCGTCGGCTACGAGGACCAGGGCCGCGTCCGGCCTATTTTATACAGGGCATCGCTCTCGGAAATGGTCGTGCCGTACAGCGACCCGGCGCCGGTCCACGCCCGCAAGAACGCCTTCGATTTGGGCGAGTACGGCGTCGGCGTTCTGGCAAACGCGCTGGAGCTGGGCTGCGACTGCCTGGGCGAGATCAGATACTTCGATGCCTTCTTCAGCGACAGTCGGGGAGATGTCGTCGCCAAGCCCAACGCCGTGTGTATGCACGAGGAAGACTTCGGCATCCTCTGGAAGCACGTGGACTGGGGGACGGGGAAGACAGAAGTGCGCCGCTCGCGCCGTTTAGTGGTCTCGTTCATCGCGACCGTCGCCAACTACGAGTACGGCTTCTTCTGGTACTTCTATCAAGACGGCACCATCCAGTACGAAATCAAGCTGACGGGCATCATGAGTACGGGCGCACTGCCGCGCGGCGAGACCCGCAAGTACGGCACGATGGTCGCGCCGCAGTTGTACGCGCCGCACCACCAGCACTTTTTCAACGTCCGCCTGGACATGAGCGTGGACGGCCCGAACAACTCCGTCCAGGAGGTCCACACGGAACTCGACCCGGTCGCGGCGGACAACCTGTACGGCAACGGCTTCTTCCCCGTCACGACCACGCTCAGGACGGAGCAGGAGGCGCAGCAGATGACTGACCCTCTGCGCGGGCGCTTCTGGAAAGTCGTCAACCCTCACGCGACCAACGGCCTGGGCCAGCCGACCGCCTACAAACTGGTGCCGGGCGAGAACGTCGGCCTGTTCGTCCACGAAGACTCGGCGGTCGCCCGGCGGGCGAAGTTCATGACGAAGCACCTGTGGGTGACGCCGTATGACCCGCAGGAACTTTATGCGGCGGGCGATTATCCCAATCAGAACCCGACCGACGGCGGGCTGGGCCTCTGGACCCAGGCAGATCGCGCGATTGAAGACACCGATGTCGTCGTCTGGTACACGTTCGGCCATCACCACATCACGCGGCCCGAAGACTGGCCCGTGATGCCGGTCGGCTACACGGGCTTCATGCTCAAGCCCGTCGGATTCTTCGACCGCAACCCGGCCCTCGACGTGCCGCCGACCGAATCAGAATGCTGTCACACGAACGGACACCACCCGTGAACGGAAGGAGCGACCCATGAAAGTCACGGCCCTGGCCGTTTATGCGCCTGGCGAGCCGTTGCGCCCGTTCGAGTACGAAACGGGGCCGATGCTCGGTCACGATTGTCTGATCAGAGTCCGTGTCTGCGGCCTGTGTCACTCCGACATTCACATGATGGACGGCGACTGGGACATGACGACCTACCCCATCGTCCCCGGCCACGAGGCCGTCGGCGAGGTCGTGGAAGTCGGGCCGCAGGTCAATCATCTGAAAGTGGGCGACCGAGTCGGGGTCGGCTGGCAGAGCGGCGCGTGCCTGCACTGCCGAGACTGCCTGCGCGGCAATCAACAGATGTGCGACGACAACAAAGCGACGGTGGTGCATCAGCACGGCGGCTTCGGCGACTTTCTCGCCGTGGACTCTCGCTTCGCATTTCCGATCCCGGACGCGATTGCGACCGAACTGGCCGGGCCATTGCTTTGTGGCGGCATCACGGTCTATTCGGGGCTGCGCCACGCGGGTATGACAGGCGGGCAGGAGATCGGCGTCATCGGCATCGGCGGCCTGGGCCATCTGGCCGTGCAGTTCGCGTCCAAACTGGGCAACCGGGTGACGGTCTTCACGTCGTCGCCGGACAAGGCCGAGTTCGCCGCGCAGTTGGGGGCGCACGAGGCCGTGGTCATCAACCGGGACGGCACGGTGCCGAACAAGCCGACGCGCCGGCTGAACATCATCATAGACACGGTCGCCGCCGACAAGGACTACAACGCTTATCTCAACTGCCTGGACTCGGACGGCGTCTTCAACCTCGTCGGCGTGCCATTGGAAGCGGTGTCGCTGTCCGTGTTCGCGTTCCAGGACAAGCGGCGGCGCATCATGGGGTCGCCCATCGGCAGCCCCGCCGAGATGGGCGAGATGCTGGGCCTGGCCGCGCAGTACGGCATCGCGCCGATCACTGAATCTTTCCCGTTCGAGCGCGCGAACGACGCCGTCCAGCGCCTGCGCGACAACCAAGTCCGCTACCGCGCCGTCCTGACGATGGGCTAGACCGATTTTCCGGCAGTGCTGCCGCCCGATTATGTTCCCCGCGATCCTTCGGTGTCGAAGCGCGCACGTTAAGCACTCTGACACGGCGGCCCGAAACCGCCCGGAAAGGACGAACACACATGGCGACCCTTGAAGCGCCTGCCGACCATCTGGATTTGGGGCAGCACAACCACCACGCCGTCGGCTTCCGACGCGACGCGCTTAACTTCACCGAGACCCTGGCGCAGTCTATCGCCAACATCGCCCCCACCCTGACGCCCGCTGTCAACCTGCAGCTCGTCTTCGGCTCGTCGGGCAACGGCACCTGGTTCACCTATTTGCTGGCAACTTTGGGCCTGCTCCTGATCGGCGTCTGCATCAAGCAGTTCGCCAGCAAGACGGCCACGCCCGGCGCATTGTATTCTTATGTGACGATGAGCCTGGGGCCGACGGCTGGCTTTATCACGGGCTGGGCGCTGATTCTAGCGTACCTGACGACGGGGATCGCCGTCGCCTCCTACACCGCGCCCTACGCCCAGACTCTACTGAAAAACATCCACGTCACCCTGCCCGCGCTGGTCCTGTTCGCCGTTGTGGTCGCCCTGGTCTGGTTCGTCGCCTACCGCGACGTGCGCCTGTCGGCGAAGATGATGCTGGCGCTGGAAGGCATCTCCGTCAGCCTGATCGCGATCTTAGGGATTGCGATGATCCGGCACACCGGCCTGCACCTGGGACCGCAGTTGTCGCTCAAAGGCATGAGTTTGACGGGCTTGCAGGGGGGGATGGTGCTGGGCGTCTTCTCGTTTGTCGGCTTTGAAAGCGCGACGGCCCTGGGCGCGGAAGCGAAGAGTCCCAAGCGCAACATCCCGCGCGCCGTGTTTATGAGCACCGCCATCGCCGGCTCGTTCTTTATGCTGATGTCGTTCATCATGGTCTCGTCATTCGCAGGCTACAAGACCGCGCTGAACGACCCGAACCTGGTGGCGCTGACGGCCATGGCCGACATCGCCCACGCGCCGTTCCTGGGCGTTCTGGTCTCCTTCGGCGCGGTCATTAGCCTGTTCGCCTGCTCGCTGGCCTGCGTCACGGCGACCTCGCGCATCCTGCTCTCCATGTCCCGCGACGGACTGATTCATGCCAATCTGGGCAAGTCGCACGACACCAACGCCACCCCGCACGTCGCCGCGACCGTCTCGGCCATCATCATGCTTGTCGTGCTATTCGGCCTGTACCTCAAGGGGAATGCCGTCCTGGACATCTACAACATGAACGGGACCATCGCCACTTACGGCTTCCTGCTCGCCTACATCCTCATCGCCGTCGGCGCGGTCGTTTCGGCCTCCCGCGACAAGACGCTCTCGCCCTGGCTTGTCTTCAGCGCGGTGGTCGGCGTCCTGTTCATGGGCCTGGCCGTGAAGGGCAGCGTTTACCCGTGGCCCGCCGCACCGGACAACTACCTGCCGGAAGTCTTCGCGGGCTATATGGTCCTGGGCATCGCCTGGATGTTCATTGATCGCGCCCGCTCGCGCAACAAGGCAGGCATAGCGGCGTGAGAGCGTCCTACCCCGTCCGGGCAAGCCCGTCCACCCTTCCCTCGGAGGGAAGGGTAAAGTCGT
>CAZZVX010000431.1:0-3809 GCA_964657535.1 Armatimonadota bacterium | reverse complement strand
CCGGGGCGGGGGCCAGGGCGGACAGGCCGCCCAGACACCCCAGCGCCAGCGCCGCAGACCCAAGACGGCAGACGCGCCGCCGGAGATCGGAAAAAGACTGTGTGGACATTTTTTCTCCTTTGCGAGAAGTCAGAGCCGAAAGAATTCTATCGAGCCAAGATTCAGCCGGACACGAAGGCCGTCCGGGAAGACGGTTCTGAGTCCGGGGCCATCAACGATGACAAGCCGCGAGTGTGGAGTCTTCAGGAGGTCGGCGGGGCGCGCAGACCGTGCGCGCGGACGAACAGACGCTTTAGAAGATCGGCAGGCCGCGAAAGTCGGGGGCGCAGAACAGAGCCGCCCCAGCGGAGCGATTCCTGGTCCGGGTGCGCCGGGAGCGTGACGGGTCCGTGCCGCTCGCTGCCGCGCAGCGGGTGCGCGGGGCGGAACGGCGCGGGGGACGGGTCCAGGGTCGTGGGCTGCAGGGACGGCCCGGCAGCCCCGGCGGAAAGCGCCCGCGCAATGGTCGTGACGGCAGACGGAGGCCGGACCAACGACGCCGGGCCGGTCGCCCTCGCCGCGCCGCCGACAGAAACGACCGCCTGCAGCAGGAACGTCAGCAGGAAAAGGGCGGGCGCCTGTTTGTGAGGTCGGCAGTCCATGGCGTTAAAAGAGCGGTCAAAGCGAGAACTTACGATTCCTGGAGATGATACGCCGCCGGACAGGCAAAAGTCAAGAGTTTGAAATAAAATCACCTGTGAAACTTTTGTGGCCGACAAAAAGCGGCTGTCTCAGTCCACTTTCAGGGTGTAGTCGTAGGGGGGCAGGCGGCCCTCGCCTTTGGCCGCCGCCGCCTTCAGGAAGGTCGGGTCAATGGCGGCGGCGAAGTCCGGCAGTTTCGGGACCTGGCCCTGTCCGAGCAGGAACTGACCGACCTGACCGCCGCTGGCGTAGAGCGAGGTCGGCCTGCCGCTCGGCGTGAAGGCGGCCACGGCCTCTGAGGCGTCGAAAATGCGCGTACCGGTGATGAACTTCTTGTAGAAGTCGGCTTTGGACTGGGTGCGCGCGGCCATGATCTTGACGGCGGCATCGGGGTTCGCGCGCCACCAGGCCAGCGTGTCGTACCAGGCGTCCACGATGCCCTGGATGTCCTGCGGGCGGGCCTGCACGACCTGCGACTGCGCGACCAGCAGGTCCGGGATCAGGCCCGGCAGGCTCCGGCTGTCGAAGACGACGTGCGTACCGGGCATGTTGTCCAGCAGCTGCGTCTTGTTCGGCTCCCACACGGCGACGGCGTCCACTTTATGGGCGATCATCGCGCCGGGGCAGTCCTGGACTTTGATGTTGACGTAGTGGATGTCCGCCTCGGTCATGCCGTTGGCGGCCAGCGCCTTGTCTAAAAGGAACTGCTCGACCGTCCCCAGTTCCGTCGCGACCTTCTTGCCCCGCAGGTCTCTGATGGAGTGAATCTCGGCGTCGGCGACCACGGCGTCGTTGCCCGCCGAGTTGTCGTTGATCAGCACGGCCTTGAGCGGCTGCCCCTGCGCGAGCGGCCCCATCGTGTCGCTCCAGGTCTGGCAGTTGGCGTCCACCTGCCCGGCGGCGAGCGCGTTGAGCGAGTCGGTGTAGTTGGGGAACCAGACGAGCTTGACGTTGACATTGTGTTTCTTAAAGAATCCCTGCTTGTCGGCGATGTCCCAGCAGGTCCAGCCGGGCCAGTCCGAGTAGCCGATGGTGATCGCGCCGCCCGCACTGACGGGCGCGGCGGCGGGCGCGGGCGGGACGCTGACGACTTCCGTCCGCGGCCTGTCGCCGCAACCCGCGAGCAGGCCGGCGACGAGGACGGCGAGGCACTGGAAACGAATTCTCATGGCCGTATTCCTTTCGTGGGCCGCGCGGCCTCACAGGGCGTACTCGCGCAGACGCGCCCGCAGGCCGAGGCCGCTCAGGGCCGCCACCGCCAGCAGCGCCAGGACCGCCAGGGCGTCGAAACCGGCCAGGGCGCGGAAGCCGCCCGCGACGGCGTCGTCGAAGGCGCGCTGGTCAATCTCCAGCGTCCGGCCCAGGGCGGCGTCGAACGCGGCGAACGCCCAGTCGTGCTGGCCCGGCCGCTGCCCGACGCACAGCGCAACGGCGGCGCCGTGGTCGCCGCCGTTCTCCAGGGCGCGCATCTTCCGGTCGGTCCCGGCGTAGACGCCGTAAGCGCGCAGCATCTCGCGGGCGGCGTCCCGCTCGCCGGGAAAATGGACGGCGCGCAGCGTGGCCGCGAGGTCTCCCCCGAACCCGTCGGCCTCCCGGCCCTGGTCCACGTCCGCGAGGACGGACTCATACGACGCGCCCGGCGGCAGGGCGGCGATCTGCGCGGACTGCGCATCGAAGAGCTGCTGGTACTGCGGCGCCTGGGGCGTGTCCATCAGCCAGCGGCTCTCCTCGGAGTCGGCGTCGAACGCCGTCGCGCGGGTCTGCCACAGCGTCGAGATCGAGGCGAAGGCGTCTTCCTTGACCACCCGCAGCGTGTCGCTCTCCTGGGGGAAGACGGCCCCGGCGTGGAGCAGGAACGCCAGCGTGATGACGGTCGCCGCCAGCAGGGGCGGGTTGAAGGTCCGGCGCGTCCGGCGGCTCAGGAAGACCTGGGTCACGGCCAGCAGCGCCGTCAGCAGCAGGCCCGCGAGCCAGACCAGCGCGAGGGCGACGCCGGAGGAGGCCTGCTGCCGCCGGTAGGCGGCTTCGAGGGCGGTGTCGTTGGCCTGGTTGAGCGCGTCGGCGGCGGGCAGCAGCACGTCGTGCATCTCGCTGTGGGTCATCCGGTAGACCAGGCGCGAGCCGAGTTCGCCGCGCAGGTGCAGCAGCCGGGCCTGGGCGACGTCGGTCTCGTAGGTCCCCAGCGCGTCGGCGAGCGTGCGGATCGGCCCGCGCTCGGCCTCGCCGAAGTTGACCTTCTGGGCGGCGCGTTCCAGGTCCTCCGTCACCTCTACGCGCCGCGCCTCGTAGCGGTCGTCGGCCTGCTCCTGCGGGACGCCCGGCGGCAGCAACAAGACGTCCGCGGCGGCGGCGTCCATGTCCGAGAGTCCCGCCTTGATCCGCTGGGCGGCGATGATGTTCGGGGCGGCGTCGCGCCCGATGGTTTGGAGCGCCTGACGGCGCTGGTGCGCCCCGGCCAGCGCCGCCGCTAAAAAGAGCAGGGCCGCCAGCCACAGGGCGGCCAGCGCCGCCTGGAGCAGACGCGGCGTGGTCCAGGGAGTCGCGGCGGGGGCGGCGTTCGGGGCGTTCGGATTTTGCAGCGTCACGGCCATGTCAGCCACGCTTTCTCAACGTCAGCCGCGTCCAGCAGCCGAGCGTGATCTGGTCGCCGTCGCGGAGCGGCGTTCCCACCCCGGCGGCCACGTCCGCGCCGTTGAGCCGGGTGCCGTTGGCCGATCCCACGTCCAGCAGGGAGACCGCGCCGTCCGCCCCCTTCAGCAGTTTCGCGTGGCGGTGGGAGACGCCCGGATCGGTGAGCGGCACTTCCGGGAAGATGCCCCGGCGCTCGCTGCGCCGCCCGATCAGGTTGTCCGGCAGGTCGAGCGGGAAGCGCCGCTCCGGCTCGCCCGCCGGGCAGGGCAGGGCCGGGTCGGGTTCCACGTACAGCGCCGGGTCCACGACCACGGAAATGTCCCAGTCGTCAACGCCGGGGATCGGCGGCGGGGCGGGCGCGACGACCGGCGCGGGCGGCGTCACAGTGGCCGGGGCGGCGGACGCGGCATCCCAGGAGACCCCGGCGGCGAAGTCGTACCGGCAGACCTCGCAGAACGCCGCGTTCGGGTCGGCGCGCGGCGTGCCGCAGTCCGGGC
>CAZZVX010000430.1:0-3813 GCA_964657535.1 Armatimonadota bacterium | reverse complement strand
CCCCCCCCGCCAGCATCCCTTCTGAAAGGTCCACGCCGACCGGAGAGTAGCCGCGCCGCGCCAGCAGGCGCGAGACGGTCCCCGTGCCGCAGGCGAGGTCAAGGACGGCCTTCGGGGCCAGGCCGTGGTGCGCCCAGACACGTTCCAGGTAGTCCGCCCACAGCCGGTACGGGACGCCCGCCATGAGCAGGTCATAGAAGGGCGCGACCGGCCCAAAGGCCGTCGGCTTCGAAGAGGGCGGGCTAGACATGGGAAGCGTTACGTTCCAGCAGGGGGCGGACAAGCAAAGTCGCGGCGAGGTAGACCAGCGCCAGTCCGACAAAAACGGGCTGCAGCGGGAGATGCATCAGGCCGGCGGCGAGTGCGCCCGCGATCAGCATGGAGACGCGGTTGACTACTCCCGCCGTGGCGGTCACGCGCCCGATCATGTCCTGGGAAGTGATCGTCTGGAACAGAGTCGCCAGCGGGATGTTAATCAGCATATTCCCCAGACCGAAGACGCACAGCGCGAGGACGCCCCAGTAGAAATTCGGCGCGCAGGCCCAGCCGAAGCCGCCGACAGTGAAGATGGCGAACGCCCACACCAGGAGCCGTTTCGGCTCGACATCGCGCAGGGGACCGGCGGTGAGCAGGCCGCCCGCGATCATGCCGACGCCGAACGCGGCCATCAGGTACCCGAACAAAGACCGGGCGTGCCAGATGTCCTTGACGAACGCATACTCCAGCGTGTTGGAAATCTCCGCGCCGACCAGGACAATTCCCAGCAGCGCCATCAGCCCGGACAGGACGGGGCGCGCGCCGACATAGCGCAGGCCCGCCGTCATGTCCCGCCAGACGCCCGCGAAGGCGCGGGGCGCTTTGACGGGGACGGCGGTCGTTCGCAAGAGAAAGATGCACAGCGCGGACGCCGCAAACGTCGCCGAGTCGAAAATGAACACGCCGTGCGCCCCAATGAGGGACAGCAGGACGCCGCCCAGCACCGGGCCGAGCAGCGCCGTGATCTGCATCCCCGAAGTGATCAGCGCGTTCCCCTGCATCAGACGCTTGCCGGGCAAAATGGCCTTCATCACGCCCGCGCGGGCCGGGGAGAAGAAGCAGGAGAACGCCGCCAGCAGGAACGTCGCGAGGTAATACACCCAGGTCTGGCGCGGGCCGTGGGCGAAGAGCATCAGAAGCACACACACCGCCCGCCCGATGTCGGAGGCGACCATCGTGCGCCGACGGTCCCAGCGGTCCACGAAGACACCGGCGAACAGGCCCAGCAGCAGAGTCGGGACGGCGGCGGCGATGGTCCACAGGCTGAGCGCGCCCTTGCTGCCCGTGGAGTCGTACAGCGTGACCGGGACGGCGATCAGCAGCGCGGCGTCGCCGAGGTTGGAGATCAACTGGCCCAGCCACAGCAAAACGAAGTTCCGGTCCCGGAACGGCGACGCGGGCTGCGGCGGCTCTTCCACAAGGGGGGTTGACGTGTTTTGGGTATTCAATACGGCTGACAATGGGGCATCTGACTTCTCAGTATTTGAGACTATTGTAACACATCTTTGGGTGTTGTGCCAGGTTCATCGTCCCCGAAGCCCGATTTTTCACAGCGCCCCGCCCCCATTCAGGTATAATAACACCGGAGGACGTGAACTGTGGAACTCTCTTACCCGCGCCGCGCGACGCGGCCCGTGCGTGTCGGCCCGGTGACTATCGGCGGCGGACACCCCGTTGTGGTGCAGAGCATGATCACCGAGGAGACGCGCAACGTGATGGGCTGCGTGGAGCAGATCATCGCCATGCACAACGCGGGCTGCGAGATCGTGCGCGTCACGACGCCGACTCTGGCCGAGGCGCACTGCCTGGGAGACATCCAGGCCGAAGTCCGGCGGCGCGGCTACGAGGTGCCTTTAGTCGCCGACGTACACCACCAGGGCAGCGACATCGCGGTGGCCGTGGCGCAGTTCGTGGACAAAGTCCGCATCAATCCGGGCCTGTTCGTGTTCCGCAAGCCGCGCCAGCGCACCGACGACTACACCGACGCCGAAGTCCGCGAGGAGCAGGACGCCATCGAACAAAGCCTGCTCCCCGTCATCACCGCCTGCAAAGAGCGCGACATTGCCATGCGCATTGGGGTCAACCACGGCTCGCTCGCCGAGCGCCTGACCGTGATGTACGGCGACACGCCGGAAGGCATGGTGGAGAGCGCACTCGAATACATACAGATCTGCGAGGCGCACGACTACCACAATTTAGTCATTTCCCTGAAAGCCTCGCGCGTCCCGATCATGCTGGCCGCCAACCGCCTGATGGCGCGGCGCATGGACGACTTAGGAATGGACTACCCGCTGCACCTGGGCGTCACGGAGGCCGGGGACGGCGAGTACGCCCGCATCAAGAGCACTACGGGCATCGGGACGCTGCTGGCCGAAGGCATCGGCGACACCATCCGCGTCTCGCTCGCCGAGGATCCCATCAACGAGATACCCGTCTGCTACGACATCTTACAAGCCCTGAACCTGCGCAAGACCAAAGTGGAGTTCATCGCCTGCCCGTCGTGCGGGCGCACCAAGTTCGAGCTGACCTCCGTGCTGCGCCAGGTCAAGGCCGCGACGAACCACCTAGTCGGGCTGGACATCGCCGTGATGGGCTGCATCGTCAACGGCCCCGGCGAGATGGCCGATGCCGACTACGGCTACGTCGGCAAGGGCGGCGGGGTCATCACGCTCTACCGGGGCCGGAATCCCGTCAAGAACGTGCCGCAGGAGCGCGGCGTGGCCGAACTCGTCGAACTCATCAAGTCCGACGGGCGCTGGGCCGACCCGCCCGCCGACACGCCCCTGCCCGCCAGCCCCTTCGCCAAAGAACTGGCGATGGCGAGTTAGTGACTGAAAGGACGCAGACATGAGTACCGCCAAAATCACGATCTTCATTGATGAACAACTGCTAGGCCGCCTGGATTCCCTGGTCGAGTCTCGCCACTTCCGCAGCCGCAGTCAAGCCGTTCAAGCCGCCGTGCAGGAAAAAGTGTCACGACTTGGCAGTTCACGGCTGGCTCAGGAGTGTGCAAAACTCGACCCGGCGGAAGAACAAGCCATGGCAGACGAAGGTTCCACCGCTCGAAAGCGTCCCTGCACAGCCTCTTTCACTCAATAGTATACAGTATCATGCCTGCCGACCGAGGCTTTTCGTGTACAACACCGTACAGACAGATTTGATCAAAGCAATACGAACCGGGAATAAAATGGCTTTGCTGGCCGCATTGGAGGCTGGGGCTGATGTTAATGCCTTGACCGTTCAGGAGAATATCTACGACCACCAAGATGGACGCATTCCCCTGACGATTGCGGCAGAACTTGGTAATACCGCTATTATCCGGTGCTTGTTGGAATACGGTGCTGACATTACACAGACCGAAATTCACCATCATTCTTTCGGCAGCACTGCATTGATGTATGCTGCCCGGTCGGGTAACTACGCTTCGGTCAAATTATTACTATCTTGGGGCGCGGATGTCAATGCTAAGTCGTCACTGGGGCAAACGGCCTTGATGTGGGCGGCGTGGAATGGTCGCAACGTTGTCGCACGCTCTCTTTTACGCGCTGGAGCGGATATAAACGCGCGAGCGGAGACTATTTTCCCACATGGTATCACGACTCCATTGATTGAAGCCGTGCGCGGAGGACACGATACTATGGTGTCCATGTTACTCAAACAAGGTGCCAAGAACACAGGAGAAGAAGGATGGATCGCGCTAAGGATGTCGCAATTCAAGGGCTATCAGGCAATCAATCGCATTCTCAAGTCACCGCAACAGTAACTTGGATTTAAATC
>CAZZVX010000429.1:0-3849 GCA_964657535.1 Armatimonadota bacterium | reverse complement strand
AGCCGTGAAGAGTTGACCCATCACGCCCGGCAGTTGACGGCGCGCGGCGTCCATACGTCCACGTTCGGGGTGGGGGTGGATTACGACCACGAACTGCTGGAAGCGATGGCGAATGACGGCGGCGGCCACTACTACTTTATCGAACACCCGCGCCAGATTCCGGCCATGTTTGAGCGCGAACTTGGCGAGATGCTGACCGTCGTAGCCCGCGAAGCCGCGCTGACGCTGGCGATTCCTGCCGGCGTCGCCATTGAACTGCTCAACGATCTGCCGCACGAGCAAGAGAACAATCGCCTGCGCTTGTTTTTGCACGACCTGTTTGGCGGGGAGCAGAAGGCGTTTTACCTGAAAGCGCTGACGCCGCCCGGCCCGAAAGGAACGGCCCTCACACTGGACGCGACGCTCTCGTTCGCCGTCCCCGGCGGCCCGGCGCAGGCCGTCCAGGCGTCCGCCGCGTTCCACTACGGCGATGGTATTCAGGCCGTGCCGCGCAACCGCCCGCTGCAGGAGCGCGCCGCCGAGATTGAAATGGCCGCCGCGTCCGCCTGCGCCCTCAAACTGGAACGCGAAGGCCGTCGCCAGGAGGCTGCCTCGTACCTACGCCGTTCCCTGGCCGCCGCCGCGCCGTGCCTGGCCCCGGAAATGGCCGCCAACTACGCCGTGGAAGCCGAGGAGCTTGTCGGCGGCCTTTCAGAGCAGACCCGCAAGGCGCGTCATGCGGCGTCTTACGGCAAACGCAACAAGCGCGAATAAGGCCTATTCCACGAAAACAGCATGGCTGCCGAACCGCCCGGCGGGTGCTTCTTTACCGCCGGTTGACGTAGCGGTAGTTGAAGCGGCCGTCGGGGGCGCTGTCGCCGGTGTACCACCAGTCGGCGATGGTTTTCGGGCCGCCGCCGATGGGGACGTTGTCGGCCCAATGGAAGTCAAAGGTCGTCTGCGCCAAGTCCGTCAGGCCGAGCAGACGGCGCGGGATGGCGACGACCAGGTCTTCTCCCGCCGCCCGGTACGGCACGTTCCAGGTCTCGCCGTCCGACAAGCGTTTCACCGTCGTGGTCGTGGCATTGACGACGCGGCTGTTGACGACGAAATCGTAGCCGTTCCAGCCGGTGCGTGGGTTTTGGTCGGCGTCGATCAATAATTGCATCCAGTTCGGGTCGGTGTAGGGACTCATGACGCCGTTCGTCATGACGTGAAAATAGATTGTGCGCGTATCGCAGGCGACCTCCGCGCCGACAATGTCATTGCGGCCCGTCGTGTCTGTGTAGTGATACCCTTTCCAGCCGTCCCAGTCGCGGTGCATGGTGTCGTTGACGGCATCTTCAAAGAAGGACCAGATTTTGTCCCAGTCATGGAAACTACCGAGCCGCATCGTATGAAACCCATGATCAACGGGAACCGGTCGGACGCCCTTGAATCGGCGAATCCCGTCCACGAGCTGCCAGTAATAGTTGTCGCCGTAGCCGCCCTGCATGGGCATAATATCGCGTGAGAACTCCTCGTTGTAGTTGTCCACAAAGAACGTCTCGCCCGGCTTGTTGACATGGCCCAGAAAGCCCGGCCCGCCGCCGGGGCCGCTGGTGAACCGCTGTGCGACCCATTCGTTCCAGCCGGTGACAAAGATGAACTGGGGGTCTACTTGTAAAGCCCGGCTCCATTGCTGGCTGAACTGCAGGCCTTTGTCCACGTCGGCCGCGAGCTTATGCGCGTCAACGGGCGGCTCCGTCCCGTCGCCCCAGGTTTTGTCGCTGTGGTAGCTGCGGCCAAGATCGTCCGTCGGGTGGCCGGCGACCACGACGGCAATCTCTTCGGGGACATTCGGGCTGGTGTGCCAGCCGGGTTTCTGCGGGTACTTGTCCATCCACTGCCACTTGTCCTGCCCGGCATCCCACGCCCAGGATTTGCGCCAGGTGAAAAAGTCGGCGATTTTGGGGTCCAGCGTCGCGCCGCCGTCATTCGCCGCTTTGTCGCCCAGGATCAACGGCTTGCCTTCCCACGGGAACCACAGGTCTTGGTAAAGGCCGGGGGCGTAATAGGTGTTATACAAAGTGGTGACGGTCTTGACCGTCCTGGCGTGCGTGATAAAAGCGATGTCCGGCGTGTGCGTCCCTTCCCGGCGCATCTGCGTAGCCGTCTCAAAAAGCGTCTTCACGTCGGCGGGATAGGTGACGGCGTTGGTCATGTCCAGAAACAGCACGTCCACGCCCGCATCGCCGAGCATCTGCAAGTTCTTGCGAGCCACCCAGGGGTCGTCCGCGCGGAAATAGCCGACGGCGGGCTGCCCCCACCAGTGGAACGACGGCACGGGGCCGTACTGCGGGTTGTCAGGGTTGGCGGCGATCAATTTGGTGTTGTCGAACGGCTCGTCGGCGCGCGAGTGCCAGACGAAATAAAAGATGCCGACATACTTGCCCTTCTGCGGCGGACGCACGGTTGCGGCGGTCGGCACCGACCGCCCCAGCGCGTCGGTCGCCGTCCAGGTGTCGCTGCGCATGTCTCGGAACGCGGGGGTCTGCGCGGGAGCGGCGGCCGCCGTCATCAGCGTCAGCCCGGCGAGCAATGCCCGTGTGATGGGTTTCATTTCGATTCCCCTTTGGGTCGGCAATGACGGCGTGGGCGTCGGCGGGAGGTTCGGCAATCTGTCCCCAAAAGGCGTTGTGGTCGAAGACCGTCCCGGTCATGCCGCCCAGGTCAAACCGCGCCTCGCCCTGCGCGTAAAAGACGTTGTTGAAAAAGCGCGTGTCGGAGGCCCATTTGCCGCCCCAGTTGCCGCTGGCGACGGCGGCGACGCTCTGCCCTTTGCCGATCACGAACACATTGTTGTAGATCGCCGTGTTCGTACATGGCCCGGTGATGTTGAACGTGTGCAGGCCGTCGTTGCGGCTGATGTTGTCGTGGATGACCGTGCCGGAGTCGCCGATGTTCCAGGGCATCCCCTGGCTGCCGTCGTCGCAGATCAGCATGAAGCCGCCGTCGTTGTCGTGGCTGACATTGTACTGGAAAAGCGTGTTGCGGCAGTTGTAGTCCGAGTCGTAGCCCTCGCCGTCGTTCGTGCCGTGCATCCCGCTGACTTCGTTGTATTGGATGATGGTATTGTCGCAAGACCAGGGCCAGATTCCGGCGGCGTAGTCCGTGCAGCGCATCCGCCCGCCCCGCAGGACGTTGCGTTCCACCAACGCCCCGTCGCAGGCCAGCGGCACAATGCCGTCGCCGCCGATGTCGGTCAATGTGTTGCCGCGAATGACGACGCCGAGGCTGGGAAACCAGTGGTCGCGGGACCAGTTCCCGCCCATCGTGATGCCGTTGCGATCGGTGCGGGTTAAATGGCAGTTTGCAATGGTCAGCCCGTCAAAGCGGCTGGGAACCTGGCCGCCGCCGCACGAACAGGAAATGCCGCTGCCGCCGCCCTCGCTTTTGACGTTGCTGCCGGTCACGTCATGGATGTCCAGGTCGCTCAGGCGAATTTGATGGGCCGTCCCGAAGTCATTGACGCTGACATTCACGCCCGTCAGCTTTGGGATCGGCTCCGGCCCCCGGTTGGCGATGTCCAGCCGGCTGATCTGCCAGTATTCTGCGTTGGACAGAGACAGAGCCGCGAGCGACTTGCCCTGCCCATCGAGACGAGGCTTTGGCCCCGCGCCGTACTCGGACAGGATGATGGGAGCGCCCGCCGCGCCGCTGCCGCCGGGCGCGAGAAAGCCCGTCCACTGACTCCCCGCGCGCAGCAATATCCGGTCGCCGGGAGCGAACGTTCCTGCATTGATCTTGTCCAAACTGCGCCAGGCGGTTTTCGCCGTTTTGCCGTCGTGCGCGTCGTCGCCGTGGAGCGAATCGGCATAATAAGTTGTA
>CAZZVX010000428.1:0-3850 GCA_964657535.1 Armatimonadota bacterium | reverse complement strand
CCAAAACGCCCCCGGCCGCGTGAGGCGACAGGGGGCGCAAGATGAGTCACAGGCGCAAAAAGTCGCGCGACTCAACTCGCACCAATTTCCCGCGAAGTGGTGTCGAACTCCCGGCGGACCCGGTCTCCTGGCTTCCGCGTCGTCCTCCTCGCCTTGCCTTCCCACCCTGACATGACATCAGGGCAGTGGCGTCCTGCGGCGATTCGTCGGCGGTTACAGTTGCGGGGCAGCGCCGGATTCGCACCGGCTTCCCAATTATTGTCCGTCTGGCAAACTCTTCAGTTGTGCGGCCATTATGACGCCCTGCCGCTTGTTTGTCAAGGGGTCGCCCCCCTCCTACAGCTCGTCGGTCAACGTGAAGACGACGCGCACGCGCAAAGTCGCGGCGGCAGCCGTGCCGCCTTCGAGCCGGGGCGCGAACCGCCAGTGGGAAAGCACCTCTTGCCGCGCGGCCTCGTCCAGCCGCCGGTCGCCCGACGATTGACTGACTTCGACGCGCTGGGCCGCCCCGCCCGCGTCCAGCCAGACGCGCAGCGTCACTGTCCCTTCGACGCCGTCCTGCCGCGCCCCCGGCGGGTAGGGCGGCTGGGACGTTTGAAGGATGCGTGCCTCGCGCGTCGGCCCGGAGTGCGCCGCCGGCGGGTCGGCCTGCGGCGCCGTGGGGGCGGCAGTCAGTCTGCTTTCCGTTCCCGTACCGGACGACGTGCTGCCGGGGCCGGGCGTTCCGCTGCCGCCGGGCAAGGCGGCTGTGCGACCGCCGCCTGTCTCGCCAACGTCGGCGGCCTGGGCCGAGGGCGCGGCGGTCGGCGCGTCCGGGGCGGGAGGGGCCGCCGTTTGTACGCTGCCGGGCGCTGTCGGCGTCGGGGCCGCCCCGGCAGGCAGAGCAGTTGGCTTGGGGATCGAGAGTGCGGCGAAAGACTTGCGTAGAGGTCGAGACCCCGGAAGTAGTGCGAAAGCCTTCGGCGGGGTCATCCGGGGCCGCCCTGCCGCCGGGCGTGACACCGGGGCGGACACAACACCCGGCGCGGGGGGGCGCAGGGGCCGACGCATCGCTGGGCGGACGCGAGCCAAGTGAATGCGCGTCCGGTGAGGCGCGGGCGGGGAAAACAATCGGACCGCGAAGCCGGTCTCCAGGTGCGGTGGGGCGGCGGGCGGTGGGGCCAGGCGGGCGACCCCGATCAGCACCAGGGCGTTGATCAGCAGGGACGCGCCTAACGGCTTCCACAGTCCCGGTCCCGATGTCGCCGGGTCAGCGCGCACGGCTGCCGCCCCCCGCGCCCGTGCGCGCCTCCCTGCGCAGTGCAAACGCGGCCATGCTAAAACAGCCCCCAGCGTTTCTTTTTCGGCGTCCCGTCATCGCCCGACGACGGCTGCGGGCCGAGCTTGTCCAACTCCTGACGGGCGTATTTGCCGGGGTCGCCGTCCGGGTCCAGTTCCACGGCCCGCAAGAACTCCCGGCGGGCGTCGTCGGGCCGGTCGGCGGCCAGGTAACAGCCGCCCAGCACGGAGCGGCGCAGGGCGTCGTCGGGCTGAATCTCCAACGC
Organism: Armatimonadota bacterium; assembly: GCA_964657535.1. Classification (GTDB taxonomy): domain Bacteria; phylum Armatimonadota; class Armatimonadia; order Armatimonadales; family Capsulimonadaceae; genus CAZZVX01. The sequence goes on along the minus strand of CAZZVX010000428.1, from coordinate 2,306 downwards.
GCGCTCATACAGGGGGATCGCCCGGTCCAACTGCCCGCGCATGGCGTACAATCGCGCCAGGTTGACCACGGCCTTGTGATAGTCCGGGAAGCGTTCGACGGCGGCCTCGTTCAGACGGATCGCGTCCGGCAGGTTCTCCTCCTGCTCATAGGTCCCGGCCATGTTGACATACAGCGACGGGTTATCGGCCCCATACTCCAGCGCCCGTTCCCAGAAGTTGCGCGCCGTCTTCGGGTCGCCGAGATAGATAGACGTCAGGCCCATCTCGAAATAGAGTTCGCCCAGCAAATTCGGGTCGTCGGTGAGCTTGATCGCCCGCGACAGGCGATTGCGCGCCCCGTGGTAGTCCGTGCTGTTTTTCAATAAAATGCCGCTGTTGAGCAGGGCCAGTAAAAATTCCGGGTCGTGCTGGGTCGCCTGTTCGTAGTAGCCCTGCTTGGTCTGCGGCGTCTTGGCGACCCGCTTGCCTTTCAGGAACGCGAGATACGCGGGCCACGACGGCGTGATCTGCAATCTGTCCGTCGTCCACCCCGGTGGCGGGTTGATGCCCAGCAAATCAAACAGCGCCTCGCACAGACGGTACTGCAGGGCGATAAACAAGTCATAATCCAGCGACAGATGTTCGGGCGTGTCGTCGGGGAAGAACGCCCGGAATGTCAGCGCGTCCGGCGCGGCAAACTCGCTCTCGTGCGGGAAATACACGCGCAGCGAGACGGCCATTTCCGTCAATGCGCCCGTTTCTTCATTCCGCGTCGCCGAAAGCAGCCCGTCAATCAGCGCGTCGCACCCCGCCCGCGCCGCCAGCGCCCGAACGTCTTCTTCCGGCAGCGCCGTGGTCGGGCGCTCGCGCTTGTCCGCCCCGCCGACCTGGGCGTGGATGTCCGCGTAGGAGAAGCCGCCCGCCGCCTCGACCGCCGTTTCCAGTGCCAGCAGCAGGCCGTGTTCAAACAGCAGCACGTCCTCGCCGTAGTCGTCCGCCCCGAACGGCGCAAAGACCAGTTTTCGTTCCCCATGTGACATACTGCTATTGTACCTGCACCGACAAGGATGAGTGATATTGGACAACCAACGGACAGCCGATTGGATTTATTTGCCCGCCAGTAGCGAAGAACAATCCCTGTGGGATTGTCTCCATGATGCTGAGTTGTGGAATGTCCACTCCGATGCTCTGCAACGGACTGCACGCTTGGAGTTTGAAGCCGCACCCTATCTCGGATATGAGGAAGGTTTAAGATTTGCTTTTACTCTGACGGGCGTAACTTCTCTTCGAGCGACGAAGTGGCAGGACTGGCCGGGGGGATTTCACGCCCCGAAGGAAGCTTCTCGCGAGGAAAGATCACGTCTGATAGAGGACTACAAAGGAAAAGGGCGTGAAGTAACCGTGACATGGAAGGATTTTGAGGACGCTTTTACTTCCGACCGCTTTGATGTCATGGATGCTCACCTAAGTTCTGGTGACAATCAGATGGCATTGCGGCTGCAAGGATTTCTGCGCGAAGATGACGAGTGGTGCGTACTGTTTCTGCGGGGGCAGTCTTTGAATGTCACGCGAAGCGACAGCAAGGAATTCAGTTTGCAACAATTTATGACTTTGGGTGAGGCGTATTGGAAGCGTTTTTCAAAAAAAGGCCGGGCTTGATTTTTCCGCGCCTGCTCTTTTGCCTCTGCCTGCTGCTCCTGCCGCCGGCGGCCTTTGCCGGGCCGCCCATTCCGCCGCTGCCGCCGCCCGTTCCGGCGAACGTGCAGGTGCGCCCGCCCGTTGTCACGCCGCAGATGAAAACGTACTCGCGCACGGGGGATACGCTTTATTTTGCCGGCACGCTTTATGGCTGGGTGACGATATGGGCCGTGCTGGCGACGGGGCTTTCGGCGCGTCTGCGCGCACTCGCTGTCCGGTTTTGGCGCGTCAGTCGCCCGGTTCTTTGGGGGCCGAGGCGGTGGGCCAGGCACCGGTTGTCTTTCCAGTGGCGGCGGCGCTTTGTGCTCGCCTGGTACGGCCCGCGCTGTCTTGACCGGCGTTACGCACGCTGGTACCGCCATCTTGTCACGATTTTGGCCTTTTGCACGCTCTACTCCGTTATGCTGTTCTGCCTGAACGCGCCGCTGATCTTCTCTGACGGCTTTTGGCTGAATCACGCTTATGGACTCTCGCACCAGAGTCTGCCGTCCTGGCTTGGCGATGTGACGAAGGACCGCTTGCTGACGGTTGCGGGCCGGGCGTTCGGGTTCTGGCTGCTGTTCGGGCTGATCCGCCGGTCGCCCCGCCGCTGGATCGCCTGGGTATGGGCGGCCCTGATGCCTCTTAT
>CAZZVX010000427.1:0-3856 GCA_964657535.1 Armatimonadota bacterium | reverse complement strand
CGGTCCCGACAGCCGCGCCCCCGGCGTTCCCACAGGCGGCGCCGCCTGCTTTCCCGCAGCAGATGCGCCGGCAGGGGCCGTCTTCAGGCCGCGTCTGGAGCAATGCCCCGGTGTACCAGAACTCGCCGAACAACTTTCGGCAGCCCTTTCAGCCGGGTGTCACTTACCGCCGCTACGAACCGACGGGGACAGGCAATTCCGTGACGACGGGAATTCCGACGGGGACAGAGAGCCGGACCGGCGACGCCTCTCAGGGGCGCATCATCACGGGGAGACTTCAGCCGATACGCCGCCCCGGCGTGCCGACCGGCGTCTTTACGACGACTGAAGGGCCGGGGGCGTCTTCGGGCGGCGACCGCTCCATCCGCGTCACCACTCCGGGCGGCCCGCGCCGTTTCCGCCATGACGACAACAGCGACTACGTTTACAACACCGCGATCACCTACGTCGGCGGCCCGACGCTGCTCGGCGGGTACTACTATGGCAACTACTGCGACACCTACTACAACGTCAATTGCTACCCGGCGGTTTACAGCGCCTACGATGGCTTCCCGGAGTACATCTACAACCCCGGCGTGATCGTTGTCGGCAACCCGTACATCCCAGAATACGCTACGCCTTACGAGTCGTTCACCCCGCCGACGTATCAGGTTACGTACAACCAGACCAACTACTACGTCGCCGGCGAAGACCACGCCCAGCAGCTTCAGAGTGAGATTCAAAGCAACGCCGACACGGCCCCGCAGGCCGTCAAGAGCGCCCTCCCCGCCAACTCCTACCAGGCCGCCTTCGCCGACATCGAGAACGCCTGGCAGAACAACGACAGCGTGCTGATTGACCGGCACCTGCGCGACAAAGACACCAAACTGAGCGTCTTCCTCAAGGGCAAATACTCGTACTCCATCGGTTCGGGCGATTTCTTACAGATCACCCGCGATGCGTTCGACCGCCTGAGTACGGTCTCGTTCGCGTTCACCCGGCTGCGCAAGGCCAAGAACGGCGACGTGACCGCTTATGGCAAGCACGTCTACCGCACGTCCGACGCCGCCGACCCGAAGCAGGACAACGCGACCACGGATAACACCGTGCCGTTCAGCACCGACAGCGCCCAGCCCTACGACAAGGCCGACGACCCGGCGGAAGGGGCCGAGAAGACCATCTACGTCTCCTACACCCTGCGCCACGAGGACGGCGAATGGTACATCATCGCCATTGACTCGTCGCCCACCGACCTGGTCAAATGACCTGGAGGCTTCTCTTCCGGGAGAGCGGCGAAAATAAATCAGTAAAATCGGGGCCGGACATGGAACTTTCTTCCTGTCCGGCCCCGTCATTTTTACCAGCATCGCGCTGTTAATGCCACTGACGTGCCTCAGCAAGTTCCGTAAGGAGGAGTTTCCCACTTGACCGTCCGTATGCGCCGCCTGGCAGCCCTGTCGCTGCTGTGTTCGTTTGCCCTGTTTCCCGCGTCCGCCCTCGCCGCGTCCGATGTGCCGCCCCCGGCTCCCGTTCCCGCCACGGTCGTCCCGGCGCCCGTTTCTCCCACACCCGTCGCGTCGCCCACGGGGACGCCCCCGGACGATGCCGCGTCCCCGGACGCGCCGCCGGTGGTCGCGCCCGCGCCGGTGGCGGGCAGCGAGCGCGCCCTGCTCAACCGGGCCGTCGAGCCGCCGATGGGACACAACAACGGGGTGCGCCTGTGGGTCCACGGCGACGGCTCCGGCGCGGCCCTGCGCGTCCGCTTGCAGGTGACGAACGCCTCGGCGACCGACGACGCGCAGACGCCGACCTGGATTTCGACGCCGGTGGCGCTGACGTTCAGCGGCTGGCGCGAGGTCTTGATCCCGAAGAGCAAGTTCATGCGCCGCGCTGACGCTTCCAACACCGGGATTGACCTGACGCTTCCCGCCGACGCTCAGACGGAGACGCTGTCCGCCGCGCCGACGGCGTGGGCGAAGATCAACTCGGTCGGGCTGGAATTCGACGTGCCGCGCCGCAGCGCTTTGGTGGTGGATGACCTGTACTTCGTGACGCTCAACCCCGCCGGCGCCGTCGCGTCGGGCGTCCCGGTGGACGACTTCGAGAAGGGCAACGTCGCCGCGTGGGTGCCGGGCGGCACGGCCGCCCAGCAGAAACTCCTGACCTACGGCCTCGCGACCCAGGCCGCGCTGGTGCATGGCGGGCGCGTGGCGTTCAGGATGGATGCCGTGTCCCCGGCCTACATCCGCGACACGACCCAATTGCCCGCGATCAAGACGAGCCTGGCGACGAGCGGCAAGCCGTATCTCGTTTATGTCCCCGCCGGGCGGTTCGACCCGATCCTGCCGTCGTCCCTGCCGCTGCCGCAGGAGACCACGTCTCAGTTGAGCATCCAGGCCTGCGCGGACCAGGTCCAGGCGGCGACGTTCTGCGTTTATTCCCAGAAGCCTTTGCAGAACGTCACGGTCACGCTGCCGAACGATCTGCAGGCGGTCGGCCACATCCTGAGCCGCAACGCCGTGGACGTGCGCGTGGTCAAGGTCTGGCAGCAGCTCGGCGTCGGCCCGCTGCGGAGCCAGGATCTGGCCGGCCCGACGCCCGAACTGCTCGTCAAGGACGACCGCGTTCCTCTGACCGGCGCGGCCCCGGTCGCGCGTCTGACCGGCGCTCCCGTCACCGATATTGCCGCCGACAGCACCAAGCAGTTCTGGATCACCGTCGCTGTGCCGCGCAACGCCCTGCCCGATCACTACACCGGCAACCTGCTGGTCAGCGGTCGCGGCATCGCGGCCCCGATCCCCGTCCGCCTCGACATCAATGTGCTGCCGATGCGCCTGCAGTCGGCGGCGAAGCAGTACGCCATTGACCTGCGGTCGCGTCTGGACCCCGCGCCCGCCGCGCTGCCGTCCGCCGATGGGCGTCAATTGGTGACGGATTTCGTCTCCAAGCCCGTCTTGGACGCCCAGTTGGCGGACATTATCACGCACGGCTTCCGCATCACGACAGCCTACGACTCCCCAGACACGCTCTGGGACGCCGTCGCCGAGCGTCAGAAGTACGGCTTCATGGAGCCGTACATCTACAAGGGCGACGGCGATGCGGCGACCCTGGAAGCGGCCCGCGCCGCCCACCGCGCCCCGGCGTTCCTGTACTACACGGACCGTGACCCCATCGCGCAGACGGAGACACGTCTCGCGGCGATGTCCAAAGGCGGCCTGCTCGCGACGACTTACATCACCCGTCCGTCCGACTACGACGCGCTTCAGGCCGATCTGGAAGTGCCGGTCTATAACCGCGACTCGCCCTACACGCAGACGCTGCTGCGGACCAACGGGCGGCGTCAGTCGTCCAAGCGGGACTGGTGGTACTGGACGGCGACCGACGAGGACCCGGAGACCAACCGCCTGGACTGCGGCGTCCTGCTGTGGCGGGCGAACCTCTACGGGGCGTTCGTCCCGGCTTATCAACTGGCGTTCGGCACGGACCCGTATGACGAGACCTCGGCGGGGGCCGTCCCCGCGCAGGCCCAGTTGCGCCCGGAGATGCTGACCTACCCGGTGCAGGGCGGCGTCCTGGACACCTTGCAGTGGGAGGCGTGCCGCGAAGGGGTCAGCGACGTGCGCTATCTGACCACGCTGTTCCTCGCCATCGGTGACTGCCGCCACGTCTACAAGATCGCCAAGCCGCAGACCGACGCCGCCGAGGCCTACGCCAAAGCGTTCCTCGCCAAGCCCGCCGCCGCGTACTCCGACGCCGACTTGGACAAGGCGCGTTATCAGATCGCGACGTATTCCATGCAGCTCAACGCGCTGATTACGGCGTACAAGAAGGCCAATCACCTCCAGTAGTCCGTCACGCAGACGCGGGGGGGGGGGGG
>CAZZVX010000426.1:0-3863 GCA_964657535.1 Armatimonadota bacterium | reverse complement strand
GACGAGTTAGCTCCGAGGGAACGCTGAGGAATACTGTTCCGAGGGGGCATCAGCAGAAGGCGGCAGATGCAGCGCGGCGGCGACGGTTTCAAAAAACCGCCCGGCGTCGCTGAGTTCGGCCAGCGGAACGAACCAAACGCCGCCGGGAAAGTCTGGGGCCAGCGCGCGGGCCGCTTCAATCGCCAGGCGCGTCTTGCCCGCCCCGCCCGGCCCCGTCAGCGTCAGCAGGCGCGCGCCGTCCGGCCCGCGCAGGGCGGCGGCAATCTGCGCTTGTTCCGTGTCGCGCCCGAAGAAGCGCGTCAAGGTCAGGGGCAGGTGCAGAGGAGGCGCGGGCGGAGGCAGCGGGAGAACGGCGGCGGGAGTCGTCACGGTTGCGGCACGGGCAGCCGGCGGCGGGGCCGACGCCCCGCCCGCCGTCAGCGCCCGTCGCGCTTCGTCGGGCGGGGCGACGCCCAGTTCTTCCTCGAAAAGGCGCTCCATCTCTGCGTAGTGGCGCCTAGCCGCCGACGCCTGCCCCGAACTTATCAGGAGCCGCACGACATCCACGTTCGCTTCTTCGTCCAGCGCGTCCAGCGTGACCGCCCGGCGTGCGTAGTCCAGCGCCCGGTCCCACTCCCCGGCCTGCTCGTGCAGCCGCGCCAGGTCGCGCAGCGCGCCCAGGTGCAGGCCCGCCAGACGCTCGCGCTCGGTCAGCGCCCAGTCCTCATAGCGCCCAGGCAGCAGAGGGCCGCCGTACAGCCCGACGGCTTCCGACAGAAGCCGCAGGCGCTCTTCGGACTGCGCTGGCCCGGACGCCGACGACAGCAGGCGCTCAAAGACCGCTACATCGGTTTCCACGGCGGCAGGGTTGAGGAGCACGTCGCTGTGGCCGCGCGTCACCAGCACCGCCCCCGCCTCCACGCCCGGCGGCTCCAGCTGACGGCGCAGGGACGACAGCACCGAGCGCAGGTTCATCCGCCCGGCTTCCGGGTCGGCGTCGGGCCAGAACAGGTCGGCCAGCTCCTCGCGGGCGTGGACCCGCCGGGGGAACAGCGCCAGGTACGCCAGCAGCCCGCCCGCCTTCTGCGAGCGGAACCGCGTGACGGTCTCCGCGCCCCTCTCGGCGCGCAGGGCGCCCAGTAAAGTGATACGCCAGGGGGTTGTCGTGTCCATCGTGCAGGCTGAAACTTTCCCGCCGGAGCGGAGTTTTTACACCCGCATTATACAATAATTGGGGCGGCTCGGCAACCGCCGAGAAATCCCATGTCCGTCACGATACGGGGCGAGTCTCGTCACGATTTGGTCATGCCTGGGCAGTAGAATGGCGACTGTACGGACGATCCACGAAAGGAAAACGAAATGCAAGCCACACTGACCCGCCCGATGACGACGCCGACGTATCCCGGCGTGACCGTCGTCCCCGCGAACGAAGGGACGACCCTGAATGCCTTCGGCGACTCTCTGCTGATGAAGCTCGACGGGGACCGAACGAACAACGCGCTGGAAATCTTCGTCGGGACCACGCCGCCGCAGGCCGGGCCGCCGCCGCACGTTCACCACAATGAGGACGAGATTTTCCTGATCATCGAGGGCCGCATCCGGTTCTTCTCCGACGGCCGGTGGACGGAGCCTTGCGGGCCGGGGACGCTCGCTTACGCGCCGCGCGGCTCGCGCCACACCTTCCAGAACGCCGGGGAGACGCCGTCGCGCCACTGGGTGATCACGACCGGCGGCGGGTTCGGGCAGTTCTTCGCCCAGTGCGCCGGCGTGTTCGACCAGCCGGCGCCGCCGGACATGGCGCGCATCCTGGCGATCAGCGCGGCGCACGGCATCGAGTACGTGCCGCCGCTGGGGGACGCGCCGCCGGAGGCGGCCTGACGCGGCAACCGTGCCTGGCGACGTCGGGGGGCCTGTCGGCCCCCCGGCGGTCGCGCGGCTAGCCGTCCTCGATGGCGGGGTCGCGGACGATGGCGGGATTCTTGAAGTACGAGTCGGCGCTGTCGTCGTGGGTGGAGACCTCCTCGATGACGGCCCCGCCGAGCGAGTCGAACGAGTGCAGGGTGCCGGGCGGGAGCGTGTACGACTCGCCGGGGATGAGCATGACGGTCTGGCCGCCCGCCCACAGCTTGACCTCCCCGCTGAGGACGAAGAACGTTTCTTTCTTGAGCTTGTGAGAGTGCAGGGGGCATTCCTGGCCCGGCTCCAATGTGAGGTACTTGCTGCAGTATTCGGGCTCGTTGACGCGGACGACCAGGCCGAGGCCCTCTTGGTGCCAGTGGCCGAGGCCGAAGTCGGCGGCCTCGATGGGGGTGGTGGGGTCCAGCACGATGCCGGCGGCTTCCAGGCGATGGCGGACGAGGGCCTGCGCGGCCTCGTGGTCACTGCGTGTCATGGGCGTCTTTCTTCGTGGCGGCGGCCGTGTCCCGCAGGTCGTTGAGGATGTCGGCGAGGACTTCGACGGGCCTGCGGCCCGTGTCTATGCGCCGGACGATGTCGGGCGGGTAGTGGCTCATGACGGGCGCGGTCTCGGCCTCGTACACGTACAGGCGCTGCTGGATGACGGCCTCGGAGGCGTCGTCGAGGCGGTTCTCGTGCAGGGCGCGGCGCTTGAGGCGCATGTACATGATGCTCTTGTCCTCGCAGTCGAGGTAGTAGAGGCGGGTGACGCGCACGAAGGCGTCGAGCAGGCGGGCCTGCGCGACCGTGCGCGGGATGCCGTCGAGGATGAGTACGTCCGTCTGCGGGTCGTAGCGGTGCAGGGCGATCAGCCCGTCCACGTGCTCCTTCCACAGTTGTACGGTGAAGTCGTCGGGGACGAGCGCGCCCCGGCTGCTGTAGTCTAAAAAGGCTTTGGCGAGGGGGGAACCCACGCGCAGGTCCCGGAACAGCTCGCCCGTGGAGACGTGGACGAAGCCGGGGATGCTGCCCAGGATCGCGCCCTGCGTGCCTTTGCCGCTGCCGGGGGCGCCGAAAAGGAGGATGGTTTGGAAGCGCATGGTGCTCACGGGTGGGCGTCCCCGCCGGCGGGCCGGTCGCCGAGGAAGTCGCCGACGACGGCGAAGTAGCGGTCTGTCTCTTCGAGCCAGGGGCGGTGGCCGCTGTGTTCAAAGACGACCAGGCGCGTGGTGGCCGGGGGCAGGCACTGGAACATCTCCAGGGCGATCCTGGGCGAGGCCACGCGGTCGAAGCGGCCCACGCAGATGAGCGTCGGGACGGACAGCGTCCTCATGCGGGGGCGCGGGTCGTAGCCCTTCATGGTGCCGCCGACGCGCCATTCGGGGTCGGGGCCGAGCATGGCGAGGTAGACGTCGTTGTTGAAGGCGTCGGCGGGGTCGCCGGAGTGGTACATTTTGGTGGCGTTGTCGGGGTCGTACCAGTACAGGTCGTTCACGGTGGGGCCGTAGAGGGTCTCGTAGGCGTCACTGCCCGTTTTGACGCCCCGGCGGCGCAGGGCGGTGAGTCTCGCCCACACGTCGGGGAAGCGCAGGGCGGCCTCGGCGTTGCAGGCGTCAATGTTCTCCTGGAAGCCCTGGGCGCTGTGCAGGGTGTCGGACAGGACTAAATGGCTGATGTGGTCGGGGTACTTGAGCGCGTAGGCCATCGCGGGCATCCCGCCGTAGGAGTGGCCGATGACGGAGATCTTGTCGAACTTCAGGGCGCGGCGCAGGGCCTCGATGTCGTCGGCGTCGCGCTCGACGGTGTACTGCCGGGGGTCTTTGAGGCGGTCGGAGCGGCCCCGGCCGAGATTGTCGAAGTAGACGACGGTGTGCGCCGACGCGAGCCGCGAGAACCAGGGGTGGTACGAGGCGTGGTCGCCGCCCGGCCCGCCCGCGACGAGGACGACGGGGCTGCCCTGGCCTTCGGTCTCGTAGTAGATGCGGCCC
>CAZZVX010000425.1:0-3884 GCA_964657535.1 Armatimonadota bacterium | reverse complement strand
CTGCACAGAAAGTCGTTCAGGCGGGCCAGCGTCCGCGCCGGGTGCGGGTACTCCTGGAGGAAGGCGCGCAGGGCGTACTTGACCTCCGCCGTCCGGGCCGCCGCCCCCAGGCCCTTGCCAGCCACGTCGCCCAGCACCAGCGCCACCTTCCCCGCGCCGACAGGAAAGGCGTCGTAGAAGTCGCCCCCCACCTCCGCCTCGTTCCACGCCGCCTCGTACCGCGAGACCACATCCAGGCCGGGGAAGGCCTGCTCCGGCACGTCCCGGAGCAGGGAGCGCTGCAGGGTCTCCGCGATGCGTTTTTCGCGTTCGTAGGCCGCGTCGAGCATCAGCCGCGCTTGTTCCTTCTCCGCCATCGCCCGGCTCTGCTGAAGCAGCAGGCTGCGCAGTTCGATCTGGCGCATCACCTGCCGGGCCAGGACTTGCAGGATGTCTTTCTGCTCTTCGGTCAGTTCGCGCGTCTTGCTGTCCAGCACGCACAGCGTGCCGAGCGGGTAGCCGTCAGATGTCTCCAGCAGCGCGCCCGCATAGAACCGCAGGTGCGGATCGCCCATGACGACGGGGTTGTCGGAGAACCGCGCGTCCGCCTGGGTGTCCGGCACCACGAACAGACCCGGCTGGAGGATCGCGTGGGCGCAGATGGAGATGTCCAGGGAAGTCTCGCGCACGCCCAGCCCGACTTCGGAGACGAACCACTGCCGGTCCCGGTCAACGAGACTGATCAGGGCGACCGGCACGTCGCAGACGCGGGCGATCAGGCGGGTGACGTCCTCGAACTCGTCTTCCAGGGGCGCGTCCAGAATCTCGTAGCGGGCGAGGGCGGCGAGGCGCTCCTCCTCTTGTGGCGGTTTCGGTGGCTGCACAGGCATTTTTATCCGGCGGCGTTCGCTCGTATTATACCTGCCGCCCGCACGGAATCGGCACTCTGCAGCCGCCGGGCTTTAGCCCGCCGCCCCCACGCTCCGCCGCCCCCGGTCGGGCGCGCAGACTTCCTCCGGGCGCTCATCCAGGTACCAGGGGACATTGATGACCACGACGCGCGGGTCGCCCCGGAACAGCAGGGCCGCCTTCAGCCCGGTCGCCGCGTGGCCGTGCAGCGCCAGTTCCCACCAGCGCCGCTCGACCAGTTCGGGGATGACCACGGCGACCTGCCGGTGCGGGTGCAGGTCTTTGAGCACGTCAATGAAGTCCAGCAGCGGCTCGTACAGCTTGCGGTAGCGGGACGGCAGGACAGCCAGCGGCGGCGGCGTCAGCCCCGCCTCACGGGCGGGACGTTCCACCTGCTCGGCCCACTCCCGCTGCAGGGCCTCGGCCTCCTCGTCGGGCGTCCGTTCCTCACCGGCCCGCTGCGCGTCGCCGTAAGACAGCACATGGACCGCGCTCACATCGGGCGACAGGCCCAGGGCGAAGCGCAGCGCCCGCTCGGTCAGTCGGTTCCAGCCCTCCACCGGCACCACCACCACCGGCGGCTCGACGCGCCCCAGGCGGAGCGGGTGCGGGCAATAGACTTGATGCGTCACGCGGGCGTAGTGGCGCTTGATGGCCCCGAACAGCAGCAGCAGCGACGGCACGATCAGCAGGGTGATCCAGGCGCCCTCGGCGAACTTGGCGACGATGATGATGCCCAGCGCGACGGCGGTGGTCGCCGCGCCGACGGCGTTGATCGTCAGCGCCGTCCGCGCCCCCGCCCGGCCCTTCCCCGGCTCGCGCAGCAGGCGGCGCCAGTGGACGACCATGCCCGCCTGCGACAGGGTGAAGGCGCCGAACGCCCCGACCGCGAACAGCGGGATGAGCCTGTCCGTGATGCCGCCGAAGGCGACCAGCAGCAGGCCCGAAAGCGCCGTCAGGAAGACGATACCGACCGAGTAAACGAGCCGACGCCCGTACTGGGCGAACGAGTGCGGCAGGAAACCGTCCCGCGCCACCAGGCGGCACAGCCGGGGGAAGCCCGCGTAGCTGGTGTTGGCCGAAAGCGCCAGGACCAGCAGGACGCTCGCCAGCGTCACATAGTAAAGGACGCCGCGCCCGGCCACGGCGGCGGTCAGCAGCGACAGCACGCTCTGGTAGCCGGGCCGGGTCTGGTCCATCGCCCCCACCCGGTAGGAGCGCGCCAGGAACGCGATGCCCGCCAGCAGCACGCCCAGAATGGCGACGATAGCCGTCAGCGTCTTCTGCGCCGTCGGCACCGTCGGTTCTTTGAAGGCGGTCACGCCGTTGCTGACGGCCTCCACGCCCGTCATGGCCGTGCAGCCGCTGGCGAACGCCCGCAGCAGCAGCCACAGGCTGACGCCCCCGGCGGCCAGAGGCAGCGGCGGCGGCGCGACGACCGGGCGCGGGTGTCCGCCGCCGTGCAGCGTCTGCCAGACGCCGAGCGCGACGATCAGCCCCAGACTCAGGACAAAGACATAGGTCGGCAGGGCGAATAAAACTCCCGACTCGCGGGCGCCCCGCAGGTTGACCACGGTGATCAGCGCGAGCAGGCCCAGACAGAGCGGCAGGATGTCGGCGTGCAGGCGGGGGACGGCGGAGATCAGCGCGCCGACGCCGGTGGAGATGCCGACCGCGACGTTCAGCGTGTAGTCGAGCATCAGCGCGGCGGCGGCCAGCAGGCCGAACCGCTCGCCCAGGTTCTCTTTGGCGACGGTGTACGAGCCGCCGCCCGTGGGGTACGCGGCGATGGTCTGCCGATAGGAAAAGTAGAGGATCGCCAGCAGGGCGAGTATGACGAGGGTGATCGGCCCGATAAAGGCCAGCCCCAGCGCGCCGAGCGGCAGCAGGATTGTGAGCGCGGCCTCCGGCCCGTAGGCCGCCGAGCCAAGCCCGTCTAACCCCAGCGTCGGGATGCCCGTCAGGACGCCGATTCTTGCCTCGCCGTCGTCCTCGGAGGCCAAAGGCCGCCCCAGCAGCGTGTCAAGGAGTGCCATGATCTGTCTTACACATAAATCAAGGGCGCCCAGAAAAACTCTGGACGCCCTTGACGTTGGCGAAAAAGCGTCAACGTACCGAAGAATTGACCCGGTTGGCATCCACATCGCTGTCCAGGTCATCCGCGTCGAGTTCGTCGCCCACGACCGTCTGGCCCCGCTGCAGGACGTCCACGTTGCTGGGGTTCTCGATATGGGCCTCTTCGCGGCGGACGGTGTCCGTGACGTGCTGCGTCTCCGTCACCTGCCGCTTGCCGAGCGAGATCTCCTCGGTGACGACGGGCGTCTTCTGGACCGTCACCTGCTCCTCCATCACGGGGACGCGGATGACTTCGTCGGCGTCGTTGAAGTCCACGCTGCCCGCCGGGACACTGCCGGAGACGGCGTGGCGCTCGATGACGACTTCCTCGCGTGTCACCGGCACGTCTATGGAGCGGTTCTCGGTGATGACTTCCTTGCGCAGCGTCACTTCGCCGGTCTGCACGGCCTGCTTGGAAGCGTTCAATTGCTCCTCGTACAGTTCCACCTTCTGGTCCGCGTCCGTCCCGACGACCTGCGAGGTCGGGGCGACATACGTATCGTCCACGGTGCCGGCATAGCCCGTATCCTCCACCGCGCCGACGGACTGCGTGCGCTGGTAGTCGCCGGGGCCGGTGTAGTCCGTCGCCGTGCCGCGCGTCGCCACATCGTCGGTGTCCGTGACAAAGCCGGGCGAGGCTGTCGTGGTGTTCGCGTAATCCGTGTCCGTCGCGGTGGCCGTCCGCGCGTAGTCGTGGTCGTGCTTGTCCACCACGTCCACGGCGCCCGCCGAGGCCGCGCCGCCCACAATCGCGCCGATGACCGCCCCGATGGGGCCGCCCGCCAGGCCGCCGACGACCGCGCCGCCGACCGCGCCGATGCCGCCGCCGATGCCGACGTCGTGCTTGGTGGCCGGTTCCGTTTCGTTTTTGGTGACTAATT
>CAZZVX010000424.1:0-3887 GCA_964657535.1 Armatimonadota bacterium | reverse complement strand
CTGCCCGCACCGCCTCCGCTTCGGCCAGGGTCTCGGGCCTCGCCGACGCCTTCTATATGCTGGTCTCCACACACGACGGCGAGGTGGACGAGACGGGGCAGGCCCAGGTGTCCGGGCAGGACACGGCCGTGGTCAATGTCCAGAACGCCGGGCCGGACGACGTGCTGCTGCTCTACCCGCAGCAGTTCTTCGCCGCCGGGACGCCCGAAAGCCGTCTGCCGGACTTGTGGCAGGGCTACGACGAGTACCGCGACCGGCTGCTCTCGTTCTTCCGGCGCGTCAACCTCGGCCCCGGTTTCCGCTTCTTCCGGGACCCCCTGACTGCCGGCCTCGGCCTGTCCGGCGAGATCGAGAACATCGTGCCGACCACCGACGGCTTCCGGCTGGACTTCCAGGCCTGGCTGGACCGGAAGTACCACCACAATGCGGACGATCTTAACGTGGGATGGGGCATCGCCGACCGCTCGACCGGCAGCGCGCTCCCCGACTTCGCCACCGCCGCCCGCTCGATCCCGCTCTGGTACGAGGCGCGCGGCGTGCCGGCCATCTACGATCCTGTCGGTCACGTCTCCTACGCCGTCACCAACAAGCCGCGCATCGCGGGTCACTACTGGGACGACCTCAGCGCGTTCCGCATCGAGTCCACGCGCGGCTACATGAACTCCATTGCCGACGCCCTGCAAAAAGGCGTCGCCGATGTCCCCATCATCTACGACTGGACGGGCCACAACGCCCTCTTCTCCAACGACCGGGTGGCCGGCGGTTACGACGGCCTCAGCCTCAGCGGCGGCGACCTGGACAGTGACCTGAACGCCGGCGCTTATGTCTATGCGCAGGCCGAGGAGAGTCCGCAGACGAGTTGGGTGCTGGCGGGGGGAACGGGCGGAGCCGACTCGCGCCCGGCATTGTTCGCGACGTGGGACGCCCTGCGGGACATCGGGGCGCGCGGCTTTTTCTTTCCTGCCCCGTCCGACGACACGCTGGACTGGATCAACGCCTACGCCGCCGGCGCGCAGCTCGCCGCCTCGGACCTGACGAACACCAGGCCGCACATCCTGCCGTACCCGGCCGACCTGGGGCTGGACCTGGGGGCACAGCGCCTGAGCAGCGGCGTCTGGTGGCTGCCATCATACCGCCCCGGCACCCTGGTCACTTTGGGCGAGTCTCTGCGCGGCTACGCGCTTCCCGACCCCGACGGGCGCCTGCCGACCTTTGTCGTCTGGTCGCCCACAGGCCGGACGCAGCAGGTCAAGTTCGGGTTCCCCCAAGGGGCGCAGCCGCTCATCACCGACGCGACCGGGGCGGAGATCAAGACCGAGAACAAAGGCGGCGTGTGGACAGTGCCGGTCGGCGCGGAGCCGATTTTGATCAGCCGCGTCGGGTCGCTGCCGCTTCCGCTGGATGCCGCCGACGACGCGGAGAAGGAAGCCCAGCGTTTGATCGCCCTCGCGGACGCGCAGAAGATCAACACGGACCGCCTCAAACAGCAGTTGTTCTATGCCGGCAACAACCCGGCGGCGGAGCGCGACGTCAGCCTGCGCTATGAGATGACCGAACACATCGTGGCGGCGCTTACTGAGGCCCTGCGCCCCTACGCCTGGATCGAGGGCGAGAGCGCCGCCAAGTACACGTTCGACTCGCTCGTCTCCGCCCCCGCAGCGTCCGGCGGCGCCTATCTTTCCCTGGACACGGCCCTGCCGCCGCCGCGCCCGACCGCAGGCAATGACGACGGCGGCTACCGCGCCGAGTACACGTTCACCGTCAACGCATCGGGCCGCTACGCGGTCTGGATGGCCGGCAGCCCGCTCGGCGCCTCAAACGTCTCCGCCTTCCGCTACAGCGTGGACGACGGCGTGGCGACCGAAGTCCACGGCGCTCCGACCGAAGGCGCGTCCTACGCGGGCAAGTTCGTCTGGAGCAACCTGGGCGACGTGACGCTGGGCAGCGGCAAGCACACCCTGACGATTGTCATCCTGGGCCACCGCCCCGCCGACGACCACTACACGCTCGCCATAGACGCCTTCTGCCTCAGCCGCGCCCCTTTCCACCCCGACGGCCCCCATCAGCCGCCCATCACCACGCTCCCGCCCCCGAATCCGGCTCCCGCCGCAAAGCCGGGGATGTGATTGGCTGTGTCGTCTTAATGCGCCGCGCCGCCGCTGAGGTAGACGCGGCTGTAGTTCCACTCGTAGAACTTGCCGACGAAGGCCGAGGCGGGCAGGGGTTTGTTGACGCTGCCGATCTGGGTGTGGCCCCAGCCAGCGTCGAACAGGAAGTCCATGTCAATCGGCTCGTCCGTCGGCTTGCCGCCGTAGGTCCAGTGATAATCCGACCCGCTCTGGACCTTCACGCCGTCCACATACATGGCATAAGTATCGTCCTTCTTGTAGTACCAGGTCCAGACGTGGTACTGGCTGGCGTCGTAGGACGCGATCCCCTGCGCGGCCATCGTTTTGCTCCAGTCCGCGTAGTCCACGGTGTCTTTCGTCGGGTAAGCGACGCTGTTGGAATGCCAGGCCCGCCCGTCGAAATTTTTGAACCTGGGATCGTCCCCGTTGTCGTAGCCGAAACTCTCGATCAGGTCCTGCTCGGCGCCCTGCGCGTGGCCGTCCCACTTCCACTTGTTGCCCGCCGTCCAGATCGCGAACCAGAAGTAGGGGGGCGTGACGTAGCGCACGCGCGTCTCCCAGACGATGTCCCGGCCCAGAAGCGAGCCGCCGTTGGGCAATTTCCACTTCGCCATGAACGAGCCGCAGCCGGCGTTGTGCAGCTTCGGCTTGCAGAGCGTGGCCCCGTCCAGGCCGGTGAGGTAGGTTTTCAGCGAGTCCGCCGTGAACTCGCGCACGGGCGGACTGTCCACGCCCTCAATCGGCTGATCGGGCAGCGCGTCGGCCTGGTCGGGGGCGACCATGAGCGCCCCGTAATTGGTGCCGTTGCCGATGGTGCCGAACTGGTCGTGGTACTGGAAGTTGGCGCTCATGTCGGCGTAGTTTTTGATGGTGCCGCCCGTGCCGAAGTGCCAGTTCTTCACCAGCACCATGTTCGGCCCGCCGATCCCGAAGGACGGCGGCGGCCCCACCGCCGGATCGGTCACGGTCCCGCCGCCGATGGTCTCCGGCAGTTTTGCCATAGGCGCCTTGATCATCGGCGCCTTCTTAGGCAGCGCTTTCGCGGGTTTTGCGCTTGCTGCGGGGACAAGACCAAGGCAGAGTGGCATTGTTCCCAGAAGGAACAGTCTCAGAGTGGTGCCTTTCGGAGGTTTCATCGTGCGTTACCTTTTTGTGAAAGTGGGACAGTGACCGGAGACTACTTCCCAGGTTTTAGATATTTGTCCAGCCAAGCGAGATTTCGGTGGAGGCGGTCCAGGCGCAGGTCGGGCGGGCCGCTGCGGGAAAGGCCGTGCGAGGTTTCGGCGGGGTAGCGGACGAACTCGACGGGCTTGCGCTGCAGGCGCAGGGCGGCGAACAGCTCCTCGGCCTGACTGACGGGGCAGCGTAGGTCGCCGTCGGAGTGGATCAGCAGCAGCGGCGTGTGAATCTTCCCGGCGAACGCCAGCGGCGAGTGCTTCCACAGATCCGACGGATCATCCCAGGCGTTGCCCCGGTAGTACAATCCGTGATGCCAGGGGAAGTCCACGGTGCCAGACATGGAGTGGACATTGCCGACCAGGCGGTCCGCGATGGCGCAGGCGAACCGATCCGTGTGGCCGACGGCCCAGGCCGCCATGTAGCCGCCATACGACCCGCCCATGATCGCCAGTCTGTCCGGGTCGGCATAACGACGTCGAACAGCCTCGTCCACGACGGCGTTCAGGTCTTCGAGCGCGGGGCCGCCCCAGTCGCCTTTGATGGCGCCCGTGTGCGCCTCGCCGTAGCCTTTGGACCCGC
>CAZZVX010000423.1:0-3888 GCA_964657535.1 Armatimonadota bacterium | reverse complement strand
TACCGCGACGACAAACTCTACCCCGGTAATGGAGTCCATGTCGGCATCGCCGTCGCCCTCGACGACGGGCTGATCGTCCCCGTCATCCGCGACGCCGACACCTTGCCCCTGCGCAAACTCTCGCAGACCGGCAAAGACCTGATCAAAAAAGCGCGCGACAAGAAGCTCCAGCCGAGCGAATACAGCGGCGGCACGTTCACCGTCTCCAACTTGGGCGGCTTCGATGTCGAAAACTTCATCGCCATCATTGACCCTGCCCAGGGCGCGATTCTGGCCGTCGCCAGCATCGTCAAGAAGGCCATCGTTCTGGAAGACGACACCATCGCCGTCCGCCCGCGCATGAACCTCACCTTCAGCGGCGATCACCGCGTCATGGACGGCGCGACCGGCGCCAAGTTCTTGCAGGAACTCAAGCGCCTCCTGCAAAACCCGCTCTCCCTGCTGGAAGGTTAGACCGCCGCGTGCCGGAAGACCCTGAGATCATTGCCTGTCAACCCGCTCCTGTCGAGACTGCTGGCTTCAACGTCGGTGTTATTCTTCCTTATAGCCTGACGACGGGGCATATCAAGTCCGCCATGAGCGGGTTTGTCAGTTTTCTCGGTTACATGAACGTTGAACTCCGCAGAAACGGCATCGAGCGTCTGGAAAGCATGATGATGCCCGCGAACTTCAGCACTCTTGTTAGCGAGTTCATGAGTTCCAACATTCCCAAGCATTGTCCGGGTTTGGTTAAAAACCAGTACCATAATGGTCATCCCGATCTTATTCCCGCCGATACGTTTCCTAATAATGCCGTTCAGTATGCCCACGACGGTATTGAACTGAAGGGCTCACGCTATTTGCGAGGCTGGCAGGGTCATAATCCAGAAGATGTCTGGCTGATGGTGTTCGTCTATGACAGCAACCGTCCTCGTGACATCGGCAGTGAAGTCGTGCCGCGTCCATTTCGCTTCCTGGGAGTCTTTGGCGCAGAACTGACAAAGGCAGACTGGACTTTCGCCGGTCGTTCTGAGACAAGCCGACGAACAATCACTGCCAGTATCAATGCGTCCGGGTATGAAAAGATGGCCAAAACTGGATTTATCGGGCCTCTGACATCACTCAAGAGGCAGAGTCGTTTGCTCTTTCTTCAGGCTCGCCGCCTGAAGACCCGCCAGTTTCGGAATAGCCGCACACGCCATTTCGTAGTATTCTTGGTGACGCTCCACGCCGACACACACTGCGCCGACGGCTTCCGCCGCCGCGACGGTAGACCCTGAACCCATGAATGGGTCGGCAATGACGCCCACGCCGAGAGGCAGGGACGCATAGACGATCTGGCGCAGCAGCGACTGCGGCTTGATACTCGGATGTCCGGCAATGGAACGTTCTTTTTGCGGAGTGCGCTCACTCAGGATGACGTCGCTGAACGGTCTGCCGTCCGGGAAACGCCGCAGACCTCCCGTTTGATACTCCCGCAGACAGTCACTGACTTTCATTCCCGGCAGGAGTGGCTTTCGCAGGATGCCCCAGGGTTCATAACTTCCTCGCGGCAGTGATGACACGCAGGCGAACTCTTCTTCAGCGTTTTTGGGCCGATCACCCCCGCGCAATGTCTGCACCAGACGGATCAACTCTCCCCTGAACTCCAAGCCGCCCTCGACCAGTGCCGTGAATACCAATTGCGACAGAAAGGCATTGCCGGCGACGAAGACGTGACCGCCGGGGCGCAAGGCGTGAACGGCCAGCCGCGCCCATTCTTGAAAAAACCGCTGCAGCTCCGCCCGCTCTTTGCCGTTCAAGGCCGTGAATCGCGGCAATGGGGCGCGAACATGACCGTCGAACGAGGGAGGAATCCGCCAGACGCCGCCGCTGCCGTTCGACCGCTTCTCGATCTGGTCAAAGTCGTACTCTTTAACCCCATAGGGCGGGTCGGTGACGATGGCGTGCAGGCTGTTCTCCGGGAGACGGGCCAGCCACTCGAAACAGTCGGCGTGGACAGCGAGAGAGCGTCCGGTCTGCTCGGCGGGGTAGTCAAAAGCGAGACGGCGCTGGATGTCACTTGCCATGGGCAGTCTCCCCGTCCGTCTGCCGCAGATGTGCCGACAGGAGGGCCCGTAGATCGGCCTCGGAAGTCGCCGAGGTCAGGTCAATGCCGCTGGCGGCGAGGGTGTCCACGAGGGCGCGAAGGATTTCCGCGCGTTTGATGGCCGCGCCCGTCGTCGCCCGGATGTCGGCGGCGATCAAGTCCAAATGCACGATTTGGCGGTTGAGCAGTACGACCGTCACTTTCGTCCACTCTTCGTCATGCACCGGCGGCCTGCCCGGCCCGTAAGAAGGCGGCGTCTCACGGACACCCTCCGCCGAAAGTTTTCGGGCGATTTCTCCCGTTTTTGTCATATCGCCATCCCTCATCCGCATCTTTATTTCTTTCCATCCAATATTATGGCGTCAAGAACTGCCTCTGTCAAGTGCAGGCGACCAAAATCAATGGACTATTGAGGAAGGAGTTTCGCTGCCGGTGCCGGAATCTACCGCCGATATGACGACTCAAATCAAGCAATCCGTCGCGTGGTGGTGCGTGAGCGGGCGCGGCGTGGACGACACGCGGCTCCTGCGCGAAATCCGGACCATCGGCTACGACGCAGTCGAACTGATCGCCGAGGAAAAATTCGCCCAGGTGCAGGACGCGGGACTGTTGATCGCGTCGCACGGCGGGCATCGCTCCATCGAGAGCGGCCTGAACGACCCAAGGGAACACGCGCGTATCGAGCGGGAGATTCGGCGGAATCTGGAACTCGCCCAGAAGTATCACATTCCGAGTTTAATCGTCTTCAGCGGCGGTCGGCGGAACGGCCTGACGGATGAACAGGGGATTGAGAACACGGCGAACGGCTTGCGCCGGGTCGCGCCGGACGCCGAAGCCGCGAGTGTGACGCTGGTGCTGGAACTGCTCAACAGCAAGGCGGACCATGCGGGCTACCAGTGCGACCACACGGCCTGGGGCGTCCGTGTGTGCGAACTCGTTGGGTCGCCCCGTGTCAAACTGCTGTACGACATTTATCATATGCAGGTGATGGAGGGTGACATCATCAAGACGATCCGCGACCATTACGCGCAGTTCGGTCATTATCACACGGCGGGCGTTCCCGGACGGCATGAGATTGACGAGACGCAGGAACTGTACTACCCGCCGATCATGCAGGCGATTCGAGAGACCGGCTTTACGGGCTACGTCGGCCAGGAATTCTTGCCAAAAGGCGATCCGGTGGCCGCATTGCGCGCCGCCTATCAACTGTGCGCCGGTCAAGCGTAACCCAGAGTCGTATGGCAACCATATCACATGAGGTCCGGCGGGACGTGCTGACGTTCGGGGAGACGATGCTGCGCCTGACGCCGCCGGGGCGGCAAAGGCTGACGCAGGCGCCCGCGTTCGATGTTTGGGTCGCCGGCAGCGAGTCCAACGTCGCCGCCGCGCTGTGCGTACTAGGGACATCTGTCACCTGGGTGAGCCGTCTGCCGGAGAATGCCGTCGGGCGCAAGATCGCCGACACCCTGCGCGCGGCGGGCGTAGATGTCTCGCACGTCGTCTGGACGCCGCCGGACGAGCGGCAGGGAATCTTCTACGCCGAGCCGGCCGCCGAACCACGTGCCGCGACGGTCATTTATGACCGCGCCGATTCCGCCGCCTGTCGCCTGTCGCCTGCCGACCTGCCGGACGCGCTGCTGGCGGCGCACCGTCACCTGCACGTCACCGGCATCACGCCCGCGCTGTCCGCCTCGTGCGCGGAAACCGTGACGGATGCCATCGGGCGGGCCAAAGCGGGAGGCATGACGGTATCGCTGGATGTCAACTACCGGGCGCGTCTGTGGCCGCCCGAAACGGCCGCGACCGTGCTGGAACCGCTG
>CAZZVX010000422.1:3443-3892 GCA_964657535.1 Armatimonadota bacterium | reverse complement strand
CCTCGTTGGGCGCCCAGCCGGTGCAGCCGGACGTGACGCAGTAATAGGTTCCGTCGTGGACAAAGACGGCGGGCGCTTCCCGCGAGCGGCCCTCAAACGCCGTCGCCGCGTCTTCGGTCACGCCCCAGTAATCGTCCGTCAGCCGCGCGATGCGCAGGGTCGCGTTCATGTCCGAGGAATAGAACAGATAGGCCGCGCCGTCCGTGTCCCCGAACACGGTCATGTCGCGGCTCTCGTAGCCGTTGGGCCGCAGACTGCCGACATAGCGGTACGGCCCGGTCGGCGCGTCGCTGACGGCGACGCCTGCGCGGGCGTACTTGTAGTCGGCGCTGTCAATGTGCATCCACATGACGTACTGACCCGTGTTCGGGTTCTTCAGCACTTTGGGCCGCTCCACGACCTTGCTTGGGTGCAGGTCGTGCGCGGGGTCGTCCGGCACGGCGGGCAGG
>CAZZVX010000422.1:0-3433 GCA_964657535.1 Armatimonadota bacterium | reverse complement strand
CGACGCCCCGGTTCTGCCAGTGTTCTAAATCCTGGGACGAGTAGCACGAGACGCCGACCACGTCCAGGCGTCCGCCCTGCGCCGCCGTCGTTCCGTCCTTGTTCTCGCCGAACCAATAGTACACGCCGCCGTCGTACAGCACCCCGCCCCCATGCGCCTGAATGGGAACGCCGTCATTGTCG
Source organism: Armatimonadota bacterium (assembly GCA_964657535.1). Classification (GTDB taxonomy): domain Bacteria; phylum Armatimonadota; class Armatimonadia; order Armatimonadales; family Capsulimonadaceae; genus CAZZVX01. The sequence goes on along the minus strand of CAZZVX010000422.1, from coordinate 3,251 downwards.
CGCCAAACTTCTCCGGGCCGAAACATCAATTGTCCTACACTTTCTTGAACTGCAGATGGTTTTGGGTGATCCAGTTTTCTGTGAATTGAAGAAAGTTCTTTGCTTCCGTTAAAACCTGCTGCGCTTCCGTCTCACTAGCGACATGGGCGCGATCATAGTCTACGGTATTTCGCTTGCGGCGGCAGGCGTCAAAGTAAGCCCTGAAGGGCGCGCTTCCCGGCCCAAGCGCCAGTTCCGCCGCCTCAAAAGTCGTCTGACGGTGTCCCAAGCCGGATGTGCGGTAACCGGCGCAGGCAATCGCCATCGTCGCCGTTTGCAGTGCGCCGTTGTAGGCAGCCGCGAAACGACGACCCGCCTAAAGAGCCGCAATGGCGGCATCGGCAAGGTCGCGTTCAATCACAGCGCGGAGGTCGTTAATCTCACGCAGGCTGGTGGCGTGCGTCTTGACCCGCTGGCTTGCCAACAAGGTCTGCCAACTCATGTTCTGTGCCTTTCAGGAAGATTTTTCTGCCGCGCGCAACCGTGTTGAGGAAATGATGGCCCTGGCGCAGTTTGTCCTCAAATTCTTCTTGTGTGTAAAGACTGACGTTGACGGGAACGCCCAACGCGCGCAGGGATAAAGACAGGTCGGTCAGGCGGATTGAACCGACGATCATCAGGTCTACGTCGCTGTGCGCTGTCTGCTCGGCCCGCGCGAGGGAGCCGAAAATGAAGGCGAAATCCGCCGCCTCCAAAACCGGCTGTAAAGCCGCTTTGACTTTGTCGGCAATGCCGATGGTTTTGACGAAAATGCTTTGCAGGTCGGGCAGCAGCGGAAAGGCCGGATCGGCTTGATAATAAACGCGATTGCCGTCGGCCTCGCGCTGGAGAATCCCGGCCTCGGTCAGTGATGCCAACTCGCGCTGCAGGCTGGAAGGGCGTACCCCCAACTGCTGCGCTAGGTCGCTGAGATACCAGCGGCGTTCAGGCCAAAGCAGCAGCGTGGACAGCACTTCCTGGCGCGTCTTTGGAAACAAGGCATCCAGCATTCGATTTTTACGCATGATGCGTAATACTGTATGCATCATGCGTAAACAGTCAAGAGCCGTCGGCCAAGAGCGTTTCCATGGCGTCGCGGGTCAGGCGGTACAGGTACCAGTCGGACAGGCGGCGCGCGCCCATTTTTTCGTACACGGCCTGGGCCGTGGTGTTCCAGTCCAGGCAGGTCCACTCCATGCGCCCGCCGCCACGCTCGTGGGCCAGCGCGACGCAGTGGCGCAGCAGCGCGCCGCCGATCCCCCGGCGGCGGTATTCCGGCAGCAGGAACAAATCCTCCAGATACAGCGTCGGACGGGCCAGGAACGTGGAGTAAGTCTGGATCAAAAAGGCGTAGCCGACGGGTGTCCCATCACATTCGGCGAGCCATGCCTCGTAGAGCGGCGCGTCGCCGAAGCCGTGTTCGATCAGCCTTGCCTGGGCGTCGGCGTCCGGCGGGGGCAGTTTCTCGTAGTCGGCGAGCGCGACGACGAGCTGAATCAGGGCGGGAGCGTCGGCGCGCTCGGCGCGGCGCAGCGTCACACCGTCAGGAATACGGGTTTTGGTCATGTTGTTACGTTGAGACTCCATTCTGGACCGAGTTGGCACGGATTTCGCAGAGAACATCACCACAACGATGTTCGTCACGCAAGGAGAAAGAAAGATGCAATTGTCCACCAAAACCTGGCCGGTCCTCGCCGGCACCGCCCTGATGCTGATCCTGAGCCGCCCCAGCGCCGCGCAGACGCAGCAGTTCTCGTTCGTCAATGATATGTCCGCTTCCAGCGTCGTCAGCCTGAGCGTCAACGGCGGCGGTTCTTTCGAGAACGTCTACGCCGGCGAGTACAAAGGCACGCTCGACGGCGGCCCCGTCGTCAACATCTTCTGCACCGACGCCACGCATGAGATTCACGCCGGAGACACCTACACGGCCAACACCAGCCACCTCGTCACGGACGCCGCCGGGCCGCTGGTCGGCAGCTACTACAACGGCGGCCTCGCCTCCGCCATGAACGGCAGCGACTTCAAGCCGTCCGGCACGCTCAGCGCCGACGCCCGCGCCAGCGAGATCGCGTTCCTGTCCGACACGTACCTGAACGCCGGCGCCGCGACCTTCAACAACAGCCTGTCGCTCAGCCAGGACATGGCGGGCGTCAACATGGCGATCTGGGACATCGCGCAGGACGGCGGCGACGGCCTGGGCTACGGTTCGCTGCAAGGCAGCTCGGCCTACGCCGGCCTGGTCAGCGGCTTCGAGGCGCAGGCCGCGAGCAACGCCGGCTACAAGTCGTCCTCCGCCGAATGGATCCAGGCCCCGGTTGACGCCAACGGCAGCCACAAGCAGGACTACATCACCAAAGCCGCCGTCCCCGAACCGGCCACCCTGCCGCTTCTGCTGGTCGGCCTGTCCGGCCTAGCCTTCTGCGCCGCCAAGCGCCGCCGCACGGCATAAACGTCACGGTCCGATTGTCTGTTCAGGCCCCGCGCACTGCGCGGGGCCTGTTTTCTGTTTATTCGTTCCCCGCGCCGGATTTCCTGCCCAGGGCGAAGGCGATGCGCTCGCCGAGGGGCGGGTGGGAAAACAGCCAGAACTTGATGAACGGCGGCGGGTTCGGGTCGTCCAGGTTCTGCTCGGAGAGCGAGACGAACGCCTGCGCCATCGCCACGCGGTTCTGCGTGACGGCCAGCCCGTAAGCGTCGGCCTGGTGCTCGATCTGCCGGGACAGCGCGTTGGTGATCGGATCGGCCAGAAAGTTCATCACGCCGAACACGAGAAGAAAGACGGGAATCGCCGCCGGGTCGGTCAGCCCCATCACGCGCCAGCGTGGGCCAAAGCGTTTGATCGTTTTCTGTACCAGGAATTGCAGCAGGGGCAGGGCGATCAACAAGCCTCCCACAGCCTCGGCGAAGCCCCGATAAATATGCTTCAGGACGTAGTGGCCCATCTCATGCCCGACAATCGCCAGAATCTGGTCGTCCGGCATTCTGTTGTGGCCCTTTAAGAGCGTGTCCCAAAGCACGATCCGCGCCGACGACCCGATGCCCGTGACATACGCATTGGTCTCGTCCGTCTGACGACTCGCGTTTTCCACATAGATCGGCGCATCGGGGATGCCCGCTTTGATTGCCAACGCGCGAATTTGAGTCCGCAGCGGGCCGGGCGGCAGGGGCGTGAACGTGTTGAACAGTGGGTCTATCACAAGCGGCCCGATGAAGATGGAGAACGCAATAAGAGG
>CAZZVX010000421.1:0-3930 GCA_964657535.1 Armatimonadota bacterium | reverse complement strand
CCAGGATCGCGATAATAGCGATGACGACGAGCAGTTCAATGAGTGTAAAACCGCGCGCTTTGACGGGCGCGGGTTTCGGTGACAAGACGTTTTCCATGAGTTTCTCCTTTTGGTCTGTTAACAAGATGGCGATAGTCGCAAAAGTTTTGCGACGGCGACGCATCTTTCAGTCGGGCGCGGGGCCGGTGCTTTCCCGGACGATCAATTGAGGCGGCAGGCGGCGCTCGCGCGGAGCGTCCGCCGCCTGCCGGAGCATTTCGACGGCGGTGCGGGCAATTGCCTCAATAGGATGCGCGATAGTCGAGAGGGACGGGTGCATGAACTGGCTCGAACGGGCGTCCTCGAAGCCCAGGACGGAGACCGCGCCCGGCACGGCGAGGCCCCGCTCGGCCAGCCAGCGCAGGGCCGCCCACGCGCCGGGGTCGGACACGGTCATGATCGCGGTCGGCCGGACTCCGTCGGTCGTCTCCCAGACGTCCGGCATGTGCGCGTAAGCGGCCGCGTAGGAGTTCTCCCAGTCGTGGGTGCCGCAGACGACGACGCGCCCCTGCGGCTGCGCCTGCCGGAACTGCTCGACCTTCTCCTGGACGCTTAATCTGTCCGCCGGCTCGTTGACCAGGAGCGTGATCTGTCGGTGGCCGAGCGAGCGCAGGTAGTCAACGCCCATCTGAACGGCCATGCGGGCGTCCGTCTCGACCACGGCGCCTGGGTACGGACGGGAGGGGGCGTCAATCGAGACGGTCCGGTAGCCGCTGTCCCAGAGGGCTTCGCTGAGTTCCAGCGCCGCCGAGGGGGGCAGGCACAGAATGAAGCGCTCCTGGTCCGGGCCGTGATGGATCTGGCCGAACGCGCGCTGCAGGTCTTCGCCGCGGTGCGTGTAGTAGACCTGAACGGCGTGGCTGTGACGGCGGCCTTCTTCCACGATCTTTTGCAGGAGCATGGCGGTCAGTTCCGAGTCGTATTCGGGGATCACGACCCCGATGCGGCTCTGCGCGACCGCGTCCTGGGGCGGCCCCGGCAGAGGGCCGCCGGAAGCGTTGGCATTCTTCGTGACGACGGTGCCGACGGAGGGACGGCGCAGGAGGATGCCTTCGCGGCTGAGTTCGCCCAGGGCCTGCCGCACCGTGGCGCGCGAGACGCCCAACCGCGCGACGATCTCCATCTCCGTGAAGAACGGGTCGCCGTCGGCGAAGTGAGCGTCAATCATCTTGCGGAGCGCGCGGAGGATCTGCGCGTGCATGGGCGACCCACGGCGGCGGTCTATGATGAATTTATCGAGCAGTTCTATCGCGGGCATTGTCTTTTTCGCTATTATGTCCGTACAACACTCTTTGTACGGACATAATAACAGACTAACCACAGTTTGTCAAGCCTCTTGAGAATTAGTTTCCGATGACTTTGGAGTGCTGGTGGAAGGTTTTGTTCGGACAAAATCGCGAAGAGGGCAGTCCCCTACGCCGCCGAAGGGCCGGCGGACACCAGTTCGATCACGAAGCCGTCGGGGTCGGGGAGGAAGACCTGCACGGCCCCGTCGGGGCGCGGGGCCGGGCCTCGGAAGTCGGTGACGCCGCGAGCGCGGAGCGCGCCGGCCGCCGCGTAGGCGTCCGTCACTTGCAGGGCGAAGTGGAAGGGGTGCGAGCCGCCCTGCCGCGTCGGATCGGCGATCAGGTGGAGTTCCTGGCGGCCGAGCGCGAACCACGCCCCGTCAAAACCGAAGGCGGGTCGGGGCAGGCGCGGCAGCCCCAGAACGTCGCAGTAGAAGCGGACGGAGGCGTCGAGGTCGCGGACGTGCAGCGCGACGTGGTTGAGTTCGCGGACGGCGAGGGAGTCATCAAGGTTGCTCATAGGGTCCTGATACCCGGCGGCGCGTCATTCGGCGGCTGACCCGGCCTGGTACTGTTCGTCGCTGACGTGTTCCATCCAGTCAACGGCCTTGCCGTCGAGCCGTTCCTGGATGGCGGTGTGCGTCATGGCCGTGGTGGGCGACGCGCCGTGCCAGTGCTTCTCGCCGGGCGAGAACCAGACCACGTCGCCGGGCCGGATCGGCTCAATCGGGCCGCCCCAGCGCTGCGCCAGGCCGCCGCCGGCGGTCACGATCAAGGTCTGTCCGAGCGGGTGGGTGTGCCACGCGGTCCGCGCGCCCGGCTCAAACGTGACGCTCGCGCCGACGGCGCGCGCCGGGTCGTCGGCCTGGAAGAGCGGGTCAATGCGCACGGTGCCGGTGAACCACTCGGCGGGGCCTTTGCCGGAAGGCTGTGAACCGCTTCTTTTGATGTCCATTTTTTACCCCTGTGTCCCAGTCTGCACCAAGCCGGGCGCGGTGACAGAACAGCCAAATTGTGCGTCAGGCGCCGTGTGCAGCGGCTTGTTATGCCGCAGCGTGTTCCGGCTTGCGCCTGATCTTCTCCGGCTTCCGATGCCGCGAGGCCTGCGCCTGCAAGTCGGCCTTCCGCTCCACGAACTCGCGACGGAACGCGGCGACCGTTGCCTCATCTTTCAGGACGTACCGCCAGGCGAACTCCAGCAGGTCGAAATCCTCCTGCGACAGCCACCGGGCGACATCCCTGCGGAGTGCGATTGTGTCGGCCAGGTCTTCGTAGAAATGCAAGACGACGGCGGTGCGGACATCAATGCTCCGGTGACACAGGCACCAGTGGGCGTAGTCGTACACGTCCGCCACGAACCGCTCATCGAGCGTGGGCAGGCGGTAGGCGGCTTCGAGCCGACGACTCAACTCCGACCACAGAGACCCGATGCTTTCCGCGTCCGCGATGTCACGGTGCAGAGAAGGGAACCGCTCGATTGCGACTCGCCGCCATTGACTCATTGCAACAATTGTCCTGCGGTATCACGGTCCTGTCCAGCGGCGACGAGCGGAGCAACGAAGGAGCGCAGTCCGGCATCCGCTGCGACTGTTGTTATGTCGTGCCGCCGTTGCGAACGTGACCGGTGATGCGGATGGACGCGCCCGCCCGCGTGTACGGAACCCCGACGGCCTCAAGCCTCTGCTCGAACTCTCTCGACTCGGCCTCGCGTTCCCAGGGCTGAACCCCTGGGCTATCAAAGAGCGGACTGCCCGCCTGCGCGGGCGCGGAAGGAGTCATCCTGCCTCAATCTTCGCCCGCGCAGGCGGGCAGTCTTTTCCCCGGCAGCCCAGGGGTTCAGCTCTGGGAGAACTGAACGACGCTGGCTATTCATTCGTGTCATGCTTATGCCATGCACTCGCCGTGCTTTGTGCGCTGTTGACAGTCACTGCGGTCAGGAGCGCTTGGCCGAGGGAATGTTCGGCGGGAGGGGGCGCGATTCCTGCGCGGGGCGGCGCGTCTGGTATAATAGGCCTATGTCTGACTTTGATGTGATCGTGGTGGGCGCGGGACACGCGGGCGCGGAGGCGGCGCTGGCGGCCGCGCGGCTGGGGGCGGAGACGCTGTGCCTGACGCTGTCGCTGGACAAAGTGGCGCTGATGCCCTGCAACTGCTCGGTCGGCGGCCCCGCCAAAGGCCATCTGGTGCGCGAGATAGACGCGCTCGGCGGGCGGATGGGCGTCAACACGGACCGGACGCTGACCCACATTCGGATGCTGAACACCGGCAAAGGCCCCGCCGTCCAGGCCCTGCGCGCCCAGTGCGACAAGGACCTCTACAGCCGCACGATGCGCGAGACGCTGGAAGCCGCGCCCCATCTCACACTGCAGGAGGGCATGGTCGAGGAGTTGGTGGTGGAAGCGGGGCGGGTCGCCGGGCTGCGGACGGCGGGCGGCGAGACGTTCCGCGCCCGCAGCGTGGTCATCACGACCGGGACGTTCCTGCGCGGCCTGATGTTCCGGGGCGAGGAGCGGACGGCGGGCGGGCGCCTAGGCGAAGCGCCCGCCGTGTCGCTGTCGGACGCGCTGCGCGGGCTGGGCTTCCCGACGGTGCGCCTGAAGACGGG
>CAZZVX010000420.1:0-3950 GCA_964657535.1 Armatimonadota bacterium | reverse complement strand
CCGTCCCAGCGCTCGTGGTGGTGGCGGATGGCGTCCAGCGTGTCTTCCAGCCCCGGCACCGCCCCGACAATGATCGCCCCCATCAGCGGGTGCTGCTTGATGGCCTCGAACTCCTCGTCGGTGAGTTTGCCCGGCTTGCGCAGGACGCGGTCCGGGACGCCGATCTTGCCGACGTCGTGCAGCAGGGCCGCCGCCTGCACGGTCTGCTGCGCCTCTTCGTCCAGCCCCAGCTCGCGGGCGATCTGCAGGCTGTAGGCTAAGACGTCTTCCGAGTGGCGGCGCGTGTAGCGGTCCTTGTTGTCCACGGCGGCCACCAGCGCGTCCAGCATCGAGAAGCCCTGCACCCGGCTCGTCAAGGACGCCCGCAGGCGCTCCAGCGACCCGTCCTCGTTGCCGCCGGACTTCGCCCGCATCAGCCGCGCGTCCGCCGTTTCCAGGACTTCCAGCCGCTCCCAGCCGTCATCGGGCAGCACCGCAATGCCCACCGAGAGCGACAGAGGGATGACGCTGTCCGCGCCGACAGGCCGGTAGCCGTTCGCGTCCAGACTGCTCTGCAGCCGGTCCGTCAGCCGCATCGCCCGCTCCCGCGACGCCCCCGGCAGCAGCAGCGCGAACTCGTCGCCGCCGAAACGGGCCAGCACGTCCCCCGCGCGGCAGCACTCCCGCAGAGTTGACGCGACCAGGCGCAGCACGTCGTCGCCGACCGCGTGGCCGTAGGCGTCATTGAAGAACTTGAAGTTGTCCATGTCCAGCACGATGACCGCCAGCGTCGTCCTGTCCCGCGCCGCGCGCTCCGCCTCCGCCTGCAGCCGGTGATGGAACGCCCGGTGGTTCCACAGTCCCGTCAGGGGGTCGCGGTCCGCCCGGTCAATGGCCTCCTGGAACAGACGCTCGCGCTCGGCCTCCCACGTCTTGCGGGCCGTGATGTCCTCGACCATGCCTTCGTAGTATTGCAGCGCGCCGTCTCCGTCCCGGACCGCCCGCGCGTGTTCCGAGATCCAGATCACGCTGCGGTCTTTGCGGTAGATCTGCGCCTCAAAGCCCGCCACTGAGTCCCCCGCCTGCATCAGCGCCGCGAACCGGGCGCGGTCCGACGGGTCCACGTAAAGCTGCCGTGAAATGTCCGTCAGATGCGTCATCAGGTCTTGGGGAGAATCATAGCCGTAGATACGGGCCAGCGCCGGATTGGCGCGCAGATACTGCCCGCTCGGCGACGTCTGGAAAATGCCCTCGACTGCGTTCTCAAAGATGCTTCGGTAATTGCGCTCCGCCTGCCGCAAGGCTTCTTCCGCCTGCAGCCGCTCACTGATGTCGTTTGCCACGACAAGCCGCGCGGGGGTGTCCTGGAAGACGGTGGGGTAGGAGTGAATCTCCATCCACAATGTCTCCCCCTCTTTGGTGCGCTGGCGCCAGGTGGATGAAGACGGAGCGGCCGCTATCTCGGACGCCAGCAGACGATCCAGATCGGGACGATCTTCCGGGAAAAAGACGCGCTGAATGGGGCGCGACAACAGTTCGTCGCGGCTGTAGCCGTAACGGGCGGCAAACATACGGTTGACATCCAGAAACCGGAAGGTCACCGTGTCATAAACGCACATGGGCTGCGGGTGATTCTGAAACAAAAAGTCGAGCATGATCTCCGACCAAGTGCGTTATTTTTAACATCAGTTCCACGGGTAAGTGGGGAACCACAGCGCTGTGGCCGAAGCAATCAAGGCTGACAGCGATGACGATCCTCATTGACCGCCTGCTGTTAAGTCATTCCCGATTATCGGCACAGCCTGCCTGAATTTGTAGATATAGGGAACGAAGAAAAGCCGGATTATGTTATCATGATAACCTTCAGGCATGCCAAATATTTACATAGGCCAACAATTGACACTCACGCAGGATCGCGCCGAAAACAAGACTGACGAAGTAGAACATCTACTTATCGGGATCGTCCGCATCCTTTATGCGCGGGACACGCAAGTGGCCGGGCTGTGGGATCTACCCGTGGCCCAACTCCGCGTACTCAATGTCCTCGGACGCGGTCTGCCGGAGCGGACGCCGACGATGGGTGAATTGGCCGACGCGCTGGGTGTCGCACTCAGCACCGCAACGCAGATCGCAGAGCGGATCGAAAAGCGCGGCCTTGTCCGGCGAGAACACTCCGACCCGGATGACCGCCGCGTCGTGCGCCTCGCGCTCACCGACGGCGGACGACGCCTGCTGGAAGAGCGACGCCGCCTGCGGCACGAGAGATTGGCGCTGGCATTGGCGCACCTCGCGCCGGCGGAGGCAGACACCTTGATTTCCGCGCTTTCGCCGCTTGCCGCCGCCGTCCGCCGAATCGAACAGGACGAAGCGCAGGCCGACGCCGCGCTGACAGACGCTCTCCGCGCGGAGAGCATTCGCTAAAGGATTCACGATGGCAAGTACACGCATGGAAGACGAGGCGTTCGACGATGAACGCCGGGAGACAATCGCCGTCGGCACTGCTCCAACAGAGACTGAGCAGTCGCCCCGTTCGCAGGCAAAAGGCGGCGCGTTCCGGGCGTTGCGCAACCGCAACTTCCGCCTGTTCTTTACGGGACAATGGATCTCGTTGATCGGCACCTGGGCGCAGAATCTCGCCCAAGGCTGGCTGATCGTGCTGCTGGTGGACCCGGTCGCCCGCGTCCTGCTGCGGCACGGCGGCTCGGCGGCGGGCGCGCCGACACACCGCCTATCGCCCGATGTGGAGGCGGCGGCGAACTTTTATTCCGGCTGGGTCAACTTCGCGGGCGGCCTGCCGATCTTTCTCTTTACGCTGCTCGCCGGCGTGGTCGCCGACCGTGTGGATCGTCGCAAAATGCTGCTGGTGACACAGAGCGCCTTGATTCTTTGTGCCGTCGGACTGGGATTGTTGTGCGTGCTGGGGCGGGTCGAAATCTGGCAGGTGATGTTCTTTGCGGCCCTGTCCGGCATCGCGGCGGCGTTCGATATGCCCACGCGCCAGTCGTTTGTCGCTGAGATGGTCGGCAAGGAAGATTTGCCCAGCGCCGTCGCGCTCAATTCCAGCATCTTCAATGCCGCCCGCGCGCTCGGCCCCGCCGTCGCCGGGCTGCTGCTGGCGGCAAACGTCAGCATCGGGGCTGCTTTTTTGGGCAATGCCGGGCTGTCGCTGGCCGTCATCGTCGGTTTGCTGATGATCCGCTCGCCCCGGCGCGCACAGGCCGCTGGCGCTCAGGCCGACAAGTCCCTGCGCGGCGTCTGGGCCTCGACGGTGGAGGGCTTCCGCTACGTCAAGGCGCATGACACCGTCCGTAACTTGGTCATATTGGTCGGCTCGTTCGGCACATTTGCGTTCTCGTTCAACGTGCTGATTCCCGTATTCGTGCGCTTCACGCTCCTACCGCACGCCCCGGACGCCACACAGGTCAAGGCCTTTGGTTTCATGGAAACGGTACGCGGGGTGGGGGCATTGGGCGGCGCGTTGACCGTGGCCTTCCTGGGGAATGCCCGCCGCCAGCGTAATATGCTCATTGCCGGGTCGCTGCTGGCGACGGTTTTTCTGGTCGTCTTCGCCGTTTCGCGGACGCTGTGGCTGGCTTACGCGACGATGGCGATTGTTTCTTACGGCTTCGTGCTGTGCTTTGCGACCAGCAACACGCTGATGCAACTCAACGTCCCCGACGTCCTGCGCGGGCGCGTGATGAGCATCTACACGCTGATGTTCATCGGCACCATGCCGTTCGGTTCGCTCTTCGCGGGGTGGCTCGCCAAGTTCATCGGCGCACCGCTGACGATTCTCATCTGTGCCGTCGTCTCTCTCGCGACTACGCTCGTCATCGTCTTCCGCCCCGGCGGTCTGCGCGACCTGCGCACCGCTCCGGTCCGCAAAACCCAGCCCGCCACAGCAGTCTCTTAATCGGCTTCAGGGAACTCGGCTTTGACGGCGGAGGAGGGAGAGAAAGAAAGGTGCGCCG